>JAGTSG010000101.1 GCA_018261655.1 Pseudomonadota bacterium | reverse complement strand
GACCCTGCCTCGAGCCGCGATTTCGGCAAGGACATCATCCCGTCGATCATCGGCAGCCGCCGCGTCTACGCCTACCCCTTCCTCGACCCGCAGACCGGGCAACAGCCGTACTGGCGCGACGTCGGCACGCTGGACTCGTTCTGGGAGAGCAACATGGAGCTGGTGTCGGTGGACCCGGAGCTGAACCTCTACGACGAGGAGTGGCCGATTCTCACCTATCACCGGCAGCTGCCGTCGGCGAAGTTCGTCTTCCGGGATCCCGGTCGTGAAGGCAAGGCGCTGGATTCGATCGTGTCGGGTGGCTGCATCATCTCCGGCGCGGCCATCGTGAACTCCCTGCTGTTCTCCAACGTCAGGGTCCATTCGTACAGCACGGTCACCGACACGGTCGTGCTGCCGGAAGTGGTTATCAACCGCCACTGCCGCATCACGCGCGCCATCATCGACCGTGGCTGCGTACTGCCGGAGGGCACGGTCATCGGCGAGGACCGCGAAGAGGACGCCCGGCGCTTCCGGGTGACCCCGAAGGGCATCACCCTCGTCACCCCGGAGATGCTCGGCCAGCAGGTGTCCGCCAGCGCCATCTGACGTTGGCAGCACGCTTGGGTCGCATCGAGGGAGATCGCTACTTGGAGTTGTCGAGGGACTGACCTTTGCCGTTGGCACCCGCTTGCGGCGCTGCCCCGGCCTGCCGCGCTGCGGTAAATTCTCGGCCGCACCTGCCGATCGGGCCCCCGCCATGAAATACCAGGACCTGCGCGACTTCATCGTCCAGCTCGAGGCGCGCGGCGAGCTCAAGCGGGTGACCGTCGAGGTGGACCCTCACCTCGAGATCACCGAGATCTGCGATCGCACGCTGCGCGCGGGCGGCCCCGCGCTGCTGTTCGAGCGCGTGAAGGGCGCGGCGATCCCGGTGCTCGCCAACCTGTTCGGCACGCCGCGGCGGGTCGCGCTCGGCATGGGCGAGGAGGACGTCGGCGCGCTGCGGGAGGTCGGCCGCCTGCTCGCGATGCTCAAGGAGCCCGATCCGCCGAAGGGCATGCGCGACGCCTGGGAGAAGCTGCCGATCTTCAGGAAGGTGCTCGACATGGCGCCGAAGGAGCGTTCGAGCGCGCCGTGCCAGCAGTTCCTGCTCGACGGCGACGCCGTCGATCTCGGTCGCCTGCCGATCCAGACCTGCTGGCCGGAGGACGCGGGTCCGCTCATCACCTGGGGCCTGGTCGTGACCCGCGGGCCGGACAAGCCGCGGCAGAACCTCGGCATCTACCGGATGCAGGTGATCGGGCGGAACCGGGTGATCATGCGCTGGCTCGCTCACCGCGGCGGTGCGCTCGACTTCCGCGACTTCCAGCGTGCGCACCCGGGCGAGCCCTTCCCGGTCGCCGTGGCGTTGGGCGCCGACCCGGCGACCATCCTGGGCGCCGTGACGCCTGTCCCCGACACCCTGTCCGAGTACGCCTTCGCGGGTCTGCTGCGCGGCAGCCGCACCGAGGTCACCCGCTGCCTGGGCTCCGACCTTCAGGTGCCGGCGTCGGCCGAGATCATCCTCGAGGGCCACATCCACCCCGGCGACACCGCGCCCGAGGGGCCGTTCGGCGACCACACCGGCTACTACAACGAGGTCGACACCTTCCCGGTCTTCACCATCGACCGCATCACGCACCGCCCCGAGCCGATATACCACTCGACCTACACCGGCCGGCCGCCGGACGAGCCGGCCGTGCTCGGCGTGGCGCTGAACGAGGTGTTCGTGCCGATCCTGCAGAAGCAGTTCCCCGAGATCGCCGACTTCTACCTGCCGCCCGAGGGCTGCTCCTACCGGCTCGCGGTGGTGAGCATGAAGAAGCAGTACCCCGGCCACGCCAAGCGGGTGATGCTCGGCGTCTGGTCTTTCCTGCGGCAGTTCATGTACACCAAGTTCGTGATCGTCACCGACGACGACGTGAACGTGCGCGACTGGAAGGACGTGATCTGGGCGATGACCACCCGCATGGACCCCGCCCGCGACACCGTGATCATCGAGAACACGCCAATCGATTACCTGGACTTCGCATCGCCCGTGTCCGGGCTCGGCTCCAAGATCGGCTTCGACGCGACCAACAAGTGGAAGGGCGAGACCAGCCGCGAGTGGGGCCGGCCGATCCGCATGACAGAGGCGGTGAAACGGCGGGTCGACGAGATCTGGCCTTTCCTGGGCATCGGGCCTGGCGGGAACTGAAATCCCGGCTTGGCCGGCCGACATTGGTCTGGACGAGGGTCAGGGCCTATCCTCCCGTTCCCCGGCCGAAAGTCCGGCGAGATGCCAGCCATGCACCGACCAACCTTCAACGTCCCGCGGACAGCCATCCTGACGGTCTGCACCCTGTGCGCCGCGCTGTCCGCGGCAGGCGCGGCGGCCGCAGGCAAGGGCGGTGTTCCCGGCTGGGGCTACCTGATCGACGCCGCGTCGCCGAGGGAGCAGGTCGAGTGGGGGCAGCGCTACGAGCACGGCGAGGGCGTCGCCAAGAGTCCCTACCGCGCCGCCTCGCTGTACTGCGCAGCCGCCGAGAAGGGCGACGCCCTGGCGGCCTACCAGCTGGGCTGGCTCTATGCGAACGGGCGGGGCCTGCCGCGCGACGACGCGCTCGCTGCGGCCTGGTTCCGGCAGGCGGCGGCGCGGGGCGACGCATACGCGAGGCGCATGCTCGACCGGCTGCCCGGGGTCCGAAAGGTCGAGGCCAACTGCCGGCTGCCCGCCGCGACCGGCGGTGCCGGCTCGGTGCAGCTCGCGAGCCTTTCCGCGGTGTCGCCGGCCGAGCGCAAGGCAGTCGAGGAGACGGTGCACGCCATGGCGCCGGGTTTCGGCCTGGATCCGATGCTCGTCCTGGCGGTGATCGCCGCCGAGTCGGCCTTCGACAAGACCGCCGTGTCGCCGAAGGGCGCGCAGGGGCTGATGCAGCTGATGCCGCAGACGGCGAGCCGTTTCGGGGTGTCCAACGCGTTCGACCCCGAGCAGAACCTGCGCGGCGGCATGACCTACCTCGCATGGCTCATCGAGCAGTTCCGCGGCGACCTCGACCTCGCCCTCGCGGGCTACAACGCCGGCGAGAGAGCCGTCGAGCAGTACCGAGGCATCCCGCCGTACCAGGAGACGCAGGAGTACGTCCGCCGGATCCGGTCCGTCTACCGCGGACCCGGCAGTGCGTTGACCCTCGCCGCGAAATCGGACGGCACCTGACCGCGCATCCCGGTCGGAGCGGCGGCGAGACGGCCGGTCATGCGGGTTCTGTGCCCCGATGGTCGCCCGCGAGGCAGGCCGGCAGGCCGGCGTAGAGCGTCGGGTAGCGGAGCGCCACGCCCAGCTCGTGCAGCATGCGCCGGTTGTCGAGGCGGCGTGACTCGCGCAGGTACGACAGCAGCCCTTCGGACAACCGCCCGTCGGCATCGGCCAGGCGGATGACGGGCGGGCGCGGCAGGCCCGCGAGGTCGGCGACGCGGTTGAAGTAGTCGGCCATGTTGCCGGGATGGCCGTCCGAGACGTTGTAGACCGCGCCGCTCGGCGCCCGGTCCATCGCGGCGACGCAGACGGCCGCCAGATCGTCGGCGTGGATGCGGTTGGTCCAGGGCGCCTCGTCCTCCGGAACCATCGGCAGCCCGCGGCGCAGCCGGTCCAACGGCAGCCGGCCGGGGCCGTAGATGCCCGCCACGCGCAGCACGACCAGCTCGCCGCCAGTGGTCGCCGACCAGTCGCGTAGGCGGCACTCCGCGTCCCAGCGCCGGTGGGCGCGGTCGACCGAAGGGTTGGCGGGACGCGACTCGTCGACCCACTCGCCGTGACAGTCGCCGTAGATCCCGGTCGTGCCGATGTAGACGATGCGTCGCGGCTGGCCGGAGCGGGCAAGGCCGGCGAGGAACGCGGCGAGGCGCGGGTCGGTGGTGCCGCTCTCGGGTGGCGGTGCGAAGTAGTAGACGCGCTCGCCGCGGGTCGGGAGATCGGCGGGCGATCCGTCCAGGTCGGTGCCAATGGCCGCGATGCCCTCGCGCTCGAGCGCCTGCGCGCTCGCGGCGCTGCGGACCAGCCCGACGACGGGCTCGCCGCGCGCCAGGTGCAGCGCCGCGACGCGCCGCCCGACATAGCCGCAGCCCACGATGAGCACGCACCACCTCCGAGGTTTCAACCCTGGCGCCGATCGGCGAGAATTCGTCGCCCCGACGCAGGCAGAGACGCCGATGCCCTTCACCGTACATGTGGAGCCGAGCGGGCACCAGTTCGAGGTCGATGCGGGCGAGACCGTGCTCGCGGCGGCGCTGCGGCACAACGTCGGCCTGCCCTATGGCTGCCGCGACGGCAAGTGCGGCAGCTGCAGCGCCCAGCTGCTGGCCGGGGTGGTCGATTACCCGGAGGGCACGCCGGCCGCCCTGGAAGGCGCTGCGGCCGGTGCCTGCATCTGCTGCCAGGCGGTGCCGCGCAGCGACCTGCGCCTGCAGGTCCGCGAGGTGGAGCGCGCCGCCGAGCTGGAGGCTCGCGTCCTGCCCTGCCGGGTGGTGCAGATCGACCACCTCGCGCACGACGTGGT
>JAGTSG010000058.1 GCA_018261655.1 Pseudomonadota bacterium | reverse complement strand
GGCTGCCGCTGACCGAGGTCCGGCTCGACCTCGGGACGATGCTGCAGCCGACCCGCTTGCGCATCACGGCGCCCGGCGAGTCCACGACCGTCGCCCGGGAGCTCGAGTCGGCCATCGTCCGCCTCGCCCCCGCCGCCGCGGGCTCGCCCTACCGGCGGTTCCTGCTCGACCTGGCCCGGACTTACCGACCGACGCTGTTGCACCTGTACCGGATACGGCGGGACGGCGCGAGCCAGCTCGCGGCGATCCAGCCATGAGCCCGGAGAGTCACCCGGCGACCGGTCGCCCAGTGCCTCCCGGGCCGGCTTTCTGGTAGAAAGGACCCGCGACGCTGACAAGGAGAACACCAATGCGTGTCGTGACGGGTCTTGCCTGCGCTGCCGCGGCCGGATGTGCGCTGGGCGCTTTCGAGGCACGGGCCGCCAATCCCGAGTTCCAGGATTTCTTCTTTGCGGTGTGCGGCACGGCCTCCGGCACGCTGGCGGCACGCTGCAGTGAGACGCCGAGCGGGCTCGGCAACCTGTCCGGCGACAGTGAATCGTCCCTGAACCCGACCCAGAACCTGGGCCACAATCTCACGCCGGTCAGCGTGGCGCAGGCCCGCAGCAAGGCCGTGCGCGAGCGCGGCGAGAAGCTGCGTGACGAGGACGAACCGGCGGTCGAGCAGGGCGCGCGAGTCGACGCAGGACCGTTCAGCCTGCTGATCAACGTCCAGGGGACCTGGTTCGAACGTGAGGTGGACAGCGAGGCGGGACCCGAGCGCAGCCTCGATGGCGACAGCGCGGCGGCCGAGATCGGACTCGACTATCGCCTGTCCGACCGGACGGTGCTCGGGGCGCTCATCGGCTTCGAGCAGGCGAGCTACGATTTCGGCGCCGAGGCCCCCGGGGTCAACTTCGCACCGGCGGCGAGCGCCGGCGACGGCGAGCTGGACAACGTGTATGCGACGCTCTTCGCCAGCTGGCTCGTCGGATCGAGCGGCTTCGTCGAGCTGAGCGGCGGCTATGAACTGGCCGATGGTCGCTATCGCCGCAACTCGGTCTTCCAGGAGTCCACGCGCACCCTGCCGCAGACCGACGTGCGCGTGTCCGGCAGCGCCGACGGCACCACGACCTGGCTGAGCGCCAACGGCGGGTTCGACGTCAGTCGCGACGCGTGGAGCTTCGGCCCGTTCGTCGGGATCACGTGGACGCAGTCGGAGATCGACGGCTACACCGAACAGGACCTGTCGGGCTCCGGCCTGGCGATGGGCTTTGGCAAGACCGAGCGCGACTCGCTGCTCGGCCATGTCGGCTTCCGGGTCAGCTACGCGATCAGCACCAGCGGCAGCGTCGTCCTGCCGCAGCTGCGGGTCGAGTACCAGCACGAGTTCGAGGACGATCCCGCCTCCGCGATGGCGCGCTACGCGCTCGACCCGGCGGCCACCGAGTACCTCTTCGTCGGCGGCGAGGTCGATCGCGACTCGGTCAACGCGGGCCTGAGTCTCGCGATGATCCTTCCGGGCGGCTGGATGACGTTTGCCGACGTGTCGATGCTGTTCGGCCACGACACGTTCGATCGCACCCGCGCGACGCTGGGCCTGCGCAAGGAGTTCTAGCGCGCGTGCCGTGTGACCCGCGGGCGCAGCCTGCCGGGCCCGCGCCTTCAGGGCGCAGCCAGCACGGCGTGAACGCCGCCCGCCGGACCGGCCTGGCCCGCCTGGCCGGGTGACGCGCCTCCCGCACCGCCGGCCCCTCCCGCGCCGCCCGTGTAGCTGACGTTGCTCAGCGTCGGTGCGCTGCCGGCGTCGCGCAGGATGCCGATGCTGTGCCCGCCTGGACCTCCGGCACCGCCGCCGCTGTGGCCGCCGCGGCCTCCTGCCCCGCCTGCGCCCCCGGCGCCGAGCACGCCCCGTCCGAGCGGATCGCTGAATCCCGCGCCGCCCTTGCCGCCGGGCCCGCCCGGTTGTCCCGCGGCGCCCGCACCGCCCGCACCGCCCGCACCGCCGGTGCCACGCAAGATGGCGCTGTTGAGGATCGCCGGGCTCGAGTTCTGCAGCAGGATGCCGATCGAATTTCCGCCCGCGAATCCGCCCTGGCCGGCCGCTGGCGCGCGCGCTCCACCGGCGCCGCCCCCGCCGCCCCCCGCGCCGGCTGCAAGCCCGCGAGTGCCGCCGCCTCCACCACCGCCTCCACCGCCGCCCCCATCGAGACCGAGGGCTCCCGCAGCTCCGCCCTGACGCTCCGGGACCGTCGACACGTTGGCCAGCGCACCCGTCACGGTGCCACCGGCGCCGTCGAACGACTTCCCGCCGGCACCTGTGCCGCCCGGGATCGGGGAGTCCGCCGCGCCCGCTGCGCCCGCGGCGGCGACAGTGCCGCCCTGACTGGCACCCGCACTGCCCGCGCGGCCCGCGGTGGCCGTGATGTTCGGAGGCAGGCCGCAACTCGTCGCCTGTGTGCCGCCGGCACCGCCGCTGCCGCCCTGCGTGCCAGGCAGGCCCATGGAGGCGCCGGCGCCGCCGGCGCGCCGCGTCCGGGCGTCGCAGCCGCCGCGCGCGAGCGCGCCCAGGCCGGACGCGCCTGCGGCAGCCGGCGACGGCGATGCGTTCGTGCCCGGAGCGCCGGGTCGCGCAGCGGGCAGGGCCGCGCCGACGACCTGCACGTTCTCGACCTTCAGCGCGGCCCCGCTATTGCGGACCAGCAGGCCGACGGAGTTGCGTTCCGCGCCGGACGGGGCCTGTCCGGACGCGACGGGCTGGTTGATCACGAATCCGGACAGGGTTGTCGATTGCGTCAGGCCGATGGCGACGACGGTCACGTATGTCTCGAGACTCGGCGCAAGGCCTCCGCGCAGGCTCGTTCGTGTCGCGCCCGACCACGGATTGCCTCGCTGGAAATTCTGGCCGAATCCGCCGAAAACGTGGACGCCGTTGGCCAGCGCAAACCCGGCGTAGTCGCCGCCTGCGACGTAGACCTGCATGCGGCCGCTCGAGTAGGCGCGTGCGACCGCATGGTTGATCGTGGCCACCGGCGTCGAGGGCGTCAGACCGGCCGTCGGCGAGTCGACGCCGGTCGTCCCGTTGACGAAGATCGCGCCGTCGAGGTCGCCATCGAACCCATCGCCATCGGTGTCCTGGAAGGCCGGGTCGGGGAAGTCGACGACCTGTGCGCCAGCCATCGTCGCCAGCGTGGCGCCGAGGGCCAGCGTCGCGACCAGGGCCATCGCGCGCAGACGCTGCGCTGCCCGCGGCGCGCTGGGTAGGGAGCGTCGGGATGGGTGCATGGTCTCGAGTCCTCCGTGGTGCGGGGCTGCGGTCAGTTGGTCAGCACCTTCGAGCCCTTGATCACGACATCGCCGGATCCCTTGACCTCGACGTTGACGCCGCTGATGACCACCGAGCCGTCCTTGCGCATCACGATCATCGCGCTGCCCGTCTTCAACGTCAGCTGGTCGCCGGCATTCACCACGATCTCGCGGCCGGCCGCGATACCGAGGCTGTTGCCGACCTGCTGCGAGACGTTGCCGCCGACCTGGTAGGTGGCGTCGGCGCCGATGCTGGTGGCCTGTCCCTGCTGGACCGTGACGCTGCGCGATGCGTTGACCTGCAGCAGCGAATTCCCGGCCACGGTCTCGTTGCTCGACCCGGCCACCTGCACCGAGTTCGAGCCGTTGATCCGGGTGGACGCGCTGCTGCCGACCTGTTCCAGCCGTGTCCCGGTCGCCTTGTGCACCACATTGCCGGCCGCGTCGCGTGCGACCATCGACTTGAGCGTGGTCACCTCCCGCTGCAGGGCCAGGACCTGCTGCGCCAGCGCGTCCAGTTGCTGCTGGGTCTGCAGGTCGGCGCAGCGCGCTGGCGTCGATACCAGCAGCGCTGGCAGCAGGACGAGGGCGGCAGGAAACATGGACATCGGGCCGATACCGGTCGCATTGCGGACGAACATGGCGGACCTCGCTGGCGTCAAGGGCCCCGGCCCGGGCGTTCAGCCGCCCGGCACCAGAAAGAACTCGCCGGCCTCGTGACCGGCGAAGCGGATCGGCGCGTACTCCGGCACCTGGTCGAAGCGCAGGTTCGCGGCGGCGAAGGCAACCCGTGCCGCGACGTCGCGATGCAGGCGCTGACCGTCGAGGACCTCGGCATTCGCCTCGAGCACCTCGAGCAGCGCCTTGGCGAACACGGAGTGGCGGCCGCCGCCAGCGTCGAGCACCGGCGCGACGCCTCCGGAGGTGAGGACCGTGCGCGACCGTCGCGCTGACATGGTGCGCAGCCAGTGCAGCTGCTCGGCGTCCGTCATGCCGGTGCGCAGGCGCCCGACGGCGGAGCGGGTGAGTGCGCCCGCGTAACACGAGTCGACGACCAGCATCACCTGCTTGGCCTGGATGATGTTGACCAGGTCGGTGATGGCGGTGGTGGGGATCCAGTTGGCCGTGCTCCCGCGCTCCGCGTCCACGGGCAGCCAGTGGCCGCGCTGGTTCACCTCGTCGAGTTCGCCGTGGCCGGCGTAGTAGATGAGGAGGTTGTCCCGGGAAGTGAGCGTCTCGCGCAGCCGGTTGAGCGCAGAGAGGATCTCGTAGCGGCTGGCGTTGGTCAGCACCGTGGTGCGGAAGCCGTAGCGGTTCTGGAGCACCGCGGCGACGTCGGTTGCGTCATTGACGGGCGTGGCCAGGTCCGGCAGCTCGCGGTAGTCGTTGTTGCCGATGACCAGCGCGTGATAGTTGCCGAAATCCACGGCCGGCGCCGCACCCGCCGCGGGTGCCGGACTGGCGGCTTGCTGCGCTGCCGCTTCCTGGCGGCGCAGCAGGAACTGCAGCTCGCTGCGCTTGCCCTGCCGGTCCACCGCCACGATGCTCACCGGCGAGTCGCCCGCGGCGGCTGGCAGCGCGAGGCTGAACACGCCGAGTTCGTTCGGTGTCACGGCACGATCGTTGACGGTCAGCGCCATGAGCCCGGCCGGCGCGGTCACGCGGCCGACGACCTGGCGCTCGCGGCCCGCGGTGGCGACGACCGGCACGATGTCACGCGTGCGGACAAGCTGCGGCTCGATCAGCGCCAGTTCCGGCCCGGCCAGCAATTGCTGCTGCGCCGAGGCCTGCAGCCGCTCCAGTTCGCTGCGCTGACGCGCGGCCAGGGTGGACGCGGTTGCAAGCTCACGGCCCAGCCTGTCGGTTTCCTCGACGCGTCGGGCAAGCTCCGCCTCCTGTTGCGCGAGGCGCGCAGAGGCCTGCTCGAGCCGCGCACGCTGCGCGTCGGCTTCGGCGCGGGCTGCTGCGGTGTCGCGTGCCTGCTGCTCGAGCGCCCGCAGCTGCGCGTCGTTGGCCTCGCGCGAGGCCTGCAGCGCCTGCGCCAGCGCCCTTGCCTCCCCCTGGCGACGGTCGAGTTCCTGCTGCAGCGCGGTGATCTCGGCCGAGCGATCAGGCGGCGGAGGAGAGGCTGGCGTCGCCGCCAGCCGTGCAGCCTCGGCTTCGGCTGCCGCGGCGCGGGCTTCGGCCGCCGCGGCCTCGGCAGCCAGGGTTGCGGCGCGCTGCGCGGCGGCGGCCGCCTCGGCCCTGGTTTCCGTGGTCTGTACCTGTGCGCTCGCCACCTGCTGCGCCGCGAGGTTCGCCTGCTGACGGGCCGCAGCGGCCTGGGCCCTGGCCGTATCGGCCTCGGCCCTGGCGGCAACGAGGGCCTGGCGAGTCGCGCCGAGTTCGCCGCGTAGTTCGTCGAGCGCCGCTTCCAGCGCCTGCTCGCGTTCGCGCAGCTGCTGCAGTTCCGCCTGCTCGACGGGCGATGGAACGGACGCGGGCGCGGTCACCGGCGGCGGGGCGGAGGGTGAATCCGCCTGGGACGGGCCCGTGTCGATGTCGATCGCGGCCTGCGCGCCGGCCGCTCGCCGGTACCACTCGATGGCCTGGCGCGGATCACGCTCGACGCCGAGCCCGGTCTCGTAGAGGTGCCCGAGGTTCACCTGCGCGCGCCGATTGCCCGCGTCGGCCGCCAGCCGGTACCAGCGCGCTGCCGCGGCATGATCGGGCGCGACGCCCAGCCCTCGCTCGTAGATTTCGCCGACGATGACGCGGGCCTCCACGTCACCTTGTTCCGCGAGCGGCAGCCAGGCGCCCAGTGCGCTCTGCACGTCGGCACGGTCGTAGGCGACGTACTCACCACCGCGGATCTGGCAATCCCGCGCGGGCAGGCGCGCCGGGCGGCGGGCGCTGAGATACGTGGTGCGCTGGCCGAGGCTCCTTACCTGGCCGGGCAGCAGGCAGTCCACCACCATCAGCAGGTCGGCCTGGGCTGCCTGCGCGGCGGGGTCCGTCTGCGGTGTGGCGGCATGGCCAGCGACGGCGAGCGCGGCGCCGGCACAGAGGAGGGTCGCGCCGCGCGCAATGACTCGCGCGGTCGGGGTCCGGCCCCGGTCGAGGGGGAGGCTCTGCAAGCGCGAAATCCCTGCTACCCTAGACAGACAATAAGGTTGTGCGGGGTCGGCAGCAAGCGATCGGCCGCCCTGGGGGGGGTCCTGCATGACGACGCGTCTCGTCGACGACGCTGATTCGCACCGTCCTGCCGAGCCGGCGCAGGCCGCGCGCAACCGCGCCCGGATCGTGGTGGCGGCCCTGATCATCTCCCTGCCGCTGTCGGCCGCGGCGCAGCAGCCCGCGCCGCCTCCGGTGTTCGCGCCCGCGCCGGCCCCGGACCCGCAGTTTCCATCGCCGGCCGCGGCACCGCCGTTCGTCGTTCCAGCCGACCCGTCGCAGGTGGCGCAGCCCGCGCCGTTCCAGTCGCCGGTCGCTGTATCCGCGGTGCCCGTGGCGAGCGGCACGAGCATGCGCGAGATCTTTGCGAACACGCTGGCCGTGGCGGCCCAGGCGACGGGGACGACGCTGGTGACGGGCCTGGTGCAGGCCATCACGGGCGGCCTGACGAGCTGGTTCAACCGCAAGCTGCAGTCCGCGGCGCCAGGTGCTCCCGCGGTGGCCGTCACCGTCCAGGCCCCGTTCACCCCCGCTGCACCGTCGCCACCGGTTGCGTTCCCGACCCAGGAAGGCGCGACGGTTTTCCAGCCTGCGCCGGCCAGCCCGGCGCCCGCCTTCAGTGCCCCGGTGATGCCGGGGGATCCAGCCTCGACCCCGTTTGCCGCCGCGCCGCCGCAGTTCTTCGACGCCCAGACCGGAGTGCAGGCGGCGCCGGATCCGGTCTTCGCGGTGCCCACGCCGGCCAGCCCGGATGCCGGCGCGCTGTTTGCAGGCCTGGCGTACGAGGTGCACGCGGTCCTGCCGGGAGGCGGCACGGCGCCGGTCAATCCGGCGACGCACGACTTCATGACGGGCGACCGGTTCGTCGTGTTCTACCGGCCGACGCTGCCGGGCCGCATGGAGGTGTTCAACATCAATCCGGCCGGCTTGCAGACACAGATCGACGGCGTGGAACTCGCCGGCGGACAGCTCGCGCAGCTCGGGCCCTACGAGTTCGCCGCGATGAAGGGCGAGGACCGGCTGCGCCTGGTGCTGCGCCCCTGCTCGACGCCCGAGCTGACGCTGGCGACCCGCGACATCATCAACGTCTCGGCGGGCGCGCCGCCGGTCGTCGCGGCGCCGGCCGGCGGCTTCGCCCTGGGCGCCTGCGGCCCGGTGACCCGGTCGGCCGGCACGGCCGTGACGCGGGACATCCGCAAGGTCGCGCTCGAGGGCACCACGGCCTTCGCGCTCGACCCGGTGTCGGCGCAGGAACGCACGTCAGGGCAGCTGGAATCACGCGAGGTGACGATCGTCTTCCGTCACCGTTGAGGCAGGGGAGGGGGCCATGGCAGACCATGAGGACGGCCGCGGGCCGTCGGATGAAACCGTGCTCTCGCGGCGCGGTTTCCTGGGCGTGTCGGGAGCGACGGCGGCCGCCGTGGCAGGACTGGGATCCGCCGCGGGCATGGCGGGATTCGCCACGACGGCACAGGCCGCCATCGCGAACCGCACCTACTTTTCGAACGTGGTCGGGCTCGAGCTCGACGGCCAGATGGCGGGCCTGGTCGAGTCGGCCGAAGGTGGCGAGCCGGGCTTCAATCTCGCCTCGGGCGCCGGCGGCCAGGTTTCGCTGGCCGGGCCCGTGTATGAGTCGCTGACGCTGGTCCCTTTCAGGAACTCGCAGGCGGTCTACGACTGGATCATGACCTCCTCGCAGGGCAAGCCCGTTCCGCCGAGAAGCCTCGCCGTCGTCTGTTACGACGTCGAGGGTCGCGAGTGGTACCGCATGCAGCTGGACAACGCGCGCATCGTGGAAGTCCAGCTCGACGCCGTCGATGTCATGGTCACCGACCGGGCACGGTTGCGCATCAAGGTGTCTGCCTCAACGACCCGGCACCAGTTCGTCACCCGCCCGGCCGTTCCGCTGAAGACCTTCAAGCTCGCAGGGCTCTTCCAGAACAACTGCCGGTTCGTCCTCGACAACAACCGCGATTTCTCCGGCGGTGTCCGTGCCGTCGGGCCGATCGCGGTGCGGATCCGGGCAGACGGCGTGCCCGACGTCGGCGCGATCAAGCTCGAGATCAACCCGACGGCCCTGGGGCACGCCTACCGCTGGATGGACAAGGCGCTTGCCGGCACCTTCGAGGAAACGGCGGGTGCCCTGCAGCTGTGGAGCGGCGACCTCAAGACGTTGCTGGCGAGCGTCAGCTTCGATGGACTCGGCATCCTGCGCGTGACCGCGCCCGTCCGTCCGTCGTCGGGAACGACGCCGCTCGCGGCGCTCGAGCTCTACGCCCGCGGGGCGAAGTTCAACCTGACCGGCTTGTCGATCTAGCGCTGACCTCGCCGAAGCCGGCCTCGGGCTGCAGCACGGAACCTGCCGTCATCGAGCACCCGGCCGCTGCGGGATGATCGTCGGTGGCCGCCGGTCGGCGCTGGACGCAGCCTCCCGCCGGACGCAAAGACGGCCCGGGGCGCCTGCGCGCCGCCGGGCCGCCCCGACATGGAAGGGTGAACTAGAGGATCAGCCGAGCTTGGCGCCGGGCTTCAGCGCCCACGCGGCGCACCAGCCGGCCGCCTTCACTTCCTTGCCCGGGAAGATCGAGCACGGCCCCTGCGCCGCGCCGGCAGCGCCGGAGTAGAGCGCGCAGTTGGCGCAGTGAGCGCCGGCCTTCCAGGTCGGCCGCGCCTTGGGGTCCACCTTGGTCGCGTCGTGCGTGTAGCCGAGGCCCACAGCCTGAGTCTCGGTCGGGTCGACCAAAGGCGCCGCGGCGAACGCGTCGCGGGCAACCAGCGAAGCCGCAGGCGTGGCGGCGAGGGTGAGCAGCGCGCCCTTCAGCAGGCTGCGGCGGGAAATCCTGTCGTGGCTCATCAGTTAGCTCCTTCGGGCCCGATCGGCTAGAGGTGGTGCGTCGGTCGCGCACTATGCCCGACCTTTCGACCCACATCATCACGGCAAGTTCGCACGCCCTCAGTGACCTAAGTCAATGACGCTGCAGCCATTGTTGCAAATGAGAATGATTAGCATTTATACTGATTCCCACAGCAATAGCCGTAGGCACCCTTACTGCCATGTACGTTTGTGTGTGCAACGCCGTCCGGGACCGCGACCTGCGCCAGGCCGCCGAGTCCGGCTGCCGTTCTTTCAAGGAGTTGCAGGCGTTGACCAGGGTGTCGACCTGCTGCGGCCGCTGCGAGCCGATGGCGCGGGAGGTCTTCGACCAGGCCCTCGAACGCCAGCAGCGGACACTTGAACACTGCGGCCTCGCAGTGCAACCTGCCTGACCGGCCTTCGGGCCGACCCGTCAAAACACTGTCCTACGGAGGGGCCATGAAGGGCGACCCCAAGGTCATCGCGCACCTGAACAAGGTCCTGCGCAACGAGCTCACGGCGATCAACCAGTACTTCCTGCACTCGCGGATGTTCGAGAACTGGGGGCTGACGAAGCTGGCGAAGCACTCCCACCACGAGTCCGTGGACGAGATGAAGCATGCCGACATGCTCATCAAGCGGATCCTGTTCCTCGAGGGCCTGCCGAACCTGCAGGACCTCGACAAGCTGCTGATCGGCGAGACGGTCGTCGAGGTCCTCGAGTGCGACCTGGCGCTCGAGCGCAAGGCGCACCCGGACCTGAAGGCGGCCATCGCCGACTGCGAACAGCTGGGCGACTACGTCAGCCGCGAGCTGTTCGAGGACATCCTCGAGTCCGAGGAAGAGCACATCGACTGGCTGGAGACGCAGCTCGAGCTGATCCAGCGCGTCGGGCTGGAGAACTACTCGCAGAGCATGATGGAGTCGTCGAGCTGAGGGGGCGGCCGCCTGGCTCGGTTAGAATTCGCTCCGGGGCCTGTAGCACAGCGGTCAGTGCAGGGGACTCATAATCCCTTGGTCCTTGGTTCGAATCCAAGCAGGCCCACTCAACTTCGCCGGACCTCAGTTCGCATTGAAGAACCGGGCCAGGACGAAGATGCCCACCATCGCGAAGGCGAGCGCGATCTTGAACGCGGCGCCGATGGCGAGCCCGATCGTCGCGCCGATGCCGGCGCGTCCCGCCTCGCCGATGGGCCGCCTGAGCGACAGCTCGCCGATCGCTGCGCCGAGGAACGGCCCGAGCAGGATTCCGGGCACCCCGAAGAACAAGCCGACCAGGGTCCCGATCGCGGCGCCGACGGTCGCACGCGACGAGGCGCCAAAGCGTTTCGCGCCGAAGGCGGTGGCCGCGAAGTCGATGAAGTAGGCAAGCACCGTCATCAGCGCCAGCACCCCGAGCATCCAGAAGCCGACGTACTGGAAGTCTTCGGCCCAGGCCATGGCCACGAGCCCGAGGAACAGCAGCGGCGGTCCCGGGATGGCCGGCAGCAGCAGGCCGGCGAAGCCCACGATCACGAGCAGGAGGCCCGCGATCCACAACAGGGTTGCCTGGTCCATCTCGACTCCCTTTCGCTAGTCTGCAGTGCCGGCATCGCGATCCGGCAGGACGTGGACCATGCTGAGCTCGTCGTGCAGCACGCCGTCCACGAGCATGAAGCCCCGCTCGAGGCCAAACGCCACGAAACCCATCGACTCGTACAGCCGCCGGGCGGCGACATTACCGGCATTCACGCCCAGGTTCACCTGCCTGAGACCCGGCATCGCCCGCGCGCGGGCCAGCGTGCGCTCGAGCAGCAGGCGGCCGAGGCCGCGACGCCGCGCTTCCGGCGCGACGTAGAAGCTCACGATCCAGGCCTTGTGAACCAGCTTCGATCGCCGCTCGCGCAACAGGCCCGACAGGCCGACCAGCGCGTCGCCATCGAAGGCGCCGAGCATGACCTGGCTGGCCGTTTCCTGCAGCCGGGACTCGACCGCCTCGACGGACAGCCGTGACTCGTCCTCCGGCGACGAGGCAAAGGCCGTCGGCTCCTCCAGCAGGGCGCGCAGGCGCAGCGCCCGGAACTGCCCGATGTCGGCCGGGCCGAGGGGGCGGATGCGGTGCGGCTTCATCGTTTCAGTTTACAGCGAGGCGGCGAGCGCCATCTGCCGCACAGGAAGCCAACTCCCGGCAGGCGATGACCCGCCGGATGGACCGACCATGACGTGCGACACTCCCTCGCGATGACGGGGCCGTTGGTCACGCTCGAGGTTCACGACACGTTGCTCGCCGCCCGGCGGGCCGGCGAGGCCGCGCTCGAGTGTTCGCTCGACCTGGGCCGCTCGACCACGACGGTCGAGGCCGGCGAGGACGCCTGGACCTGGCAGGGGCAGCGTTACCCTTACCTCGAGACCTGCAAGGGCCGCACGATCTATTACTGGACCGGCGCGCAATTCGAGCTTACGAGGACGCGCGCCACAAGGTGGCGCTGATCCAGCCGCGGGGCAAGGTGGTGCTGGATACCTGCGGCGGACTCGGCTACTTCGCCGCGTGGTGCCTCGAGGGGCGGGCCGCGCGGGTGCTGTCCTGGGAAAAGAGCGCCGACGTTCTCTGGTTGCGCAGCCTGAACCCGTGGTCGCCGCCGCCTGACGAGGCGCTGTCGCTCGTCCACGGAGACGTTGTCGAGGGGATCGCCACGCTTCCCGCCGGTTCCGTCGACGCTGCCCTGCACGACCCGCCGCGCTTCGGCATCGCGGGCGAGCTGTACTCCCGGACGTTCTACCAGGAGCTCGCGCGCGTCCTGCGCCGCAAGGGGCGGCTGTTTCACTACACGGGCAACCCGAACGCGCTGACCAGCGGGCGCGACGTCCCGCGCGAAGTCGCGCGCCGGTTGCGCGAGGCAGGGTTCGACGTGGAACCGAGCGGCGACGGGGTGCTGGCGATCCGGCGATGACGTCTACCCTTCTGCAGGCAACTCGGGTCGGCGCGCCGGACCGCGGGGTCCGCGCGTTGACCGGGGTCAATGCCCTCGACGCTCGATCTTCGTAGGCTGGCATCAGGCTAACTGGCACTGGTAGAGCTATCTCGATGCCGGGTCACCCCGTTACCCCGTTAGTACAGGCCATCCGCATCGCGATCCTCCCGGTGGTGTCCGGGGTCGTGCCTGCCTATGCGGACGACCTGCCGACGCTGCC
This sequence comes from Pseudomonadota bacterium, assembly GCA_018261655.1. GTDB lineage: Bacteria > Pseudomonadota > Gammaproteobacteria > Steroidobacterales > Steroidobacteraceae > SG8-30. The sequence goes on along the minus strand of JAGTSG010000058.1, from coordinate 154 downwards.
GACCGTGACGGTGGTCGGCAAGGTCGAGCAGCCGCTGTCCGAAGTCGCCGCGACTGTATCGGTCATCGACTTCGACCAGATCACCGGTACGCTGACCCGCGACGCCCGCGACCTCTTCCGCTTCGAGCCCGGCCTCTCGGTTGGCAACGACCCT
>JAGTSG010000004.1 GCA_018261655.1 Pseudomonadota bacterium | reverse complement strand
TTGCAGGACAGGCCCGTACCGGGTACCTGTGCCAGCGGTTACGATTGCCTGACTGTTTCAGGAAGCACCGACATGCAGGCCGCCTGGCTCGTCCTCGCCATCGTCTCGACCTTCGGTTACCACCTCGTCATCAAGCTGACGCCGGGCGCCGTCAATCCGCTGGTGTCGCTGGCGGTGACCTACGCGACGGTCACCGTGCTGTTTGCCGCGGCCGCCGTGCTGGTGCCGGACGGCGTGCCGCTCAGGGAGTCGCTGCGGCAGGTCAACTGGACCGCGCTGGCGCTCGCGGGGACGATTGTCGGCCTCGACCTCGGATTCCTGCTGCTGTACCGCTCCGGCTTCGACCTGAGCCTCGGCCAGCTGGTGACGCAGTCCGTCGCGGCGCTGATGCTGATCATCGTCGGCGTCGCCGCGTTCCGTGAGCGCCTGAGCCTCGCCAACGTCGCCGGCATCGCGCTGTGCATCGTCGGCCTGTGGCTCATCAGCAGGCGCTGATCGTGTCCGGGGAAGCTGAGCCGGGTCCCGCGCTGCCCCCGGTCACCGGGCAGCTCGCGGCGCGCGGACGCGAGCTGCTGGACCGCTACCGTGCCGCGGGCGGCGACGACGCGGGACTTGGCGAGCCGGAGCTTGCCAGCGTCTTTGCCTGCAGCGAGTTCATCGCCGCGACACTGAGCCGCTCCCCCGGACTGCTGCCGTCTCTGGTCGCGGGCGGGGAGCTCGACCGGCCCGGCCAGCCGCGAGGGATCGAGGCCCGCGCGCTTGCCCTGGTCGATGAGTTTCCCGAAGAGCCTGCCTTCATGGCGGCGCTCAGGCGGCTCAGGCACCGTGAAATGGTGCGCATCGCCTGGCGCGACCTGGCCCGCGGCGCGTCGCTGGCCGAGACGCTCGGCGGCCTCTCCGGACTGGCCGATGCCGCAATACGCGCGGCGCACGCGTTCACGACCCGCGCGCTGGCGCCGCGGTTCGGGCGGCCACGCTCCGCGTCAGGAGCGCCGCTGGAGCTCCTCGTGCTGGGCATGGGCAAGCTGGGCGGCCGCGAGCTCAATTTCTCCTCCGACGTCGACCTCGTGTTCCTCCATCCGGAGGCCGGCGAGACCGACGGGCGACGCAGCATCGCCAACGAGGAGTACTTCACGCGCTTCGGCCAGATGCTCATCCGGCTGCTCGACGCGCCGACCGTGGACGGCTTCGCCTTCCGGGTCGACATGCGGTTGCGTCCCTTCGGCGAGTCCGGCCCGCTGGTCGCGAGTTTCGGCGCCTTCGAGGACTACCTCCAGCAGCATGGGCGCGACTGGGAGCGCTACGCCTACGTCAAGGCGCGCGCGGTGGCGGGCGAGGCGGCCTACGAAGCGCTCTACGAGGAAGTCGTCCGCCCGTTCGTCTACCGCCGGTACCTCGACTTCGGCGTGTTCGAGTCGCTGCGCGGGATGAAGGAGATGATCGCCCGCGAAGTCGCGCGCCGCGAGCTGCAGGACAACGTGAAGCTCGGTCCCGGCGGCATCCGCGAAGTCGAGTTCGTCGTCCAGTCCCTGCAGCTGCTGCGCGGCGGCAGCGAGCGGCGCCTGCAGAATCCCTCCCTGCTCGGCGTCCTGCCCCTGCTGGAGGGCTCCAAGCTGCTGAGGCACGAGGCGGTCGCCGAACTGGGCGGCTGCTACGAATTCCTGCGCCGCGTGGAGAACCGCCTGCAGATGGTGGACGACGCCCAGACCCACAACCTGCCGGCGGACGCACTGGGCCGGGCGCGCGTCGCCGCAGGCATGGGATACGCGGACTGGGGCAGCTTCTCGCGCGCCCTGGAAGAGGTGCGCGGGCGCGTCACGGCGAGATTCCGCGACGTGATCCTCGGACCGTCCCGTGAGGCGGAGCCCGCCGGGCCCGGCGACCTCGCCTCGCTGTGGGCGATGGAACCGGACCGGCAGCGGGTCATCGAGGACCTTGCGGCACTCGGCCTCGCCGACCCGGAGGCCGTGGCAGGGCAGCTGCTCGAGCTGCCCGGTTCGAGCTACCAGGCCCGGCTCGACGAGCACGGCCGCAGGCGACTGGCGACGCTGCTGCCCCGCCTGCTGCGCACGATCGTGGCGCGCGCCGGGCTACGCGGCAACGACGGCGAGGCGGCGCTGCTCAGGCGGCTGTGCAGCATCGTCGAGTCGATCGGCGGGCGCACGGCCTACCTGGCGCTGCTGAACGAGAATCCGCAGGCCCTCGAGCGGCTGGTCGAGGCCTGCGAGCAGGGCGACTTCCTGGCCCGGCAGGTCGCCGCCTTCCCGATCCTGCTCGACGAACTCGTGGACGAGCGGCTCTTCGAGGTCCTTCCGGACCGCGCGCAGTTCGCGCGCGAGCTCGACGCGCGACTCGAACACGCCGCTGACGACCTCGAGCGGCAGGTGGACGCGCTCCGCCACTTCCGGCGCGCGGCCTCCTTTCGCGTCGCGCTGCTCGACCTGACCGGCCGGCTGCCGCTGATGGTCGTCAGCGATCGGCTCACCGACGTGGCCGAGCTCATCCTCGAGCGGTCGATGCGCATGGCCTGGGACCAGCTGGTCGCGATCCACGGGGAGCCGCAGTGCGGCGCCGAAGGGCAGCTGCGCACCGTGGGCCTCGCGGCAGTGGGCTACGGCAAGCTCGGAGGATGGGAACTGGGCTATGCCTCCGACCTCGACCTGGTCTTCCTGCACGACTCCGAGGGCGAGCGGCAGCAGACGGCGGGCCCGAAGGTGGTGGACAACGCGGTGTTCTTCACGCGCTTCGGGCAGCGACTCGTGCACCTGCTGACGGTGCACACCGCCGCGGGCCGGCTCTACGAGGTGGACATGCGGCTGCGGCCGAGCGGCAAGGGCGGGCTGACCGTGACGCAGGTGCGGGCCTTTGCCGAGTACCAGGAGCGGGACGCGTGGACCTGGGAGCACCAGGCGCTGCTGCACTCCCGCTCGGTGGCCGGCGCGCCGCCCGTCCGCGCGGAGTTCGAGCGGATCCGCATGGAGGTGCTCACCCGCCACGTGAGGCGCGACACGCTGCGCGAGGACGTGCGGTCCATGCGCGAACGGATGCGTGCCGAGCTCGGTCGCGCGGGCGAGGGCGAGTTCGACCTGAAGCAGGACCCGGGCGGCATCGCCGACATCGAGTTCCTGGCACAGTACTGGGTACTGCGCTGGGCCGGCGAGTACCCGCCGCTCGCCGCCTACTCCGACACGATCCGCCAGCTGGAGTCGGTGGGCTCCGCGGCGCTGGTCGACCACCGGGTCATCGACGCCCTCGTGGATGCCTACCGGTCCTTCCGCCAGATCTCGCATCGTCTGTCGCTCGAGGAGCGTCCGCCGGTGGTCCCGGGCGGGCCTCTCGAGGCCGGGCGCCATCGGGTGCTGCGCGTATGGCAGGCGGTGATGGTCGCTGGCGGCGAGCCTTCGCCCCTATAATTCCGGCGTCGCAGGGAGAACCGTCATGAGCAGCGCAGCGCCTCACCGGGACGGGCTGATCGAGCCCAACGCCAGCAACAACTACGTGGTCACCGCCGCAGACCTGCCGCTGTCCTGCCCGATGCCTTCCATGCAGCTGTGGAACTCGCATCCACGGGTGTACCTGGCGATCGAGAAGTCGGGCTGGGCCAAGTGCCCGTATTGCAGCGCCGAGTACACGCTGCGCGCCTGAAGCCGGCCGGCAGCGGCCACACCGAGGTCCTTCCATGTCGCGAGTGAACTGCCTGCGGGCCCTGTGCCGCTCCCTGCTGCCCGTTGCCCTCCTCGCCCTGTGGTGGCCCGGGCCCGCAGCGGCGGTCGCGGCCGAAGGGGACGGCGGCGAGGCGGCCGGCCCGGCCACGGCGCTCGTCAAGGTGGATGGCCGTGCCATCCTGCGCGTTCGCGGCATCGCGGGCTTCCCGGCGGCGGAACGCGCCGCGGACATCGAGCGGCGGATCGTGGAATTCGCGCGCAACGAGGCGCTCCCGGCGGACGGGCTGTCGCTCCAGGAGAACCTGCGCGGCACCGCCATCGTGGCCGGGACCGTGACGCTGCTGACCGTGACCGACGCCGACGCGGCCATCGAGGACATGAATCGCCAGAATCTCGCGCAGGTGACCCGCGACATGCTGGTGGGCGCGATCGTCGAGTGGCGTGCACAGCGCTCCCCGGAGGTGCGCTGGCGAAACGCGCGCTGGAGCGCCGGGGCGACCGTGCTCATGGTGATCGTCCTGTGGGTCCTGGCACGCGCGTCGCGCCGGCTGCGCGGCTACGTCGAGACCCGCATTGCCTCGCGGGTGCGGTCGGTCGGCGTCCAGTCCTTCGAGGTTGTCAAGGCCCGGCACCTGCTGTCGGTCGTGCAGGCGACGCCGAGGGTGGTCTTCTGGGTGGGCGTGGCTGCGGTGATCTATGCCTACCTGGACTTCGTGCTGAGGCTCTGGCCGCTGACGCGCCCGGTCGGCGAACGGCTGTTCAGCCTCGTGGCCGACCCGCTCGCGACCCTCGGGATGGCCCTGCTCGACGCGCTGCCCAACCTCGTGTTCCTGGCCGTGCTGGTGTTCGTCGTCCGTTACCTGCTGAAGCTCACGCGGCTGTACTTCGATGCCATCGGGCGCGGCACGCTGCAGTTCCAGCACTTCGACGCCGAATGGGCGCTCCCGACCTACAAGGTGGTGCGGATCTTCGTGGTGGCCTTCGCCCTGGTCGTTGCCTACCCGTACATCCCGGGTTCCGACTCGGCCGCTTTCAAGGGCGTCTCGGTGATGCTGGGCGTGCTGTTCTCGCTCGGGTCCTCGTCCGTGATCGCCAACGTCATCGCCGGCTACACCATGACCTACCGCCGCGCCTTCCGGCGCGGCGACCGGATCCAGGTCGGCGACGTGACCGGTGACGTGGTCGAGTCGCGCGTGCTGGTCACCACGCTGCGCACACCCAAGAACGAGCTCGTCGTCGTGCCGAACTCGGAGATCCTCGGCCGGAGCATCGTCAACTACAGCGCGCTCGCCCGGGAGCAGGGCCTGATCCTGCACACGACGGTCGGCATCGGCTACGAGACGCCGTGGCGGCAGGTCGAGGCCATGCTGCTGATGGCAGCCGGGCGCACCGGGGGACTGAAGCATGAGCCGCCGCCATTCGTCCTGCAGCGCAGCCTCGGCGACTTCTGCGTCGTGTACGAGATCAATGCCTACACCGAGGACGCCAGCCGGATGCAGCGGCTGTATTCGGCGCTGCACGCCAACATCCTCGACGTCTTCAACGAGTACGGCGTGCAGATCATGACGCCCGCCTACGAGGGCGATCCCGCCGAGTCGAAACTGGTGAAGCCCGGCGACTGGTACCCGGCGCCCGCCGCGCCACCAGCCCCGGCTGGCACGGGCGCCGCGGGCTGAACCGGCCGCGTGCGCACGCGCTAGGATGAGGCGCATGGCCTTCCAACGCCTGGAGCTCCCCCGCGGCGCGATGCTGGTCGACCCGACAGTCGGGGTGGACCCCGCGTCGCTCTTCGAGCGCGAGGCGCTGGTTGCGCGGGGCCGGCTGGCCGAGGCGCCGGGCGGACGGGGCTCGGTGAGTTTCATCACGCTCGATGGCCTCGAACTGGTGCTCCGGCGCTACCTGCGGGGCGGGCTGGCGGCGCGTGTTTCCCGCGACCGCTACCTGTGGCTGGGCGAGGCGCGAACGCGTGCCTTCCGGGAGCTCCGCCTGCTGGCCGAGCTGGCGGGCCTCGGGCTGCCGGTGCCGCGGCCGGTGGCCGCGCGCTACTGCCGCCGCGGGCTCGGGTACAGCGGCGAGCTCGTCACCCAGCGGCTGCCGGGCGCGGCCTCGCTGGCCGCGCGCTGGCTGGCCGGGGAGGCGACGGACGAGGACTGGGCCCTCGCGGGACGCTGTATCCGCCGCTTCCACGACGCCGGCGTCCGGCACGCCGACCTCAACGCCCACAACATCATGCTCGACGGGCGCGGCGGCGCGTGGCTGCTCGACTTCGACCGTGGGCGAATTGAGCGGCCCGGGCCGTGGCGCGAGCAGGTGCTGGCGCGACTCGCCCGTTCCCTCGAGAAGGTCGGCACGGGCGCCGGCCGCGGCGACGAATGGCAAGCGCGATTCGCGGCGCTGAAGCGCTCGCACGACGCGGGCCCGGTGGGCTGAGGGCCGCCGGTGCGCCTGCTCTACAACCTGCTGATCCACGTCGTGGCGCCGGTGGCCTTCCTGCTGGAGCTGGCACGCGGCGTGCGGGACCGGAGCTACCGCGAGCGGCGACGCGAGCGCCTCGGTTTCGGCAGCCAGGCCGCGCCCGGCTCGATCTGGGTCCATGCCGTCTCGGTCGGCGAGGTTCAGGCTGCCGCGCCGCTGGTGAGGCGGCTGCTGGCGCGCTGCCCGGGATCGCGGCTGGTGCTGACCACGGTCACGCCGACCGGCGCAGCGCGCTGCCGGCTCCTTTTCGGGGATGCGGTCGAGCATCGCTACGTGCCGCTGGACATGCCCGGCGCGGTGAGGCGCTTCTTCGACCGCGTCCAGCCGCGCATCGCCATCATCATCGAGACCGAGCTGTGGCCCAACCTGTTTGCCGAATGCGGCCGGCGCGGCGTGCCACTCGTGCTCGCGAGCGCGCGGATTTCCCCGCGGTCGGTGAGGCGCTACCGGCGCCTCGTGCCGCTCTTCCGGCAGACGCTGTCGCACGGCATCGTGATCGCGGCGCAGAGCGAGTCGGATGCCGAGAGGTTCCGCTCGATCGGCGCGGCCGCCGAGCGCACCCACGTCACCGGGAACATCAAGTTCGACTTCGAGCTGCACGACGACGCTGGGGTGCGCGGTGCGGCCTGGCGGCGGGACCAGGCCCGGGGACGGCCGGTGTGGGTGGCCGGCAGCACCCACGAGGGTGAGGAGGCGCTGGTGCTCGACGCGCATGCGGCGCTGCGCCGCAGCCTTCCCGACAGCCTGTTGCTGCTGGTCCCGCGGCACCCGAACCGGTTCGCGGAGGTCGCGCAGCTGCTCGACCGACGCGGCCTGCGGTGGATCAGCCGGTCCGGCGGCCAGCCGGTCGAGGCCGCGACCGAGGCGATACTCGGCGACACGATGGGCGAGCTGATGATGTTCTATGCGGCCGCCGACGTCGCGTTCGTCGCCGGCAGCCTGGTGCCGATCGGCGGCCACAACCTGCTCGAGCCCGCGGCGCTCGGCAAGCCCATACTCACCGGTCCGCACAACTTCAACGGCGAGGACATCTACCTCAAGCTCACGGAGGCCGGGGCGGTCGGCACGGTCACGGACCCGCGCTCCCTCGCGGCTGCGCTGGAGAGGCTCCTGGCGGACGAGGCGGCGAGGCGTGAGCAGGGGGGCCGCGGACTCGCGGTGCTCGAGGCCAACCGGGGCGCGCTGGACCGGCTGCTGGCGCTGGTCGTGCCCTTGCTGGACCCTTTGGCCTAGAATTCCCGACCTTCCGCGGCCGTCCGCTGCGGCAGGTGAGGAGCACGGGATGCCGTCGATGGTCCCAGAGCAGTCACTCCGGTTCGCGTCGCCGTACACCGACTCGGCGCTCGCGGCGCTGGTGCGTCGCTTCGGTTCGCCGCTGCTGGTCGTCGACTGCGACGTGGTGCGCCGGCAGTACCGGCGCCTTGCCGCAGCGCTGCCGGGCGTCGACCTGCACTACGCGCTGAAGCCGCTGCCGGAGCGTGCGGTGGTGGAGACGCTGGCCGCGGAGGGTGCGTGGTTCGACCTGGCCACGACCGGCGAGGTCGAACTGGTGCAGCAGGCGGGCATCCCGGCCTCACGCTGCATCCACACCCACCCGATCAAGCGCGACGCGGACATTCGCGCGGCACTCGATTTCGGCGTCACCACCTTCGTGGCCGACAATCCGGACGAGGTCGGCAAGTTCCAGCCCTACGCATCACGCATCGAGCTGCTGCTGCGCGTGTCCTTCCGCAGCCCGGCGGCGGTCGTCGACCTGTCGCGCAAGTTCGGCTGCGATCCGGAGTCCGCACCGGCGCTGATCGACCTCGCCCGTGGCCTCGGCATCCGGGTCGCCGGCCTGTCCTTCCACGTCGGTTCGCAGTCACGGACCCCGGACACGAAGCTGCGCGCGATCGAAGCGTGTGCGGCGATCATCCGCGAGCGGCGGGGGCAGGGAATTGCCGCAACCGCGACGCTCGACATCGGTGGCGGCTTTCCCATCGACTACCTCGAGCCGGCCATGCCCATCGAGGAGTTCTGCGCGCCGATCCGCGCCGCGCTCGCGGCGCTGCCGCCGGAGACACGGGTGATCGCGGAGCCGGGGCGCTATATCTGCGGTCCCGCGGGCACGGTGCTTGCCAGCGTCATGGGTCGCGCCTGGCGCGACGGGCGCTGGTGGTACTACCTCGACGACGGTCTCTACGGCTCCTTCAGCGGACAGCTCTACGATCACGCGCGATACCCGCTGCGGCCGCTGCAACCGGTGGCTGGACCCCTGCAACGCAGCGTGCTCGCCGGACCCACCTGCGACAGCATCGATGTCATCGCCGAGGACATCGAGTTACCAACGTTGCAGGCGGGCGACATCCTGGCGGGCGGGCAGATGGGCGCCTATACCGTGGCCTCGGCCACGGACTTCAACTTCTTTCCCCGCGCCCGGACGGTCGTCGTCAACCGCTGAGGGCGCGGCTGTGGCGTCGGGACGACGCCCGGCGACCGTCACGGGACCGGCCAGCCGCGCAGATGTGATTGAATCGCTTGCCTTTTCCCTTTCCTTCCGCGATCCTTGCGCCGCCCCTGGCCCTCTCCGGTGACCGTCCACGATGCTGCCGCCCCAGAAGCCCTCGTCGTTTCGCGTCTCGCGCCGGAACTTCCTGCGCGGCGTCCTCATGGGTGTCCCCGCCGCCGTGGCCCTCGGCGGACCCGGCCGCGCGATCGCTTCCATGGTCGACACGCGATCCATCGAGCTGGTGAACACGCATACCGGCGAGTCCCTGAAGGCTGCCTACTACCTCGGCGGCGGGTACTGCGAGCAGTCGCTCTCGGCGCTCGATCACCTGTTGCGCGACTTCCGCACCGGGGACGTCGCGACCATCGATCCGCAGCTGTACGACCTGCTCCACGACGTCGCGGCGCTGGCCGATCGTGAGCCCCGGTTCGAGGTCATCTCGGGGTTCCGCTCGCCGGTCACCAACGCGATGCTGAATGCGCAGTCGAATGGCGTCGCGAAGCACAGCCTGCACATGGAAGGCCGCGCGATCGACGTGCGCCTGCAGGGCTATCGCACCGAGACCCTGCGCGACCTCGCCCTGTCCCTGCAGGCGGGCGGCGTCGGCTTCTACCGCCGGTCCGATTTCGTCCACCTCGATACGGGCCGTGTCCGGACCTGGGCCGGTTGAGCCACCGCACGGCCCGTCCGGGCCGGCCTGTCGTTCCGGAGTCCCTGCGATGCGTGTAATCCTGGCCATGTCCTGTGGGCTGCTGGCTGGCTCGCTCGCCGGCTGCGGCGGGGACGAGGGCGGCTCGCCGCAGGACCGGGGCTCGGCTGTCTACGCGACCCACTGCGCCTCCTGCCACCAGCGGGACGGGAGCGGCGTCAGCAATGCATACCCGCCGCTCGGGGGCTCGGCGACCGTCAATGGCGATGCCGACACCCTGATCGCCTGGCTGCTGTTCGGCACGCGCCCCGCGACGCTGCCGCCGCGCAAGGGGCTGGCCGTCATGCCCCAGTTTCCCTGGCTCAGCGACGCGGACGTGGCCGCCGTCCTGACCCGGGTCAGGAGCCAGTTCGGCAACGACGCGCCGCCGATCACGGTCGAACAGGTGGCCGCCGTCCGCGCCGCCGGGCCCAGGCCTTGACGCCGCGCATCGAGCGCCTCGACTTCGTGGCCGGGGCCCGCGAGGCCCGCGGCCTCGCCGTGGTCATAGACGTGTTCCGCGCCTTCTCGGTCGCCTGCTACGCGATGGCCGGCGGCGCGCGCCGCATCCACCCCGTCGCGGCGGTCGAGGAGGCGCTGGCGCTGAAGGAACTCCATCCGGACTGGCTGTTCATCGGCGAGCGCCACGCGCGCAAGGTCGAGGGCTTCGATCTCGGCAACTCGCCGACGGAGATCCGTGCCACCGACGTTGCCGGCCGGATCCTCGTGCACACCACGCACGCGGGCACGCAGGGATTGCGCGCCGCAACCGGGGCCGACGAGGTCGTCACGGGCAGCCTGGTGAACGCCGGCGCGATTTGCCGCTACATCGCGGCGCGGCGCCCGGCCGTGGTATCGCTGGTGCGGATGGGGCACGAGGCCCTGGAGCGTTGCGTCGAGGACGACCTCTGCGCCGAGTTGATCGCCGCGCGCCTCGAGGACAGGCCATTCGACACGGCGGGTATCCCGGCGACACTCGCCGCCGCGCCGGCGGCGCAGAAGTTCTTCGATCCCGCGGCGACCTGGGCACCGCGGTCGGACCTCGACCTCTGCGCGGCGGTGGATCGCTTCGATTTCGTGCTGCGCCTCGAGGACCGCGACCAGCCGCTGCCGCGCCTTGCCGCAGTGCCTGCCTGAGCGACCTGCGATAGAGTCAGTCCCGATGAAGACCGGGACGGCACAGCACAGGGCTTCGGCGTCGGTCACGGTGGACCTGACCGCGGTGATCGTCGCCGTGACGGACGGCCAGCCCCGCGTCCTCACCGTCGCGGGCGGCACGTCCGGGTCCGCCGAGGCCCTGCCCTCCGGGCCGCTTGCGAGGCAGCACCGCACGCTGGAGCAGGGCCTGCGCGCCTGGGTCGAGGCGCAGACGGGGCAGTCGCTCGGCTACGTGGAACAGCTCTACACCTTCGGCGACCTCGACCGGCAGCTGGCGCCGCCGTCGGCGGGGGGCGGCCGCGTGCTGTCGATCGGCTATCTCGCACTCGTCCGCGAGCCGCGCGACCGCAGCGGTGACGCGGCGACCTGGCACGACTGGTACCGGTACTTTCCCTGGGAGGACTGGCGCCGGGGCCGCCCGGACGTCCTCGCGGACATCGAACCGGCACTGTCAGCCTGGGTCCGCGCGCCGGCAACGGCCGGCGAGCGGGAGAGCCGGCGGGAGCGGCTCGGCGTCGCCTTCGGCACCGGAGGCGGCGGCTGGAGCGAGGACCGGGTCCTCGAGCGCTACGAACTCGCGTACGAGGTCGGACTCGTCCAGGAGGCCGATCGCGAGGGTGCCGCCGGCACTGCCGGGCCGGGTGTCGGCGTGGCCATGGGGGGCGATCACCGACGCATCCTGGCCACGGCCATCGCGCGGCTGCGCGGCAAGATCAAGTACCGACCCGTCGTCTTCGAGCTCATGCCGCCGGCGTTCACGCTGTTGCAGCTGCAACAGGCGGTCGAGGCGCTGGCGGGCATGCCCCTGCACAAGCCGAATTTCCGACGGCTGGTCGAGCAGCAGGGCCTGGTCGAGGAAACCGGCGCCGTGACCCTGGGTACCGGTGGCCGGCCGGCCCGGCTGGTGCGCTTCCGGCGCGAGGCGCTCGTCGAGCGCCCGGCGCCGGGCCTCAGGGTGCGGGCCCGCAGCGGCAGGCGCAGCGGGTCGCGGTCAAGCAGTTGACAGACTTATTCCCTAAAGTAGAATAAGCGCATCCGGTGGTGCCGGATCTTGTTTCCGCCTTAATATTCTCAAAGAGAGTATATACATGACCGCCATGACGCCGATCGCCGTTTTCCGGGACCGCGGCCCCGGCGCCGCCGTGGGCCACCCGGAACTCTATGAACGGGTCCGCCGTGTGATCCCGCCGGTGGAGTGGGCGGTGTTCGAGCCCGACATCGACGCCATCCTGCGGCTCAAGGCCGAGCGCAACGCGGTCATCCTGGCGCACAACTACCAGACTCCGGAGATCTACAACACGGTGGCCGACATCGTCGGCGACAGCCTCGCGCTCGCGCGCGAGGCGGCCAGGGTGGACGCCGACGTCATCGTCCTGTGCGGCGTGCACTTCATGGCGGAGACCGCCAAGCTGATGAACCCGACGAAGACGGTGCTGATCCCGGACCTGAAGGCCGGCTGTTCGCTCGCCGAGTCCATCACCGGCGCCGACGTGCGCGCGCTCAAGGCCCGCCATCCCGGCGTGCCGGTGGTCACCTACGTGAACACGTCGGCCGAGGTGAAGGCCGAGAGCGACATCTGCTGCACCTCGGGCAACGCCGTCGAGGTCGTGGAGTCGCTCGGCGTCGACCGCGTGATCTTCCTGCCGGACGAGTTCCTGGCGAAGAACGTCGCCGCGCAGACGAAGGTCGACATCATCCCCTGGCAGGGTCGCTGCGAGGTTCACGAACGGTTCACCCCGGCCGACATCGCCACGCTGCGCCACGACCACCCGGGCATCGTCGTCCTCGCGCATCCCGAGTGCGACCGCGCCGTCGTCGAGGCGGCGGACTACGCCGGCTCGACGGCCGGCATGACGCGCTACGTCGCCGAGCGCCAGCCGGCCGAGGTGGCGCTCATCACCGAGTGCTCCATGAGCGACAACGTCGCCATCGCGAATCCCGGCGTCGGGTTCGTGAAGCCCTGCAACCTCTGCCCCCACATGAAGCGGATCACGCTGCCGAAGATCCGCCACGCGCTCGAGACGATGACCTTCGAGGTCACCGTGCCGGAGGAGGTCGCCGGCCGCGCGCGCCTCGCGGTCGAGCGCATGGTGGCGGTCGGCCGCAAGGGGGCCGCATGAACCACGGCAGCGAACAGGTCGTCGTGGTCGGCGCGGGCCTCGGTGGCCTGATGACCGCGCTCGAGCTCGCGCCGCAGCCGGTCCTGCTGCTGTCGCGCTCGCCGCTCGGCCGTGAAGTGGCCACGGCCTGGGCCCAGGGCGGCATCGCCGCGGCCCTGGATCCCGACGACTCGCCCGCGCTGCATGCAGCAGACACGCTCGAGGCCGGGGCGGGCACCTGCGACTCCGCGGTCGTCGATGCGGTGACCCGCGAGGCGCCGGAGACGGTCGCGCGGCTCGAGCGCTACGGCGTGGCCTTCGATCGTGGCCCGGACGGCCGCCTCGCGCTGGGACGCGAGGGTGGCCATGGCAGGCGTCGCATCGCGCACGCGCGGGATGCAACCGGCGATGCAATCACGCGCGCGCTCATCGAGGCCGCGCGCCGGACGGCATCGATCACCATCCTCGAGGGCGTGGACGTGCGCGAGCTGGTGCTCGACGACGACCGCGTGGCCGGCCTGGCGGCGGTCCGTGGCAGCGAGCGACTCCTGATCTCCGCGCGCGCCGTGGTGCTCGCCACCGGGGGCGCCGGCGGCCTCTATGCACACACCAGCAACCCGCTCGGGGCGCGCGGCGAGGGCTTCGTGATGGCGGCGCGCGCCGGTGCCGTGCTCGCCGACCTGGAATTCGTCCAGTTCCACCCGACGGCGATCGACGTCGCGGCCGATCCGATGCCGCTCGCCACCGAGGCGCTGCGCGGGGAGGGTGCGTTGCTGGTGAATTCCCTGGGCGAGCGCTTCATGGCGGGCCTGCACCCGCTCGCCGAGCTGGCGCCGCGCGACATCGTGTCCCGCGCCATCTTCCGCGAGCGTGCCGCCGGTCGGCGTTGCTTCCTCGACGCGCGCCAGGCGCTCGGCGCAGGTTTCGCCGCGCGTTTCCCGACCGTACACGCCTCGTGCATGGCCGCCGGCATCGACCCGGCCCGCGACCTCATCCCGGTCGCTCCGGCCGCGCACTACCACATGGGTGGCATCGCGGTCGACGCACGCTCGCGCAGCAGCCTGCCCGGCCTCTGGGCCGTGGGCGAGGTGGCCGCGACCGGCCTGCACGGCGCGAACCGGCTGGCCAGCAACTCGCTGCTCGAGGCGGCCGTCTTCGGCGCCCGGGCGGCGCACGACATCGCCGGCCTCGAGGCCCCGGCGCGTCATGCCCGGCTTCCCGGCGGGCTCGCGCGTGGCGCGCCGGCCGGCCCCGACTGGTCCGCCCTGGCGCGCGTCCGCTCGGTCATGGACACGAAGGTGGGCGTGGTCCGCGAGGCGGCGGCCCTCGCCGAGGCAATCGTCGAACTCGCGGCCGTCCGCTCGCAGCAGCCGGCCGGTGCGCTGTCCGATGCCGCGACGGCGGGATTCCTGATCGCCTGCGCGGCGCTGGCCCGCCGCGAGAGCCGGGGCGGCCACTTCCGTGCCGACCACCCCGTGGCCGACCCGGCCCTGGCCCGGCGCAGCACGCTGACCCTGTCCGCCGCCGAGGCATTCGCCCGCGGCCTGCCGGCCCTTTCACCGCCGGTGGCGCGGGTCGCGGCCGGCTGAGACAATCCCGCCCCTGGCGCCGGTTGCCCGGTGCCCATCCAGTCCGGACACCGGGAGGGCCGCCGCGTGCCACGAGGGGCGTCGCGCGTCGCGCAGATCGACAGCGTCGTGTTCGACATCGGCCGCGTCCTGGTGCGGCTGGAGTTCTCGCGCTTCCTGCGGTTCCTCGCCGAGCACGGCGCCGACACCGACAGCATCGACCTGATGCTGGAGCGGATCGACCTCGTCGGCTACGAGCGGGGTGACTTCGATGGCGAGGAACTCCTGCGCCGGGTCGCGGCGCTCGGGCGCGACGGGATGCCGCTCGACGCGCTGCGCGAGCAGTGGCTCGGCATGTTCGTGCCCGAGCAGTCCATGATCGACCTGGCGCGTGACGTCGCGAAGACCCGGCGGGTCTACCTGCTGTCGAACATCGGCGACCTGCACTGGGACTTCCTCGACCGCGAGATCGACGTGAGCGGCATCGGTCACGGTGCGTTGCCGTCCTTCCGGGCAAAGGCCTGCAAGCCCGATCCCGCCATCTACCGCAAGGCGGAGGCTCTCTTCGGCCTCGACCCTGCGCGCACCGTGTTCATCGACGACCTGATGGTGAACGTGGACGCCGCGAGGCAGCGTGGGTGGCACGCGATCCACCATCTCGACCCGGCGACGACGCTGGACGATCTGAGGACGCTGGGAGTGATCGAGTGACCGCTGCAACCGGGATCCCGCCGGCCGTCTGGCAGGCCGTGGCGCTGCTCACGGCCTCCAACGTGTTCATGACCTTTGCGTGGTATGCGCACCTGAAGGCGCTCAACCACAAGCCGTGGTACGTGGCCGCGCTGCTCTCCTGGGGCATCGCGCTCGTCGAGTACCTGTTCCAGGTGCCGGGCAACCGCATCGGCTACACCGCGCTGACCCTGCCGCAGCTCAAGATCATCCAGGAGGTCATCACCCTCACGGTCTTCGTGCCCTTCGTGATCCTGTACATGAAGCAGGGACTCAAGCTGGACTACCTCTGGGCGGCGCTGTGCATGCTGGGTGCCGTGTACTTCATCTTCAGGGAGTGATCGATGCCGACGGCCATCCATCGTCGTGTCAGGGCGCTGCGGGCGGGCCAGGACCCCACCTTCGTCGCGAGGCTGGCATCGGGCTGGGCGGTGATGGGTGACCCGCAGGTCATGCCGGGCTACTGCCTGCTCCTGCCCGACCCGGTCGTCGCGCACCTCAACGACTTCGACGGCGCGGCCCGCGCCCGCTTCCTCGCCGACGTGGCCACGCTCGGCGACGCGATCAGGGCGGCCACGGGCGCGCTGCGCATCAACTATGCGATGTTCGGCAACGCCGAGCCCGCGCTGCACGCGCACCTGATCCCCCGCTATGCACAGGAGGCGGCCGAGCAGCGCGGCCTGCACCCCTGGGCGCTCGACTGGCAGGCCGCGCCGCCCTTCGATCCGGTGGTCCACGCGCCGCTGCGCCAGAGGATCCACGCGGAACTGGGCCGCGCCGGCGTCATTGGCGCCCCGGGACGGATCCACCACCTCGACCTGACCGTGGCCGATCTCGCCACCTCGACGGCGTTCTACGAGGGCGTGATGCCGCTGATGGGATTCCGGCGCATGCCGGACTGTCCCGAGGGCCCGATCTGGCGCGGCGATGCCGTCGAGATCGGCCTGCAGGCGGCGCGCCGCCTGAGGCCGCACGATCGCTACGTGCCGGGGTTGCACCACCTGGCCTTCGAGGCGCCGAGCCGGCCCGACGTGGACCGCGTGTACCAGCAGCTGCTGGCGCTGCGGGTCCAGGTGCTCGACGCGCCGGCCGGGTACCCCGCCTACGGGCCCGGCTACTACGCGGTCTTCTTCGCCGACCCGGACGGCATCAAGCTCGAGTACGCCTACACCCCCGGCTGAGCGACCTGCCGCGTCAGACCAGGGCGCTGACCAGCGGCACGGTCAGGAACGACAGCAGGATGCCGAGGCCGAGCGTCACGCCCGCCAGCTCCGGCTCGAGGTCGTGCTGCTGGGCCAGGATCGCCGCCGTGATCATCGGCGCCATCGCGGCCTGCAGGATGGTGATGCTGGCGATGCCGGGCGCGACATCGAGCAGCACGGCGAATGCCCAGGTCATCGCCGGCGCCAGCACCAGCTTCCAGGACAGGCCGGCCGCGACCGCCGGCCACAGCGCGCCCGGCAGCCGGACCCGCAGCTGCAGGCCGACGGAGAACAACGCGAGCGGCACCAGTGTCGAGCCGATGCGTGCCGCGACGGACTCCGCCAGCGGCGGCAGGCCGCCGAGCCGGCCGATGAGGAGCCCCGCGACGAGGGCCAGGAACGCGGGGAAGAGCAGCACCTTGCGGGCGAGCATCCCGGGCGTGACGCGACCATGGGCGTAAAACGCGGCGACGAAGGTGCCGCCGACGGCCAGCGCGAGGAAGACGCCGGCCTGGTCGGCGATCGCGGCCACCGGCAGGGCACCGGGTCCGCGCAGCGCCTCGATCAGCGGATAGCCGATGAAGGCCGTGTTGCCCAGGCCGCCGACGAGCGTCAGCGCGCCGGCACGCTGGGCAGGCCAGCGCAGCGCCCGCCCGAGCAGCACGAAAAATCCCCAGCCGGCCAGGAACACCGCCCACATCGCCGCCGCCGGGAACCACAGGTCGATGGACAGCGCGAGCCGGGGGACGATGGACAGGACGAGGGCGGGCAGGGCGACATTCAGCACCCACCAGTTGAGCCCCTGCGCGAGCATCGGCGGCGGCTGCCCGACGCGCGCCACCGCGACGCCGAGCGCCAGGCAGGTGACCAGCACCACCAGCGATTCCATGGGTTCTCCCGGGGCCCCCGTGCCGCGGCACGGCCCGCGCGCAGGATAGCCGCCCGGCGCCGGCGCTGGCATCCCGGGAAACGCGCGGCCGCGTTACCATGGGCCCCGGGGGTGCATCCAGCATGGAACCGATCGAGGGCCGCTGCCTCTGCGGCGGGATCCGCTACCAGGCCACGCCGCCGACGCTCTTCTTCGCCCACTGCCACTGTCGCTGGTGCCGCGAAGCGCACGGTGCCGCTTTCGTGTCGTGGGTCGGCCTGACCGAGGAGCGTTTCCGCCTGCGCGACGCCGAAGGGCTGCTGCGCTGGTACTCCTCCACCGAGCAGAGCCGTCGCGGCTTCTGCTCCCGGTGCGGCACCACGCTGTTTTTCGCCTCGACGCTCTGCCCGGGCGAGATCCACGTCACCCGCGCCTCGATTCCGGGCGAGATCGACCGCGCGCCGCAGCTGCACTGCTTCTACGACCAGCACGTGGGCTGGGCCAGCGTGGGCGACGACCTGCCGCGGTACGACACCGGTGCGGAGGGACTGGCGAAGTACCGCGTGGTGAAGCCGCGTGAATGAGCCGGGCCGGAGGGGCGCGTGAGCGACGCGCTGCCGGCCCTCGCTGGCCGTGGCATCCGGCTGCGGCCGCTGACGCAGGCCGACGCCGCCGACCTGTTCGACGTGTTCTCGGATCCACGCGTCATGCGCTACTGGAGCCGGGAACCGTTCCGCCACCTGGACGAGGCACGCCGGCTGGTCGAGGACATCGAAGCCGGCTGGCGCGGTGACACGCTCTACCAATGGGGTATCGAGCCCGATGGCGCAGGGCGCATCGTGGGAACCACGACGCTGTTCCAGATCTCGACGGCGCATCGCCGCGCCGAGATCGGCTTCGCGCTCGGCTCGGCCTGGTGGGGTCGCGGGTTCGCGCGGGCCGCGGTCGAGCGCCTCATCGCGCACGCCTTCGAAACGCAGGGCCTGGGCCGCCTCGAGGCCGACGTGGATCCGCGCAATGCAGCCTCGCTCGGCCTGCTCGAGCGGCTCGGCTTCCGGCGCGAGGGGCTGCTGCGCGAACGCTACCGCGTTGCGGGCGAGGTGCAGGACTCGGTGATCCTCGGGCTGCTCAGGACGCAGTGGACCCCGCCCTGAGCGACGACGCGTCAACGATCCGCTGTCCGGATGACCGGCGCGTACAGCGCGGCGTCGACGTTGCCGCCGGATACGACCACGGCCACCGTCCGCCCCGCACAGTCGAGCCTGCCCGCGAGCACCGCGGCCAGGGCGACCGCACCGCCCGGTTCGACCACGACCTTGAGTTCCCGCCAGGCCCAGGCCATCGCGTGCATCACCTCGTCATCGCTGACGGCCAGGCCGCCCGCCAGCAGGTGTTGCATGAGCGCAAACGTCAGCACGCCCGGCGTGGGGGCCTGCAAGGCGTCGCAGATGGACCTGCCGCCGGACGGATTCCGCTCACGACGGCCGGCCGCCAGCGAGCGGCGCGCGTCATCGAAGGCCTCGGGCTCCGCCGTGAAGACCCGCGTGCCCGGGGCGGCCTCCCTGACGGCGAGCGCAACGCCGCTGACCAGGCCGCCGCCGCTGCAGCAGACGATGACGTCGTCCGGGACGAGTCCCAGGACCGCCGATTGCCGCATGATCTCGAGCCCGACGGTGCCCTGGCCTGCGATGATGTGCGGGTCGTCGTAGGACGGCACCAGGGTGGCGCCACGCCCGGCCGCAAGCCGCGCGGCGATCTCCTCGCGGTTCTCGCGCTCGCGGTCGTAGAGGATGACCTCCGCACCGAGCGCGCGGGTGTTATCGACCTTGGCGCGCGGCGCGTCGGCGGGCATGACGATGGCCGCGGCGACGCCGAGCCGGCGCGCGGCCCAGGCGACGCCCTGGGCGTGATTGCCGGAGGAGAACGCCACCACGCCGGCGGCGCGTTCGGCCGGGGAGAGCTGCACCAGGCGGTTGAACGCGCCGCGCACCTTGAACGAGCCGGTGTGCTGCAAGGGCTCCAGCTTGAGCAGTATGCGCCCGCCGGTCGCCGCGTCGAGCGTCGTGTCCGCGAGCAGCGGCGTCTCGCGTGCGACACCCGCCAGGCGGCCGGCCGCGGCCAGGACGTCGGCGGCCGTCGGCAACCCGGCGCTCACGACTGGCCACGCCCGGCGCGTACAATGCCGCGCCCGGACCGGAGGACCCTTGGAAGCGTTCCTGACATCGACCGTGATGGTCGCCGTTGCGGAGATGGGAGACAAGACCCAGCTCCTGTCCTTCGTCCTGGCCGCCCGCTTCCGGAAGCCCTGGCCGATCGTGCTCGGCATCCTGCTCGCGACCCTGGCCAATCACTTCCTGGCCGGCGCGCTCGGCACGTGGATCGCCAGCCTGGTGTCGCCCGCGACGCTCAAGTGGATCATCGCGCTCGCGTTCTTCGCGTTCGGGCTGTGGGCCCTCAGGCCGGACGAGCTTGAGGAGAACCCCACCATGCCGGCGGCGGGAGTGTTCTTCACCACGCTCGTCGCCTTCTTCCTGGTCGAGATGGGCGACAAGACCCAGCTGGCCACGGTTGCGCTGGCGGCGCGCTACGATTCGCTGGTGGCGGTGGTCCTCGGGACGACGCTTGGCATGGTCATCGCCAACGCGCCTGCCGTCTGGATGGGCGAGAGGCTGGCGCACCGCGTGAACATGAGGTACATGCGTTGGGTGGCGGCGGCCCTCTTCATGGTCCTCGGCGTGGTGACACTGCTCGCGTGGGGCCGGGCCGGATAGCACGGGGTCACCGACGAGGGGGGATGATGAACGATTCGACGATGCCGGCGATGCTCGGGCCCTGCGTGGGCATGGTGGCGCTCACCGCGCTGGTGTGGGTCAAGCTCTACGTGGACCGGCTCGGCGAGATGCGGCGCAAGCACGTCGACCCGCAGTCGCTCGCCTCCGCCAGCGTCAAGGCGGAGGTCCTGCAGAAGACCGCCGCCTCGGACAACTTCAGGAACCTGTTCGAGGTCCCGGTGCTCTTCTACGTCCTGTGCGTCGCCGTCACGGCGACCGGCACGGCGACTCCGGCGCTCGTCACCGCGGGCTGGGCCTACGTTGCCCTCAGGGCGCTGCACAGCCTCATCCACGTCACCTACAACCGGGTCGTACACAGGTTCGCGGCCTATGCGGCGAGCACGCTCCTGCTGTTCGGGATGTGGGTCGCGTTCGTGCTCGGCTTCGCGGGCGCCTGAACCGCAGGCCTAGCGCCCGCGCGTCAGGATTCCGTCGCGCAGCAGGCGAACGAGGCGCGGCAGGTCGTCGATCGGCTCGGAGCAGGCCGGGCCCTCGCAGAGATAGGCCACGGTCGTCGACCGCGGCGCCTTGGCGGCGAGCGCCGCGGGTAAGCCCGCGGCGTCGGACGGAATCGCCAGCACCAGTCGCCGTGGCGCGTAGAGCGGCGCCAGCGCCCCCGACCAGGCGGCGACGTCCGGCGCCTCGCCGCGCAGGATCACGACCTGCGGCGGATCGAGGTACTCCTCGAGCGCCGTCAGCATCATGGCGTGCGCCGACGGTGCGCGGTTCACGGAGGCCCAGCCGCCGCGCAGCGTCCGCTCGGCCGCATCCAGGTAGCGTGTTTCGCCCAGCAGCCAGCCCAGGCGCGCGAGGGCCAGGGCCGCCACGCCGTTGCCGGAGGGTGTCGCCTCGTCGGCGAAACCCTTCGGTCGCTGCAACGGGGGATCCTTGCCTTCGGCCGTGAACCAGAAGCCGCCGCGTTCCCGGTCCTCGAAGCGCTCGAGCAGCGCCTCGGCCAGCCACCTTGCGAAGTCGAGATCCTCGCTGCGCCAGCGGGCCTGCAGCAGCTCCAGGACGCCGTCGAGCAGGAAGGCGTGGTCGTCGAGGTAGGCCGGGAAGCGGGCCCGGCCGTCCTTCCAGGACGCCTGCAATTCGCCATCCACGACGCAGTGCTCGCGCAGGAAGTCCACGGCGCCGGTGGCCGCGGCCGCGAACAAGGGCCGGTCGAGGGCGCGGGCGGCGACGGCGAGGCCGCGGATCATGAGCCCGTTCCAGGCCGTGAGCACCTTGTCGTCGCGACCCGGCCAGACGCGGCCGTTGCGCACGGCGAGCAGCCTGGCGCGTGCCGCGTCGATGATCCCGGCGGCCGCGGCAGGCGTCAGGCCCTGTTCCTCCGCAACCTGCTCGACGCTCGCGAAGCAGTGCAGGTGCCAGGCGCCCTCGAAGTTGGGCTCGCGGTCGAGGCCGAACCGGCGCGCGAACGCGGCGTACTCCCCGGGCGTCAGCAACGCCTCGACCTCCTTGCGGTCCCAGACGTAGAACTTTCCCTCGTGACCCTCGGAGTCGGCGTCGAGCGTCGAGTAGAACGCGCCGTCGGGCGCGCGCATCTCCCGCAGCGCCCATTCGGCCGTCTCGACGGCGATGCGCTGGTAGAAGCCGTCGCCGGTCGCAATGGCGGCCTGCGCCGCAAGAGCCAGCAGCGGGCCGTTGTCGTACAGCATCTTCTCGAAGTGCGGGATCATCCACCAGGGATCCACCGAGTAACGGCAGAAGCCGCCGCCGAGCTGGTCGTACAGTCCGCCTTCGGCCATGCGCTTGAGGGTCAGCGTCGTCATGTAGAGCGCCTTGAGATCGGGCTCGGTGCCCGCGGCCGTGGCGTGCCAGTCGCGCAACAGCCGCTCCAGGCTGGCCGGGTGCGGGAACTTCGGGGCGCCGCCGAAGCCGCCGGACTTCTCGTCGAAAGTCGCCTCCAGCTGGCTGCGCGAGGCCCCGATGGGCGCCGCCGTCAGCGCTGCCTGCGGCGTGGCCGGCGGCACGAGGTCGTCGAATACCTCGCGCAGCGAGCCATTCTGGCGGCGCACGTCGTCGCGGTGGTCGCGGTAGAAGGCGGCCACCCGCTCGAGGATGTCCACGAAGGCCGGCATGCCGTAGCGCGGTTCCTTCGGGAAGTAGGTGCCGCCGAAGAAGGGCACGAGGTCGTCGGGCGCCAGGAACATCGTCAGCGGCCAGCCGCCGCCGCGCTGGGTCAGCACCTGGTGGGCGACCTGGTAGACCTTGTCGAGGTCGGGACGCTCCTCGCGGTCCAGCTTCACGTTGACGAACAGCCGGTTCATGACCGCGGCGGTGGCGGGATCCTCGAAGGACTCGTGCGCCATGACGTGGCACCAGTGGCAGGCCGAGTAGCCGATGGACAGCAGGATCGGCTTGTCCTCCGCGACGGCACGTTCGAGCGCCTCGCGTCCCCACGGATACCAGTCGACGGGATTCGACGCGTGCTGCAGCAGATAGGGGCTCGTTTCCAGGGCGAGGCGGTTGGTCGCCTCGGCCGGTCCGTGAACTGTCATGGCGGGGGGTCCGTTCAGGGTAGAATCGCGCGGACTATAGCAGCCCGCCCACCCGGCCACCGCCGCCGCCCGCGCGCGGACGCTGCTGCATCAGATCCCGCGAGGAGCGCCCCGTGACCGACCGTGACTCCGTGTTCGACCCTGCGACCGGGGGTCAGCGACCGCCTGCCGACCTGCCGCCCCTGCGCCTGAAACCGCACGAGGAGCGCCGCCTCCAGTCCGGGCACCTGTGGATCTTCTCGAACGAGATCGACGTCGCCGCGACACCCCTGACGGCGTTCGCGCCCGGAGACTGCGTACAGGTCCGCTCCAGCCGGGACCGATTCCTGGGCTATGCCTACGTGAACCCGCAGACGCTGATCGCCGCGCGCCTGCTCGGGCGCGACCCTGCGCACCCGCCGGGTCGCCCGCTGCTGGTGCACCGGATGAAGGTGGCCCTCTCGCTGCGCGAGCGGCTGTATGCGAAGCCGTACTACCGCCTCGTGTTCGGCGAGTCCGACCTCCTGCCGGGTCTGGTCGTGGACCGCTATGACGACACCTGCGTGGTGCAGGTCGGCACGGCCGGCATGGAGGCGATGAAGGAGGGGATCCTCGAGGCGCTCGAGCGCGTGGTCAAGCCGAAGGCCGTGCTGTGGAAGAACGACTCACCGTCGCGCGGCCTCGAGGGGCTGCCGGCGTACGTCGAGGCCGCGCTGGGCACGGTGCCCGAGGAGGTGACGATCGATGAGGGCGGCGTGACCTTCCGCGTGCCGCTCGCGGCCGGGCAGAAGACCGGCTGGTTCTTCGACCAGACGGCCAACCGCGCGGCGGTGGCGCGGCTTGCCGCCGGGGCGCGCGTGCTCGACGTGTTCAGCTACGCCGGGAGCTTCGGCCTCCAGGCCGCTCGCGCCGGAGCCGGCGAGGTGCTGTGCGTCGATGCGTCCGCCGCGGCGCTGGAGGCTGCCGCGGCAAGCGCCGCGGCAAGCGGGCTCACGGTTGCCACGCGCAAGGGCGATGCCTTCGACGCGCTGGCGGCCCTGCAGGAGGAGCGGCGGCGCTTCGACCTGGTGGTCATCGACCCGCCCGCCTTCATCAAGCGCAGGAAGGACCATCCCAAGGGCCTCGCTGCGTATCGCAAGCTGAACCAGCAGGCGATGCAGCTGGTGGCGCGCGACGGCTTCCTGGTGTCCTGTTCGTGCTCGTGGCACCTGCACGCGGACGAGTTGACCGACGCCGTGCAGCGCGCCGCGCGCCACCTCGGGCGCCTCGCCCAGGTCGTCGAGTTCCGCGGGCAGGCACCGGACCACCCGGTGCACCCGGCCATTCCCGAGACGCGCTACCTGAAGGCGGTGATCTGCCGGGTGACGGGGGACTGAACGGCGCGGCGCGTCGTGGCGCTGCTTGCTAGAATCGCGGCCCATGCTCGTATACCCCGAAATCGACCCCATCGCGCTGTCGCTGGGGCCTGTCCACGTCCGCTGGTACGGGCTGATGTACGTGCTGGGCTTCCTCGGCGGCTGGTGGGTCGCGCGTCGGCGCGCGGCGCTGCCGGGGTCGACCTGGAAACCGGTGGACGTCGATGACCTGATCTTCTTCGCCGCGCTCGGCGTCATCATCGGCGGGCGTCTCGGCTGGATCCTCTTCTACGGATCCGGCTCGGCGGCGGCGGATCCGCTGTCGGTGCTCAAGGTCTGGCAGGGCGGCATGTCCTTCCACGGCGGGCTGATCGGCGTCCTGGTCGCGATCGCGGTCTTCGCGCGACGCCGCGGGCGCAACGTCATGGACGTCTTCGACTTCACGGCGCCCTTGCCCGCCATCGGGCTCGGCGCCGGACGCATCGGCAACTTCATCAACGGCGAGCTGTGGGGCAAGCCGACCGACGTGCCCTGGGGCGTCCTGTTCGACGGCCAGGTCCGCCACGCCTCGCAGTTGTACGAGGCCCTGCTCGAAGGCCTCGTGCTGTTCCTGATCGTCTACTGGTTCACCTCGAGGCCGCGGTCGCGGCTCGCGCCCTCGGGGCTGTTCCTGCTCTGCTACGGCACGTTCCGCTTCCTGATCGAGTTCGTGCGGCTGCCGGATGCCGACATCGGCTACCTGGCCTTCGGCTGGCTGACGATGGGCCAGGTGCTCTCGCTGCCGATGATCGTGGCGGGGCTCGCGATGCTCGCCTGGGCGGCGAGGGTGCGGCAGCCCTCGGGAAACTACGCCTGATGCACCAGTACCTCGACATGATGCGCCACGTCATGGAACACGGAGCGCGCAAGACCGACCGGACGGGGACCGGCACCCTGTCGGTCTTCGGCCACCAGCTCCGCTTCGACCTGGCGAAGGGCTTTCCGCTGGTGACGACCAAGAAGGTCCACACCAAGTCCATCGTCTACGAGCTGCTGTGGTTCCTGCGCGGCGAGACGAACGTGCGCTGGCTCCAGGAACGCGGCGTGACCATCTGGAACGAGTGGGCGGACGAGCAGGGCGAGCTCGGGCCCGTCTACGGCCGGCAATGGCGGTCCTGGGGCACGCCCGACGGCGGCGCCGTGGATCAGATGGCGCGCGTGGTGGAGCAGCTGCGGACCGACCCCGACTCACGGCGCATCATCGTGAGCGCCTGGAACGTGGGCGAGCTCGACCGCATGGCGCTCGCGCCCTGCCACGCGTTCTTCCAGTTCTATGTCGCCGGGGGCCGGCTGTCCTGCCAGCTGTATCAGCGCAGCTGCGACATCTTCCTCGGCGTTCCCTTCAACATCGCCTCCTATGCGCTGCTCACCCACATGCTGGCGCAGCAGTGCGACCTCGCGCCGGGCGAGTTCATCTGGACGGGCGGCGACTGCCACCTGTACCTCAACCACCTCGAGCAGGCGAGGCTGCAGCTCTCCCGCGAGCCGTGGCCGCTGCCGCAGCTGGCGCTCAGGCGCCGCCCGCCGTCGCTGTTCGACTACGAGTACGAGGACTTCGAGATCACCGGCTACCAGCACCACCCCGCCATCAAGGCGTCGGTGGCCGTCTGAGCCGCGCCACCAGCAGGAGAGGGAAGACGATGAGTTCCACGAGCGGCCGCGGGCCGCTGTACCGGGTGCGCCAGTCGAGGATCCACGGACGCGGCGTGTTCGCCGCGCGGCGCATCCGCAAGGGCACCCGCGTCATCGAGTACGTCGGCGAGCGCGTCTCGCACGAGGAGGCCGACCGGCGCTACGAGGACCGCCCGATCGAGGACAACCACACGTTCCTGTTCATCGTCGACAAGCGCACGGTGATCGACGCGGGCGTGGGCGGCAACGCGGCGCGATACATCAACCACGCCTGCGAGCCGAACTGCGAGACGATCATCGAGGACCGCCGCGTGTTCATCCGGGCGCTGCGCACGATCCAGCCGGGCGAGGAGCTCTCCTACGACTACCAGATCCAGCGCGAGCCGGGCGACCCGCCGGAGATCGACGAGATCTTCGCCTGCCGCTGCGGGGCGGCTGGCTGCCGCGGCACGATGCTGCTGCCGCCCAGGCGCCCGCGCCGGAAGCAGGCGGGCGGCCGGCCCGCGAAGCCCGAGCACCACGCGCACGGGCGGTCGGCCAACCGTCACTGAGACGCAGGGGTCCCGGTGGCCGGCGACATGCACGATCGGCGCCTGACCGCCGCGAGGGCTCCACAGCTGGTCGCCGTGCTGGCCATGGCCGAGAACGGCGTCATCGGCCGCGACGGCCGGCTGCCGTGGCGCCTCTCCGGCGACCTGCGCCGGTTCAAGGCCATCACGCTCGGCAAGCCGGTGCTGATGGGCCGGAGGACCTTCGAGTCGCTCGGCAAGCCGCTGCCCGGCCGCGCCAACCTGGTGCTGACCCGCGATCCGCGGTGGTCGGCGCCCGGGGCCACGGCGGTGCACTCGCTCGACAAGGCCGTCGCCGCGGCGGGCGATGCGCCGCAGCTGATGGTCATCGGCGGGGCCGAGGTCTACGCGCTCTGCTGGCCGCGGCTCTCGCGCATCGAGCTCACGCGCGTTCACGCGCATCCCGACGGAGACACCTTCCTGGCCGGGATGGACTGGTCGGGCTGGCGGGTCGTGGCCGAGGAGCGCCACGCGGCGGACGAGCGCAACGAGTTCGACTACAGCTTCCTGGCGCTCGAGCGGCCCGCTCAGGCCTGACGCATCGCCTCGACGCAGCGCCAGCAGTCCTCGAACGAGTTGTACAGCGGCGCGGGCGCGAGGCGGATGACGCCCGGCTCGCGCCAGTCGCAGACCACCCCGGCGGCGACCAGGCGCTCGAACAGGGTGCGGCTCGCGTCGCGGCCGGCGCGGGCGCGTACCGACAACTGTGCACCACGCGCATGCAGCTCGCGGGGCGTGATGACCTCGATCCGCTCGCCGAGCCGCGCGTCGAGCAAGGCCTCGAGGTAGCGGGTCAGGCGCCGCGAGCGAGCCACCAGCGTGTCGAGACCCGCTGCGTCGAACTGCGCGAGCGACGCCCTGAGAGGCGCCATGCCGAGGATCGGCCCGTTGGACACCTGCCAGCCGGCCGCGCCCCGTTCGGGCACGAAGCGCTCGTCGAAGCGGAAGCGGGTCTTCAGCTCGTTGCCGTACCAGCCGGCGAGCCGCGGCAGCTCCGTGTCGTGGTGCCGCGCATGCACGAACAGTCCGGCGGTCGCGCCCGGCCCGCCGTTCAGGTACTTGTAGGAGCACCACACCGCAAAATCCACGCCCCAGTCGTGCAGCGCGAGAGGCACGTTGCCGACGGCGTGCGCCAGGTCGAGCCCGAAGCGGGCACCGACGGCATGCGCGGCGCGACGCAGCCGCGCGAGGTCGGGAAACTGGCCGGTGAGGTACTGCACGCCGGGCATCAGCACCAGGGCCAGCCGGTCGCCCTCGCGCGCGATCGCGGCCTCGATGTCCTCCTCGCGCAGGCAGGACTCGCCCGCGCGCGGGGCGACCTGCACCAGCGCCTCGGCCGGGTCGAGACCGTGGTGCCGCAACTGCGCGGCCATCGCATAGCGGTCGGAGGGGAAGGCGCCGGCCTCCACGAGGATCGCGTAGCGCGCGCGGGTCGGCCGGTAGAAGCTCGCCATCAGCAGGTGCAGGTTGATGGTCAGCGAGGCCATGGCCGTCACTTCGTCGGGCGCGGCGCCGAGCAGGCGGGCGAGCGACGGCGCCAGCGCGTCCTGATAGGTCAGCCAGTGGGCGTCGCCGCCATGGTGGCCCAGCACGGCGAGGCGCTGCCAGTCCGCGAGCACCCGCGCCACCTCGGCGACGACCTGGCGCGGCTGCAGGCCGAGCGAGTTGCCGCAGAGGTAGGTTGCGGGTCGTCCGCCCGGACCATCGGGAAAGTGGAATTCGCCGCGCCACGACGAGAGCGGATCGGCCGCATCCGCCGCCTGCGCGGCATCGAGCGTCAGGTCGAGGCTCATGCGAACCTCACCGGGTAGAGCAGCGGCCGGCTCGGGGCCGCGTCCGAGAGGAAGGCCGGGACCTGCAGGTCGAGGAGGTACCAGCCGTCGCGGATCATCGGCGCCACGAACGCCAGCTCCGTGATCGTCGCCTGTGGGCGCGTCGCTTCCGGGGCGCGCCGGCTGCCGGGCGGAAGGCCGAAGAAGATGCGGTGCGCCGTGAGCCGTCCATGGTCCTCGGCCCGGTCGGCAGATGGCACGTCCAGCACGACATGCTCGACGCCCCGGTCCACCAGCCAGCGGGCGGCCTCGCGCGACAGGAAGGGCGCCGGCGCCGGGCCGGCGTACCGGCGCGACATGCGCTCCACCGTGTTGGGCAGCGTCCGGATGACCAGTGCCTGCGGCGACAAGCCGACGTGCGCCCCGGCCGCCCGCGCCAGCGCGGAGGCCGTGATCAGGAGGTCGTCGGCCGCAGGGACAGGGTCGGAGGACTCCCCCGAGCCTCCCGCGGCCACCGGCTGCACCGACAGCACGAGGGCGAGGTGCATGCCGCCGCGCAGGGTCTCGGTGACGCTGATGCGCTCGTCGGTCACGTGGCCGACGCACTCCGTATGCGTGCCGTTGCAGTGGGGGACGATCGTGAGCTGCTCGCAGTTGCAGCTGCCGCCCTCACGGGTGTCGCCTACGAAGCCGCCATCGCGCAGCGCCTGGGAGCTCGCCCGCGCGGCGGCGTGGAAGCCCGGCTGGGGACCGTCGAAGTCGAGCGGCACGGCGATCGGCAGCGGATCCGCGAGGTCGGCGACCAGCCGCTGCCCATCCTGTTCGAAATGCATCACGGTCATTCGGGCTTCCATGCGCCTGGGGACGCGGCATTATAGCCGCCCGATCGCGTCGGGCCGGATGGGCGGAACCTGCGAGGGCTTTCAGGGTCTGATCGGGTCGACGGAGCCGGCTGCGCCGTCGAGCCCACACCGGCCTGGCAGGAGTCACCTTTGAAGCCTTGCTCCCCGCTGCTGGCAACGCTGTTGCTCGTCGGCATGGCCCTGCCCGCCGCCGGGCAGGAGCTGTCCGCGGCGTGGCAGCAGCACGAGGTCGACTTCACCTACGTGGGTTTCACCACCCGCTACTCCTGTGAGGGACTGCGCGACAAGATGCGCGTGCTGCTGGAGGCGAGCGGGGCCCGCCGTGGCTTCAAGGTCACGCTCGGGGCCTGCGCCGACGGTCCCGGCGGCGTCACCGAGTTTCCCAGGGTGCGCCTCGTGTTCCATACGGCGGAGCTCGCCGCGCCCGGCCTGCACGCCGCCGGCGAGCCGGTCCTGGCCCGGTGGAAGGCCGTCACGCTGTCGCGCCACGAGCCTCGTCAGCTCGAGCCCGGCGACTGCGAGCTGGTCGAGCAGTTCCGCGACCGCATCCTGCCCAGGTTCACGACGCGGCGGGTCGACGGCGACATCAACTGCATCCCGCACCAGCTGTCGGGCAGCTCGTTCGCGCTGAAGTTCGAGGTCCTCGAGGGCGTGCCGTCAGCGGACGCCGCCAGGCCGGCGCGTTGATCAGTCCTCGCCCGGCACGCGGTGGCCGGCGCAATCGAGGGCCACCGGCGGCTCGTCGCGGTCCAGCCGCGCAGCACACAGACGGCCGCCCCACACGCAGCCGCCGTCGAGGCAGAGCGTGCCGGCCTCGCGGTTCAGGCCCAGCGTCGACCAGTGCCCGAACACGATGCGCTCGCCCGCGGTCGCCCGGGCGGGGTGACGGAACCAGGGGATCGCGAAGGAAGGCGCCTGTTGCGGCGGTCCCTTCAGCGACAGGAGCACCGATCCCCCGGCGTCCACGTAGCGCAACCGCGTCATGCAGTTGATGATGTACCGGTAACGCGCGACGCCGGCGAGCGTGGGCGACCACCGGCGCGGCTCGTTGCCGTACATGCTGCCGAACAGCGATTCGGGATCGCCGGCAAGCGCTGACTCGACCTCGCGCGCGCAGGAGACGGCGGTCGCAAGGTCCCAGTCCGGCGGCAGCCCGGCGTGGACCAGGGTCCAGCCGAGCGCCGGTTCGTGGTGCAGCAGCGGGCGCCGGAGCAGCCAGTCGAGCAGTTCCTCGCGATCCGGCGCCGCGAGCACCTGCTCGATGCCCGGGTCCCGGCGTCCCGGGCCGTGCCCGCAGGCCACGGCCAGCAGGTGAAGGTCGTGGTTGCCCAGCACGGCCACGGCCGTCGCGCCCAGGCCGCGCACCAGGCGCAGCACGCCCAGCGAATCCGGGCCGCGATTGACCAGGTCGCCGGTCAGCCACAGCCGGTCCAGCGCGGGATCGAAGCGCAGCCGGTCGAGCAGGGCGAGCAGCTCGTCGCGGCACCCCTGGACGTCTCCGACAGCGTAGACAGCCAAGTTCCGGCTGGCCCTTAATGGATGGTGCCGGGCATCGCCAGGGTGAACGGCGCGATCGGCGCGTCGAAGGCGACGCCATCGTCCGCCAGCATCTCGTAGGCGCCCTGCATGGCGCCGACCGGCGTCTCGAGCACCGCGCCCGAGGTGTAGCGAAAGCCCTGGCCGGGCTTGAGGTAGGGCTGCTCGCCGACGACGCCCTCGCCGCGCACCTCCTGGACCTTGCCGTTGGCGTCCGTGATCAGCCAGCGGCGTTTCAGCAGGCGGGCCGGCACGTCGCCCTCGTTACGGATGGTGATCGTGTAGGCGAACACGAATCGGCCCTCTCGGGGACTCGACTGGTCCTCGAGGTAGCGCGTGTCCACGTCGACGGAAATGAGGTGTCGTGTCCCGCGCATGTCGGGGTCCCGTGACCGTGTCGTGGGTGCGCCCATCAGCGCAACCTGACGGCCAGCACGTCGCAGGGCGCAGCGTGCAGCACCGTGTCCTCGGTGAAGTTGACCATGATGGACAGGCCGTGGCGCTCGCGGCTGCCCAGCACGATGAGGTCGGCGCCACGTTCCTGCGCGACGCGCACGATCTCCGCCTTGATGTTCCCGCTGGCGACCTCGCGCTGCGCCGACCCGAGGCCGAGGCGCGAGGCCAGCGCCGCGAGCCGCTCCCGGGCGCGCGCGACGAGCTCCTCCTCGATCTGCACGGCCGGCAGCAGGGTTTCGCCCATCGGCTCGACGGGCACGTACTCGACGACGTGCAGCAGGGACAGCTCTGCGCCGCAGGTGGCGGCCAGGGCGCGGGCCCGCTCGCCGATCTTCCCGCTGTCGTCGGACAGGTCCACGACGAGCAGGATTTTCGCGTAAACCCCCATGACCACGCCTCCTTGCAGCGAAATCCGCCGCCTGTCGCACTATACCGATTATACGGCCGGGCGCGGCGCGGGCGAGGCGGCGAGCGCCGCGAATTCGTCGGGACGGAGTGTCTCCGCGCGGCGCCGGGCATCGATGCCGGCGGCGTCGAAGGCTTCCTCCCCGACAACGCCCCGCAGCGAGTTGCGCAGCGTCTTGCGGCGCATCGAGAACGCCGCGGCCACGACGCTCGCGTAGCGCGCCCGGTCGGCCAGCGGGAACGGCGGCGCAGCGAGCGGCACGATGCGGACCACTGCGGAGTCGACCTTCGGCGGCGGCGAAAAGGCGCCGGTGCCGACCCGGAACAGGCGCTCGCAGCGACAGGAGGCCGCGAGCATGACGGTCAGCCTGCCGTAGTCCTTGCCGCCGGGCGGCGCCACCATCCGGTCCACGACCTCCTTCTGCAGCATGAAGTGCATGTCGCGGATCGAGGACGAGGTGCCGAGCAGGTGGAACAGCAGCGGCGTGGATATGTTGTAGGGAAGGTTGCCGCACACCCGCAGCGGCGGACCCCCGGCCGCTAGCGCCGCGAAGTCCGTCCCGAGCACGTCCTGGACGTGGACGATCAGCTCGCCGTGGCCGCGGCAGCGCTCGAGGAGCGGGGGAATCACGTCGCGGTCGATCTCGATGACCTCCAGGCGGCCGGCGCGCTCGAGCAACGGCAGGGTCAGTGCGCCGAGCCCGGGCCCGATCTCGACCAGGCGGTCGCCGGAGCGAGGGTCGATGGCCGCGACGATCCGCTCGATGACGCCGCGATCGTGCAGGAAGTGCTGGCCGAAGCGCTTGCGGGCGCGGTGCTTCAATCCGCGATCCATGCCGCGAGGTCCAGGGCCGCCCGCAGGCTGCCGGGGTCGGCACGGCCCGTCGCCGCGAGGTCGAGGGCAGTGCCGTGGTCCACGGACGTGCGGATGATCGGCAGGCCGAGCGTGACGTTGACCCCGCGGCCAAAGCCGGCGTGCTTCAGTACCGGCAGCCCCTGGTCGTGGAACATCGCCAGCACCGCATCGCCACCCGCCAGGGAAGCGGGCGTGAAGGCCGTGTCCGCCGGCACCGGTCCCCGCGCATCGATGCCCAGCGCCTGCGCCGCCGTGATCGCAGGTCCGATCACGTCGATTTCCTCCGTGCCCATGTGGCCGCCCTCCCCGGCGTGGGGGTTGAGGCCGCACACCAGGATACGCGGGGCCTTCATCCTGAAGCGCGTGCGCAGCCCCTCGTCCAGGACGACCAGCGTCTCGACCAGCAACTCGCGCGACAGCGCATCGGGCACCTTGCGCAGCGGCAGGTGCGTCGTGGCCACCGCCACGCGCAGCCCGCCGGCGACCAGCAGCATCACGGGGCGCCTGCAACCGAGCCTGGCCGCCAGGTACTCGGTGTGACCCTGGAACGGGACGCCAGCCTCGTTGATCACGCCCTTGTGGACCGGCGCGGTCACCATCGCGGCGAACTCGCCGCGCTGGCAGCCGTCGGCCGCGGCGTCGAGCAGCGCAAGGACGTACGGTGCGTTGGCCGGATCGAGTCGTCCGGGAGCGACGGGCGCCGCGATCCGGCGTTCGAGCAGCTTCGGTCGTCCGGCGAGGTGCGCGCGCGGGAGCGAGGCGGGATCGAAGCGCTCGAAGGCGCCGGACCAGCCCAGCGCCGCGGCCCGGGCCGCGAGTACGTCCGGGTCGCCCGCCACGACCAGTTCGAAGGGATGGCCGGTGGCCGCCACGGCGAGGCAGAGGTCCGGGCCGATGCCCGCCGGCTCGCCCGATGTGAGCACGATCCGCTTGACCGTCACGCGCGCTCCTTGGGCCGGCGCGGCCTGGCGCTACATGCTGTGGTATTCGACGTAGGCCTCGTCACGCAGCCGGCGCAGCCACAGCTCGGTCTCCTCGTCGGCCTTGCTCTCGCGCAGGGAGGACAGGACGCGCTGACGGCGCACCTCGTCGCTCTGGTCGTGGAAGCGCTTGCCGAGGAGCTGCACGATGTGCCAGCCGTACTGCGTGCGGAAAGGCTCGCTGATCTCGCCCTCGGCGAGCTTGCCGAGCGCCGCGTCGAACTCCGGCACGAAGGTCCCGGGCGGCGTCCAGCCGAGGTCGCCGCCCTGGGTGGCCGAGCCCGGATCCTCCGAGGTGATGCTGGCGAGCGCCGCGAAGTCCTCGCCGGCGAGGATGCGCTCGCGCAGCTCCTCGAGCCGCTGCCGGGTCGTCGCGTCGTCCTGGACCTCGGTCGGGCGCATGAGGATGTGGCGGGCGTGGACCTGCTCCACCATCATCGGGCCGTCGCCGCCGCGAACGCCGTCGAGGCGCACGATGTGGAAGCCGGTCGGCGTTCGCATCGGGCGTGTCACCTGGCCGGGCTCCAGCTTTGCGATCTCCTCGGCGATGAACTGCGGCAGCTGTGCCGCGCGGCGCCAGCCGAGCTTGCCGCGCTCGAGGGCCGACTGCGCCTGCGAGTAGGTGATCGCCAGCTGGCCGAAGTCCTCGCCGGCCGTCGCCTTCTGGTAGACCTCCTCGGCGCGGCGCTCGACCTGCTCCATCTGCTGCGAAGTGGCCGACTCGGGCAGCGACAGCAGGATGTGGGAGACGTCGTACTCGGCGTTCTGGTCCGACCGGCCTTCCTGGCGCGCGATCGCCTGGTCGAGCTCCCGCGGCGAGACATAGATACGCGCCAGCACGTCGCGCTGGCGCAGCATGGTGAGCGCCATCTCGCGCCGCAGCTCCTCGCGGTACGCGGCGTAGTCGATTCCCTGGCGGGCGAGGGCGTTCGGCATCTGGTCGAAGGGGATGTTGTTGCGCCCGGCGACCTCGCGCAGCGCCGCGTTCAGCATCTCGTCGGAGACGACGATGCCGAGCCGCGCGGCTCGTTGCGCCTGGATCTCCTGCAGGACGAGCCGTTCCACCACCTGCTGCCGCACCACCTGCTCGGGCGGCATCTGTCCCCCCTGCTGCCTGAGCCTCGCGACGATCGACTCGTACTGCTGGTCCACCTGGCTCTTCAGGACCACGCCCTCATTCACCACCGCGGCGATCCGGTCGAGCTGCTGTCCGCGCGCGGACAGCTCCTGCGTCTGCGGGAACGCGCCGAAGGACGCCAGCAGCAGCACGGGGGCGAGGACCAGGGTCAGTCTTTTCATGGACTTGCTTACGCTTCAGGGGAGGGCATCGGGGTCGCGGGAGTATCCACGAATGCCCCTCTCGAGGAAAGTGGCCGACGTCGTTCCGACCGACGACAGGCCCTTGAGTTCCAGCTGGATCGCGATGGAGTTGTCCTGCTCGCCCGTGCGGTTCGAGATGTACCGGCTGGCCACGACGCGGAGCTTCCAGCAGCACGCTTCGTACTCGACACCCGCAAAGGAGTCGATGCCCTGGGCGTCGCGCACCGAGTAGACGTAGCGGCCGTACAGGCTCCACTCACGGTTGACCCGCCAGGCCGCGGAGGTTTCCCACTGTTCGACGCGGTCCTCGAGGTAGCGGTAGCTGAGGTTGACGACGGTGTCCGGGCGGGGCCGGTACTGCACCCCGGCCTGGCCCGTCACCGTGTTCGCATCGTGCGGGTCCCACTGCAGCGCGAGGTCCGCGCTCCAGTCACGGTAGGCCGACAGCTCGAGCTCCGCGATGATGTCGGAAGACGACCGCTCCTCCGGCGCCTCGTCCGGCAGGGTGACGCGGGGCGTTTCGAAGAAGTACTGCTGGCCGATGGTCGCGGCGAGGTACTGGCGGCCGCTGCCGGTCTCCAGCAGGCGCGTCGTCAGCCCGACGGCCACGCGGTTCGCATCCGAGATCCGGTCGCCGCCGACGTAGCGATCGGGACTGAACAGCCTGACCATGTCGAGTTCCGGCAGCCCGGTGTCGAAGATCGGCAGCGCGTCCTGGTCGCGGTACGGGGTCCAGGAGTACAGGACCCGCGGCTCGAGCGTCTGGAGCAGCCGGCCACGCGAACCTGCCTCGCGGTCGAAGACCAGCCCCGCGTCGAGCGCGGCGATTGGCACGCCCACCGACGGCGAGTCGTCGGCGCCCGGCTCGACGTCGGAAAGGCTGTAGCCGACCTGGCGGTAGGCGACCGACGGCTCGACGAAGTAACCCGATGAGCGCAGCGGGAACGACAGGCGCGGCTCGGCCAGCAACCGCGCCCCGGTGACGCCGACGTCGCGGATGAAATACACCAGTTCGCCGCCGAAGCCGGCAGTGAGCGCGCCGGGGCCGAGCCGCCACTGCCCGTCGAAGAGCAGCTGCGGAGCCCGCGAGTAGGGCCGGTCGAGCGGCTCGATGGCCTGGTCGATGGTCTGGAAGTTCTGCAGCAGCCCCGCCGCCTGCCAGCCGTCACCGACGTACTGCAGGTCGATGCGACGCTCGAGGTAGGTGATGCTGGTGCCCTCGGGCCCCTTGGCGAAGTCCTCGAAGTAATTGCTGTCGCTCGCGTACTCCATCGCGGACGTCAGCCGAAGCGAGTCGCTGAAGTTGGTCAGGTGCCCGAGCCGCGCGTAGCCGCGGTCGCGGTCCGCCTGCTCGTCGGAGGGCAGGAAGCGACCGTCCAGCCGCCCGCGGCTGCGGCTGGTGAGATAGCGGAAGTTCCCGCTGAGCTCGACGCCACGCTTGCTGAACCAGGTGGGCTCGAGCGCGGCGTCGTAGTTCGGCGCGAGGTTGAAGTAGTAGGGCACGCCGAACTCGAAGCCGTTGCTCGAGGAGGTGCCGATCGTCGGGAACAGCAGTCCGGACTTGCGGCGGTCGCCCGCCGGGAAGGAGACGTACGGCGCATAGAGCAGGGGCACGCCCAGGAAGTCGAGGCGCACGTCGCGGGCCGTGCCCTGCTGGGCTTCGCGGTCGATGTCGATGGAGGCCGCCTTCAGCATCCAGTCGTCGTTGCCCGCCGGGCAGGTCGTGAACTGCACGCGCTCCAGTTCGAGGTTGCCCTCCGGGGTGAGCCCGAGCCGGCCCGCCTCGCCGCGTGCCGGGCGCGTGGGAAGCTCGAACTCGGTGTCCTCGAAGCGCCCGCCGCGGGTGCCGCTCCAGGTCCCGGTGGCGCCGCGGATCCGCAACTCGGGATCCGCATATTCGACGTCGCCCTCGACCTTGAAGGTCCGGCTGCTGGCCTCGTAGGTCGCCGTCTCGGCCGTCAGCGTCCGGTTCCCCTGGGTCACCCGCACATGGCCGAGCAGCGAGGCGTCGCCGCTGCGGCTGACCGAGGCGCCGTCGC
This sequence comes from Pseudomonadota bacterium, assembly GCA_018261655.1. Taxonomy (GTDB): domain Bacteria; phylum Pseudomonadota; class Gammaproteobacteria; order Steroidobacterales; family Steroidobacteraceae; genus SG8-30. Next base: position 20,614 of record JAGTSG010000004.1, on the reverse strand, counting down.
TCTCGACGTCGATGTTCTCGTCGGTGGCGGCACGGGCGCCGGCCTGCGCCGGCACGGGGACGGGGCACTCCCCCGACCAGGCGCCGGGCACGACGGCGAGCCACGTCGCGGCGATCAGGGGCCTGGCGAGGAACGGGCTCAACGGTGGTGGCATCCCGCGTGTCGGTGGTTCGGCGGCGGCTCGGGCGCCGCGATGCACGACGTCCAGGTTCCGCCCCCGCGCAGTTTATAATGCCGGGCCCATCCGCGCCCCCTCCATGATGACTCCTCCCACGCAGGCAGATCACCGCAAGGCCGCCCTCGAGGCCTGGCTGGCCAGGGTCCTCGACGCGACGCCGACGAGGCTCGCGCCCGCCTCGGCGGACGCGAGCTTCCGGCGTTACTTCCGTGTCTGGCGCGATGGCGAAACCTGGGTGGCGATGGACGCGCCGCCGGACAAGGAGGACCTGGGCCCCTACCTGCAGGTGGCCGGCATCCTGGCCGGCGCGGGTGTGAACGTGCCGCGCATCGTCGCGAGCGACCAGGCGCAGGGATTCCTGTTGCTGACGGACCTAGGCAGCCGCCAGTACCTGGACGCGTTGCGGGCCGGCGAGGATGCGGATGCGCTGTACGGCGACGCCATCGGCGCGCTGGTGCGCCTCCAGGCCGGCACGACCGCTGCCGCCTCACTCCCGCAGTATGACGCGGCCCGCCTGCGCCAGGAGATGGAGCTGTTTCCGGCCTGGTTCCTGGTCCGGCACCTCGGGCTCGAGCTGTCCGCCGCCGAGAGGGCGATGATCGATCGCAGCTTCGACGTCCTGGAGCGCGCCGCGCTCGCGCAGCCGCAGCTGCTCGTGCACCGCGACTACCACTCGCGCAACCTGATGGTCTGCGCTGACAACCCGGGCATCCTCGACTTCCAGGATGCCGTGGTCGGCCCGGTGACCTACGATCTCGTGTCGCTGCTGAAGGACTGCTACATCTCCTGGCCGCGCGAGCGCGTCCTCGGCTGGGTGGCCTGCTACCTCGCCGCGGCGAAGCGGGCGGGCCTCGAGCCGCGCGGCAGCGCGGAGGACTTCGTGCGCGCCTTCGACCTGATGGGTGCGCAGCGCCACCTCAAGGTACTCGGCATCTTCGCGCGCCTCTGGTATCGCGACGGCAAGGCCGGCTACCTCGCCGACCTGCCGCTCGTGCTCGACTACGCCCGCGCCGTGACCAGGTCCGACCCGCTGCTGGCGGAGCTCAACCGCTTCCTCGACGAGCGCGTCGTCCCGGCCTTTGCGCCGGCGCAGGCGCGGGCCCTGGCGTCGCCATGAAGGCGATGCTGCTGGCCGCGGGCCGGGGCGAGCGGATGCGGCCGCTGACGGACGACACGGCAAAGCCGCTGCTCGCGGCCGGCGGACACGCGCTCATCGACTATCACCTGCACGCGTTGCAGCGCGCGGGCGTCGAGTCGGTGGTGGTGAACCTGTCCTGGCAGGCGGCCAGGGTCCGGGCGCACCTGGGCGACGCGACGCGCTTCGGCTTCGGGCTGCGGTTCAGCGAGGAAGGACCGGTGCCCCTCGAGACGGGTGGAGGCATCCACCGTGCGCTTCCCTGGCTGGCCCCGGGGCCGTTCCTGGTGGTCAATGCCGACGTCTGGACGGACTTCCCGCTGGAGTCGCTGGCGCTGCCCGCCGGCTCGCTGGCGCACCTCGTCCTGGTACCCAATCCGGAACATCATCCGGGCGGCGACTTTGCCCTCGGCGGGAGCGGCAGGATCGGGGACGACGGGCCGAAGCTGACCTACTCCGGCCTCGGACTGTTCGAGCCGGGCCTGTTCGAAGGCTGCCGTCCCGGTCGCTTCCCGCTCAAGCCGCTCCTGGACCGCGCGCGCGAGGCGGGGCGGCTGAGCGGCGAGGTCTGGGCGGGACGATGGTTCGACGTCGGGACCCCGGCACGCCTCGAGGCGCTCGATCGGGCGTTGCGGGCCGGCGACTTCTTCCACCCGTCGCTGCCGGCGACCGCGCGCGAACCGGGCCGGGCGGGGTAAACTCGCGGGTCGGGCCTCCTCACGGACAGCGCATGAGCGAATTCAAGGGCATCCCCATCGTCCGCGGCGCCAGGACGAGTGGCCAGAAGTACGTGACGCCACAGGGTTTCACCGCCATCCGTGACGGCGTCAAGCAGTCGGCCGGCGCCGAGCCGCTGGTGGTCGGCAGGAAGCCCCGCTGGCTGCGGGCGCCGATGCCGGCCGGGAAGCGCTTCGACGCGGTCCGCGGCATCGTGCGCGAGCACCGGCTGAGCACGGTCTGTGAGGAAGCCAGGTGCCCCAACATCGGTGAGTGCTGGAACGCGGGCACCGCGACCCTGATGCTCATGGGCGCCGTCTGCACCCGCGCCTGCCGGTTCTGCGCGGTCGATACCGGCAACCCCCGCGGCTGGCTCGACCACGAGGAGCCGGCGAATGCCGCCCGCACCGTCCAGCTGATGGCGCTTCGGTATGTCGTGCTGACCTCGGTCAACCGTGATGACCTGGCGGACGGCGGCGCGGCCCACTTCGCGGCCTGCGTGCGGTCGATCAAGGAGGCCAGTCCGGCGACGGCCGTGGAGGCCCTGACACCGGACTTTCAGGGCGTGCTGGCCGACGTCGAAACGGTCGTTGATTCCGGCCTCGACGTCTTCGCGCAGAACGTGGAGACGGTCAGGCGCCTGACGCACCCGGTTCGCGACCCGCGGGCAGGTTACGAGCAGACGCTCGCCGTGCTCGCGCATGCCAAGCGGCACCGGCCGGGCGTGCTGACCAAGACCAGCCTGATGCTCGGCCTCGGCGAGACCGACACGGAAATCGACGAGGCGATGCGGGACCTGCGCGACGCCGGCTGCGACCTGCTGACGCTCGGCCAGTACCTCCGGCCGACGGTCAACCACCTGCCGGTGCAACGCTACGTCACGCCCGCAGAGTTCGACGCCTGTCGTGACCGGGCCCTGGCGCACGGGTTCCTCGAGTGCGTCTCCGGGCCGATGGTCCGTTCCAGCTATCGCGCCGAGCGCGCGCTGGAGAGGAACAACTGCGGGCTGGAGTCGCCCGCCGCCGGCTGAAGTCCCTGCTGGAGTCCTTCATGCATCCCTATCCGCACCTCTACAAGGTCAGTGTCGCAGCGCCCGCCGAAGGCGAGGTGACGCTCAGCGGCGTCGACCTGCCCGACCTGCCGCTCCACGCGCCGCCGGAGTTCGACGGGCCACCCGGTTACTGGTCGCCCGAGACGCTGCTGACGGCCGCGGTCGCCTCGTGCTTCGTGCTCAGTTTCCGCGCCATCGCGCGCGCCTCGAAGCTCGAGTGGTCACGGGTCGCCGTCGACGTGGACGGCGTCCTCGAGCGGATCGAGGGCGTCACGCGCTTCACGCGCGTCACCGTCCGGGCCCGGCTGACCGTGCCGCCGGGGACCGATGCGGCGCGCGCCCACACGCTGATGGAGAAGGCAGAGAAGGTCTGCCTCGTCTCCAACTCGCTCACCGCCGAGCGCCACCTCGAGGCGGAGGTCGTCGCGGGTTGAACACCGCCCGGGCGTCCGCAGGGGTCAGCCCCCGCTCTGGCAGCGGGACCGTGCCGGAGCGGGGCCTGGCCCCCCTTGTCCGCTGGCTCGGCCGGGTCGAGTACGAGCCGACCTGGCGGGCGATGCAGCGCTTCAACGAGCTGCGCGGCGAGGATACGGCGGACGAGCTGTGGTTCCTGGAGCACCCGCCGGTGTTCACCCAGGGCATGAACGGCCGGCCGGAGCACCTGCTCGCGCCCGGCGACATCCCTGTCGTGGCGATCGATCGCGGCGGGCAGGTGACCTACCACGGCCCGGGCCAGCTCGTCGTCTATCCGCTGCTCGACCTCCGGCGCCTGGGGCTCGGCGTGCGGCCGCTGGTGTGCGCGCTGGAGCGGGCGATCGCCGCGCTCGCGGGGCGGCACGGGATCGACGCGGCCGGCCGGCGCGACGCGCCCGGCGTCTACGTGGCGGGGCGCAAGCTGGCCAGCCTCGGGTTGCGCGTCCGCCATGGCGCCAGCTACCACGGCCTCGCGCTCAACGTGGACATGGACCTGGCGCCATTTCGCCGGATCAACCCCTGCGGCTACGCGGGGCTGGAGATGACCCAGCTGGCGGCGCTCGGCGCGCGCCTGACGGTGCGCGAGGCGGCGGAGGAACTGGCGCCGCTGTTGTGCCGGGAACTGGGACTCGCGTGGGACGGGACGTGGGCGGGCGGCGGCGAGCAGGGATGACCGCTCACAACGCCACCAGCACCACCCCGCTCGAGGTCAGGTCCTGGTAGATCGCGTCGAGCTGCGCGCGATCGCGCGCCTCGATGGTGTAGGTGAGCGCGAGGAAGTTGCCCTTGGCGCTGTGACGCTCGCTGATGCGGCCCGCCCCGAGCGGCCCGGCGTGTCGCTCGACGATCGCGAGGGTCAGGGTGCGAAACGCCTCGTTGTCCCGCCCCATCACCTTGATCGGGAACTCGCAGGGAAACTGGAACAGGTCGTCGGTCGGGTTGGTCACTCCACGCACTCCGTGGTGAACTCGGCGCGCGATGCGTACCAGGTGTCGTAGAGCCGGCAGAACAGCGGCCCGGGACGGCCGTGGCCCACCGGGCGGCCGTCCAGGCGGGTCACCGCCCGCACTCCGCCACCCGCCGACGCCAGGATGATCTCGGGCGCGGCGCGCAGTTCGGCCTCGCTGACCTCGCCGACGACCGACTCGATGGCACAGCGATGCGCCAGCTCCAGGAGCACGCCGCGGGTCGTGCCGGGCAGGACGTGATGCGTCTGCGGCGGCGTCACCAGCCTGTCGCCGAGGACGACGTGCGCGCTGCTGGTCGAGCCCTCGGTCAGGTGCCCGTCGCGCAGCAACAGCGCCTCGCTCGCGCCAAGGTCCTGCGCCCACCACTTGAGGAGCACGTTCGCGAGCAGCGTCGTCGCCTTGATGTCGCAGCGACCCCAGCGGAAGTCCTCGGCGGTGACCGCGTCCGTGCCGCGCTGCATCGGGTCCGCAGGCAGCGGCGCGAGCCGGCTCGCCATCGCAAAGACCGTCGGGCGAAGCCCCGGCGCAGGCACGTGCATGCGTTCAGGCTCGACGCCGCGGGTCACCTGCACGTAGATCAACAGGTTGCCGCCCCCGTTCCGCGCGACGAGGCCGCCGAAGAGGCGGCGCCAGTCGGCGCGTGGCAGGGCCTCGCCGATGCGGATCTCCCGCAGGCTGCGCTCCAGCCGCTCGAGGTGCTCCTCGAGGCGGTAGACCCTGCCGTCGTAGACCGGGATGCCCTCGTAGACCGCGTCCCCGAACAGGAAGCCGCGGTCCAGCGGCGAAATGCGGGCCGCGGCGAGCGGCAGGAACCGTCCGTCGAGCCAGGCGATCTCGCAGGCCCCGGCCACGTCAGTCGAACCAGGACATCACGCCGTCCCAGGCGCGGCGGAAGAAGCCACCCTCGGCCACGTCGGCCAGCGGGTAGAGGTTCTGGATCGCCACCAGCTGGCCGTCGAGCGTGGCACGCAGCTTGCCGACCGGTGTGCTGGCGGCGAGGGGAGCCTCGAGCCCGGGGTCGAGGGTCACGGAGACCTGGATGTCGCCGCCGCGGCCGCGCGGCACCGTCGCGTAGAAGTCGTCGCGCAGCCCGATGGCCGCCTCGCCGCTGTCGGCGCCGTAGATCCGCGGGCGCGCCAGTTCCGCGCCCTTCGGGTGCAGGCGCCGCGTCTCGAACGAGCCGAAGCCGTAGTTCAGCAGAGCGAGGCTCGCGTCCTCGCGCGCCTTGAAGCCCGACGTCCCCATGACGACCGCGATCATCCGCATGCCGTCCCGCCGGGCCGAGCTCACCAGGCAGTAACCGGCCGCCTCGGTGTGCCCGGTCTTCATGCCGTCCACCGAGGGGTCGCGGTCCAGCAGGCCATTGCGATTGGGCTGGGTGATGTTGTTCCAGGTGAAGGAGCGCTGTGAATACCAGCGGTAGTACTGCGGGAACTCGTGGACGATGGCGTGTGCGAGCAGCGACATGTCGCGCGCCGTGACCAGGTGCCCCTCGCCCGGCAGGCCGGTCGAGTTCAGGAAGTTCGAGTGCGACATCCCGAGGTTGCGGGCGTAGCTGTTCATCAGCGACGCGAACGACTCCTCGGTGCCGGCGATCGCCTCGGCCAGCGCGATGCTCGCGTCGTTGCCCGACTGGACGATCATGCCCTGCAGCAGGTCTTCCACCCGCACGCGGGTGCCGACCTCGACGAAGGTGCGCGAGCCCTCGGCGCGCCACGCGCGCTCGCTGATCGGGACGGTGGTGTCGAGCGTCAGCTTGCCATCGGCGAGGGCGTGGAACACCGCGTACGCGGTCATCAGCTTGGTAAGGCTGGCGGGCTCGACCGGCGCGTCGGCATTCTTGCTGGTGATCACGCGTCCGCTCTGGCCGTCCACCAGGATCCACGAGCGCGCCTCGAGCTTCGGGGGCGACGGGACCGGCGGGGCGGCGGCGAGGGTGGCGGGCGGGACGAGCAGGAACAGCGCGAGCAGGCAGCGGGCGGTTGCGGTCATCATCTTTCCAGGGTCGAGGGACGGGGGGCGGCGCGGGCAGGACACGCCAGGTCCCGGATTCTAGGGCAATCAGGCCCCGGTCGCATGTCCAGGCCTAGTCGAGCGCCAGCATGACGCTGGTGAACCCGGCGCTGCGCATCCTCTCGACGACCGAATCGTAGGCCGCGACGGAGTCCAGCGGCCCGATGCGCACCCTGAACAGGGTCCTGCCGCCGCCCGTGCCGCGGTCCACGGTCACGCCCTGGATGCCCGTGGCGGCGAGCCCCTCGGCGAGCCGCCGGGCGTTCGACTCGTCAGCGAACGCGCCCGCCTGCGCGAACAGGCGCTGCGGACCCGCGGAGGCCGCAACGACCGTCGGCGGGGACGACGGCCCGACGACGGACACCTCCACGAGCGCGGTGCCTTCGCGGACGATGTCCAGCCGGACCGCCGCCGCATAGGAGAGGTCGATGATGCGGTTCTTCTTGAAGGGCCCGCGGTCGTTGATCCGCACCACGACGCTGCGGCCGTTCTGCAGGTTGGTGACCCGCGCGTAGGCCGGCAGGGGCAGCGTCTTGTGGGCGGCTGTCATCGCGTACATGTCGTACTGTTCGCCGGTCGAGGTGCTGCCGCCGTGGAAGTCCGGCCCGTACCACGAGGCGACGCCGCGCTCCACGTAGCCATCGGCCGTAGGCAGCACCACGTACCTCTCGCCGAAGACCTCGTAGAACGGCGGGTTACCGCGTGCGGCGCGGGGTTCGGCACGGGGAACGGCGTCCGGCACCTGGGCGGGATCCACGGTCCTGCGCGGCGGTGGCGCGCCGGTGCAGGCCGCCAGCGTGACCGCGAGCAGGGCGAGGGCGAGGGCGGTGCGTGTCACGGCGACTCCACTGCAGGCAGCCGCGACGCGACGGACATGCCCAGTTCGTTGACGGCCAGCGCGTACAGCACGCTGCGGTTGTAGCGCGTGATCACCGAGAAATTGTGGAAGCCGGCGAGGCGCTCGGGTCCCTCGCCACCGGCGACCTCGATGAACAGGGCCGGCGCGTCACCGGGCAGCGGTGAGTCGAACACGAGACCCTTCTGCCGCAGCGTGTCGACCGTCTCGTCCGCGCGGATGCTGCCCGCAACGAGGCCGACCGCGTCGTCCGGCCAGGGCAGGTCAGCGGGCGCGATCACCGGCTCGCCGGCGCGCCAGCCATGTTGCGCGAGGTAGTTGGCGATGCTGGCGATCACGTCGTCCCAGCTCGTCCACAGGTCGCGGCGACCGTCGCCGTCGCCGTCCACCGCGTAGGCGCGATAGCTGCGCGGCATGAACTGCGGGTACCCCATGGCCCCGGCATAGGAGCCCTTTGCCGCCAGCGGCGGGACGTCCTCCTCCCGCAACAGCAGCAGGAACTGCTCGAGCTCGCCGCGGAAATAGCTGCTGCGCGGCGGGTAATCGAAGGCGAGCGTGGAGAGGGCGTCGATCACGCGGTAGTTGCCGGTGATCCGGCCATAGAATGTCTCGACGCCGAGGATCCCGACGACGACGTGGGCGGGCACGCCGGTCCTTGCCTCGGCCTCGGCGAGGCGCTCGCGATGGGCGACCCAGAACTCGAGGCCCGCCGCGATGCGTTGCTCGGTCAGGAAGTGGTCGCGGTACTCGAACCAGGGCTTGGTGCGTTCGGCCGGCCGGTTCATCAGCTCGATGATGCGGGCCTGGCTCGCCGCGGCGTCCAGCAGCTGGCCGACCCAGGCGCGGTCGAGCCCGTGCTCGCGCTCCATGTCGTCGATGAAGGCGCGCACGTCCTCGCGGCCGGCGTCGAGCGCCAGGGACGGCAAGGTCATGAGCTGGGACAGCAGGGCAGCGGTCGCGATCCGGGACCGTCGGGTCGTTGTCATGTACGGACGAGTTTGCGTTGCGATCGCAGGCTCATGAGGATACCGAAGCCCGCGAGCAGGGTCACCATCGACGTGCCGCCGTAGCTGACGAGCGGCAGCGGCACGCCGACTACCGGGAGGAGGCCCGTCACCATGCCGGTGTTGACGAACACGTAGACGAAGAAAGTGAGCGCGATGCTGCCGGCCACGAGCCGCCCGAACGTGTCCTTGCACTCGTTGGCGAGGAACAGCGCGCGACCGATGATCGCAAGGTACAGCCCGATCAGGAACAGCTGGCCGAGCAGCCCGAGTTCCTCGCCGATGACGGCGAAGATGAAGTCGGTCGAGCGCTCCGGCAGGAACTCGAGCTGCGCCTGGCTGCCGTTCATCCAGCCCTTGCCGAAGATGCCGCCGGAGCCGATGGCGATCTGCGACTGGATGATGTGGTAGCCGGCGCCGAGCGGGTCGCTCTGCGGGTCCAGCAGCGTCAGCACGCGCTGGCGCTGGTAGTCGTGCATGAAGAACCAGGCCAGCGGCGCCGCGGCGGCGGCCAGCCCGGCGCCCGCAAAGACCCACGGCCACGGCAGGCCGGCCAGCAGGATCACCAGCAGGCCGGCGGCGGCGACCAGCAGCGCGGTGCCGAGGTCCGGCTGCTCGGCGATGAGGCCCGCGGGCAGCGCGACGATGGCCAGTACCGCGAGAGTCTGCGGCAGGGATGCGGGCAGCGGCCGGTCGTGCAGGTACCAGGCGCACATCATCGGCACGGCGAGCTTCATCAGCTCGGAAGGCTGGAAGCGGATGAACCCGATGTCGAGCCAGCGCTGCGCGCCCTTGCCGATCTCGCCGAGCCCCGCGACCAGCACCAGCAGCGCCACGCCTGCCACGTAGGCCAGCGGCGTCAGCATCCGGAGGAAGCGCGCAGGCACCTGGGCGAGGACCAGCATGGCGAGGATCGCGAGGCCGAGCCGGGCGACCTGCCGCGTCCACAGTGCGGTATGGCCTCCCGCCGCGCTGTACAGGACCAGCAGCCCGAAGCCGGCGGTGACGGCAAGCAGCACGAGCATCGGACCGTCGAGGTGCAGCGCCTTCAGCAGGCGCGACCCCTGGGTCACGGTGCGGCGCGAGCGGGACTCGATCAGGGGCGCGCTCATGGCACCGGCTCCGCGGGCGGCGCCGGTGCGAGGAAGGCGTCGAACACCGCGCGCGCGATCGGGGCGGCCACCGAGCTGCCATGGCCCCCGTTCTCCACCAGTACCGCCACCACGAGCCGGGGCTGCTCGGCGGGCGCGAAGGCCACAAACAGGGCATGGTCGCGCAGCCGCTCGGCAATCGTCGCCTCGTCGTATTTTTCCTGCTGGCCGACCGAGAACACCTGCGCGGTGCCCGTCTTGCCGGCGATGCTGTAGGTCGCGCCGCGGGCCGCGCGGACGGCGGTCCCGCGCGGCCCGGTCGTGACCGCGACCATCGCGTCCACGATCACCTGCCAGCTGCCGGGTTCCTTCAGCTCGATGGTCGGCAGCGGCTCCGATGGGCGCGGCGTCGACTCCCGCGTGGTCGGATCGCGGACGGCGCGCACCAGGCGCGGCTTGAAATGCGGCCCACGTGTCGCGAGTACTGCGGTCGCATGGGCGAGCTGCAGGGGCGTCGCGGTCCAGTAACCCTGGCCGATGCCGACGATCACGGTCTCGCCCGGGAACCAGACCTGTGTTTCACGTGTCTTGAAGGCCGACTTCTTCCAGGCGGTGGAGGGCATGATGCCGGAGCGCTCGCCCTCGATGTCGATTCCCGTCGGCTTGCCGAAGCCCATCCGCGACATCGAGTCGTGGATGCGGTCGATGCCGAGGGTGGCCGCGAGCCCGTAGAAGTAGACGTCGCAGGAGGTCATGACCGCCTCCTTCATGTCCACGGTGCCGTGCCCTTCCCGCTTCCAGTCCCGGTAGCGGTGGCGGGAATTGGGAAGCATGAAGAAGCCGGGGCAGAAACGCGTGTCGGAGGGTTCCACCACCCCGGCCTCGAGGCCGGCCAGCGCCATCAGGGGCTTGATGGTCGAGCCGGGGGGGTACGTGCCGCGCAGCGCGCGGTTGTAGAGCGGCTCGTCGGGGTCCATGGTCAGCTCGCGGTAGTCGACGATCGAGATCCCGCGCGCGAACTTGTTCGGGTCGAAGGTGGGCGTGCTCGCCAGGACCAGCACGTCGCCGGACCAGGGATCGAGCGCGATCACGGCGCCGCGCTGCTCGCCCATGGCCTCCTCGGCGACCCGCTGCAGCTCGATGTCGAGCGACAGCTCGAGGTCGCCGCCCGCGACCGGCCGCTGGACGCGCAGATCAGGCTGGCCGCCGGCCAGCGATTCGACGCTGCGGCCTTCTGCGTTCACCAGGACCTCGCGGAATCCGCCGGTCCCGTGCAGCATGGACTCGTAGGATCGCTCGAGCCCCGTCTTGCCGATGGCCGCCGTGCCGAAGTACTCCGAGGGATCGACGCGCTTCAGGTCGTCCTCGCTGATGGAACCTACGTAGCCGAGCGCGTGCACACCGACCGGTCCGTACGGGTAATGCCGGGCCATGCGTGTCGCGAGTTCCACGCCGGGCAACTCGTGACGGTGGACGGCGTAGCGGCCGATGTCCTCGTCCGTGAGCCGCAGCCGGACCGGCACCGCCTCGAACATGCGCCGGGTGGCCAGCAGCTGGCGGACCCGTGGCAGGTCGCCGGCCTCGAGCAGCCCGAAGCGCACCAGTCGGGCAAATGTCGCCTCGAGGTCCGGCACCTGCTCGCGCGTCATGGTCAGCTGGTAGGCGGGCGTATTCTCGGCAAGCACCCGCCCCATGCGGTCGTAGATGATGCCCCGGTCGGGTGGCAGCGGCTCGATCCTCACCCGGTTGCCTTGCGACAGCTCCATATAGAAGCCGTGCCGGACGACCTGCAGCCAGAGCAGGCGCCCCGCGACCGCGCCGAGGAGCACGGCCACGACCACTCCGGCGATGATCGCGCGCAGCTGGAACGTGCGCTGCTCGCGGAGGAGGTCCTTGACCTTGACGCGCCGCATCGGCCGTCAGGTCCTCGCTGCGTAGCGCGTCAGGAACGCCGACAGGAACGGCCAGGTCGCCGCGCCGGTCAGCACCGGGACCCAGCGTGTCCAGGCGGTGACGGGATGGCCGGAGAGCCCGTCGATCCAGAACAGCACGAACTCGTTGAGCAGGAGCAGCCCGAGGACGACCATGGACTGGTGCAGCACCGGGAAGGCGCGGATGCGCAGGCGCATCTTCAGGGCGATGTAGGCGATGAGCACCAGCGCCAGCGCGTTCTGGCCGAGCAACAGCCCGTGCAGGGCATCGAGCATCAGCCCCGACATCCAGGCCAGCAGCAGCCCCGTGGCCCGGGCCGACAGCAGGCACACCCAGAGTATCGTCAGCGCCACGAAGTTGGGTCGCAGCGGTTCCAGCAGGTCCGGCAAGGGGACCACGGTCGCGGCGAGCGACGCTGCGAGCAGCAGGGCGATCAGGGGAGCGCTGGCTCCTCCGCGGCGCGCCATGATCACTGCACCGGTCCGGCCGGCGGCGCGGCCTGTGTCACATCCGGCCGCTGCGGTCCGGCGGGCGGCGCGGCCTGTGTCGCATCCGGCCCCGGTGGTCCGGCTGCGGCAGGGTCGGCCTGTGGGGTGTCGGGTCCGTCCGGTCCGGCCGCCGCGGGGCTGGGCCCGGCCGCGGCCGGCGTGGTCGGCGTGGCGGGCGCGGGTTCCGCGGCGGCACGGCTTTCTGCCGGCGCTAGCGTCCCGCCACCGGCGTCCGGCGCCGCGGGGGGTGCTCCCTCGGGCGCGGCGCCGGCGTCCGGTTCGACGATGCGGTTGTCGAACCAGATCAGCATCACCTCGGGGTCGCGGTCGAGCTGCGCGAGCGGTATGGCGCCGACGGAGAGCAGCGGCTCGGACGGGTCGCGATGCACCTCGGCGACGCGGGCCACCGGATAGCCGGGAGGGAACACGCCGCCGAGCCCCGAGCTGACCACCAGGTCGCCCTCGGCGATGTCCGCGTTGCGCGGCAGGTAGGGCAGCAGCAGCTGCCCGGTCTGCCCGAGGCCGACGGCGATGGTGCGCGCGCCGGTGCGGTTGATCTGCACCGGGATCGCGTGCTCCGGATCCGAGATCAGGATCACCTCGGCCGACACCGGGCCCGCGCGCGTGACCTGGCCGAACACCCCGGAGGCATCGAGCGCCGCCTGTCCGACGAAGACGCCGTCACGCGTCCCCTTGTTGACGATCACGCGCTGGCGGTTCGGGTCGAGATCCACCTTGAGGATTTCCGCCACGATGGATCGCGCCGCCACGCGGGCCGAACCCGCGCGAGCCTCCCGCAGCCGGTGGTTTTCCTGCTCCAGGGCGTCGAAGCGCATGAGCGTCAGCTTCAGCTCGCGGTTTTCCACGGCCAGGCGCTCGTTCTCCTCCTGCAGCGTGGAGCGGGTCGCGAGCGCGTCGGACGCGTAGCGCAACGCCGAGAACGGGGCGTCCACCGCCCAGTGGAAGGGGTAGGCGGCCACCGACAGCCAGGCCCGGACGACCGTCAGGTACTGCTGGCGCTGATCCGCCACCATGAGCGCGATCGCCATGGCGCCGAGGACGACCAGCCGCAGGCCGAGGGAAGGGCCAGCAAGGAGCAGCGGTCGGTGGTCCTGGTCCTGTATCGGCGACAAACGGGACTCCGCGGGAAGGAACCGCAGGTTCAGCCGTCAAATGTACACGACCGGCCGCGCGCGGGCGCGGGACAGTGGTCAGCCCAGCCCGAACAGGCCGGGATGTTCCTCGGTGAGCTCCAGGATGCGGCCGCCGCCGCGGGCCACGCAGGTCAACGGGTCGTCGGCGACGATCACCGGCAGCCCCGTCTCCTCCATGAGCAGCTTGTCGATGTCCTTGAGCAGCGCGCCGCCGCCCGTGAGGACGATGCCGAGTTCGGCCACGTCGGCGCCCAGCTCGGGCGGCGTCTGCTCGAGGGCCTTCTTGACGGCCTGCACGATTCCCTGCAGCGGCTCCTGCAGCGCCTCCAGGATCTCGTTGGAGTTGAGCGTGAAGCTGCGCGGCACGCCTTCCGACAGGTTGCGGCCCTTCACCGACATCTCGGTGACCTGCTGCCCCGGGTAGGCCGAGCCGATCTCGATCTTGATGCGCTCGGCCGTCGCCTCGCCGATCAGGATGCCGTAGTTGCGCCGGACGTACTGGATGATCGCCTCGTCGAAGCGGTCGCCGCCGATGCGGACCGACTCGGCGTACACGATCCCGTTCAGGGAGATGACCGCGACCTCCGACGTGCCGCCGCCGATATCGAGCACCATCGAGCCGCGCGCCTCGTTGACGGGCAGGCCGGCCCCGACGGCCGCGGCCATCGGTTCCGGGATCACGTCCACCCGGCGGGCGCCGGCGCCCTCCGCCGACTCCTGGATCGCGCGCCGCTCGACCTGGGTCGAGCCGAAGGGCACGCAGATCAGGACGCGCGGGCTGGGGCGCAGCCAGCGATCGCCGTGGACCTTGGCGATGAAGTACTGGAGCATCTTCTCGGTGTAGGTGAAGTCGGCGATCACGCCGTCCTTCATCGGCCGGACGGCGGTGATATGCCCCGGCGTGCGGCCGAGCATGTTTTTCGCCTCGGCGCCGACCGCAACGATGGTCTTGCCGCCGCGGCCGACCTCGTCCTGGACCGCGACCACGGAGGGCTCGTTGAGGACGATGCCGCGACCGCTGACGTAGATCAGCGTGTTGGCAGTCCCCAGGTCGATCGAGACGTCGCTGGAGAAGTAACCCCGAAGGCTCTTGAACATGTTCAGGCGTGGCATAGGGAGAGTGTAAAAAGGGACCGGGCAGTGTATCGCCGGGCAGGACTTTCCACAAGCAGACGTGTATGATTGCGCAGGGTTTTTTCGCCCCTTTCCTGCGCCTGTGGAGCCAACGTGACGCTGACCCGCCGCGACGTCGAGAACATCGCGCACCTCGCGCGACTCGGGATAGAGGAGCAGGAGCTGCCAGTGTACGCGGGCAGCCTCTCGCGCATCATCGAATTCGTGGAGCAGCTCGCCTCGGCCTCCACGGACGACGTTGAACCCATGGCTCACCCGCTGGAGGACCAGGTCCAGCGCCTGCGCGTCGACGAGCCGACCGAAACCGACCACCGCGAGCGGTACCAGCAGAATGCGCCGCAGGTCGAGGCGGGCCTCTACATCGTGCCGAAGGTGATCGAGTGAGCCTGCACCTGAAGTCCGCGGCCGAGCTGGGCCGCGGCCTCGCCGCCGGCGAGTATTCGAGCGTCGAGCTGACCCGGCACTTCCTCGGGCGCATCGGCCAGGGCAACGGCAGGCTGAACGCCTTCATCACGGTCACCGGGGAGCGCGCGCTCGACCAGGCCCGCCGGGCGGATGCGGCCATCGGCGCGGGGCGGGGCGGTCCCCTGACCGGCGTGCCCCTCGCGCACAAGGACATCTTCTGCACCGACGGGATTCTGACCACCTGCGGGTCGCGGATGCTGTCGAACTTCGTCTCGCCGTACGACGCGACAGTGGTCGAGCGGCTGGCCGCGGCGGGCACCGTGATGCTCGGCAAGACCAACATGGACGAGTTCGCGATGGGCTCGTCGAACGAGACCAGCTACTACGGCCCGGTGCGCAACCCCTGGGACGAGGCCTGCGTGCCCGGAGGCTCTTCCGGCGGCTCGGCGGCCGCGGTCGCCGCCCGGCTCGCGCCGGCCGCGACGGGCACCGACACCGGCGGGTCCATCCGCCAGCCGGCCGCGCTCACCGGCCTCACCGGCATCAAGCCGACCTACGGCCGGGTCTCGCGCTACGGCATGATCGCGTTCGCCTCGAGCCTCGACCAGGGCGGCGTCCTGGCGCAGTCGGCGGAGGACGCCGCGCTGCTGCTGGAGGCCATGGCGGGCTTCGATTCGCGGGATTCCACCTGCGTGGACGCGCCGGTGCCGGCCTACGCGACGCAGCTCGACAGGCCCGTGAAGGGACTCAGGATCGGGATCATCCGCGAGTTCTTCGGTGAAGGCCTCGACCCGGCGACCGGCGACGCGGTCCAGGCGGCGCTCGACGCCTACCGCCGGATGGGCGCGGAGCTGGTCGAGGTCAGCCTGCCGGCGCTGCCGCTGTCGGTGCCGACCTATTACGTGGTCGCGCCGGCGGAGTGCTCCTCCAACCTGTCGCGCTTCGACGGCGTGCGCTTCGGGCACCGCTGCAGGGACCCGAAGGACCTGCTCGATCTCTATACGCGCTCGCGAGGCGAGGGTTTCGGCACGGAAGTCAAGCGCCGGATCATGACCGGCACCTACGTGCTGTCCGCCGGCTACTACGACGCCTACTACCTGAAGGCCCAGAAGGTGCGCAGCCTGATCAACGCCGACTTCAAGCGCGCCTTCGCCGACGTGGACGTGCTGATGGGCCCGACCTCGCCGACGCCGGCCTTCCGCATCGGCGCGAAGGTCGACGACCCGATCACCATGTACCTGAACGACATCTATACCATCGGTGCCAACCTCGCCGGCCTGCCGGCGCTGTCGGCTCCCTGCGGGATGGTCGGCGGCCTGCCCGTCGGCCTGCAGCTCATCGGCCCGCATTTCGCCGAGGCGCGGATACTGGCGGCGGCGCACGCCTACCAGCGGGAAAGCGACTGGCACCGGCGCGTCCCGCCGGCCTGGGCGTGAGGAGCGAGCCAATGGCCATCGAGTGGGAAGTCGTCATCGGCCTCGAGATCCACGCGCAACTCGCCACGCGCAGCAAGATTTTCTCGACCTCGTCGACGTCGTTCGGGGCGGCGCCGAACGTGCAGGCCAACCTGGTGGACCTCGGCTACCCGGGCGTGCTGCCGGTGCTGAACGGCGAGGCCGTGCGGATGGCGACGCTGTTCGGCCTGGCCATCGGCGCGCGGGTCGCGCGGCGCTCGGTATTCGCCCGCAAGAACTACTTCTACCCGGACCTGCCGAAGGGCTACCAGATCAGCCAGTACGAGCTGCCGGTGGTCGAGGACGGCTCGGTGGACATCGTCCTCGACGACGGCACGCGCAAGACCGTCGGCGTCACCCGGGCCCACCTCGAGGAAGACGCGGGCAAGTCGCTGCACGAGGGGCTCGGCGCGAATTCCGGCATCGACCTGAACCGGGCGGGAACGCCGCTGCTCGAGATCGTCTCCGAGCCGGACATGCGCTCGGCGAAGGAAGCCATCGCGTACATGAAGAAGATCCACACGCTGGTGCGCTACCTCGACATCTGCGACGGCAACATGCAGGAGGGCTCGTTCCGCTGCGACGCGAACGTGTCGGTCCGGCACAAGGGCAGGCACGAGTTCGGCACGCGCTGCGAGATCAAGAACCTCAATTCCTTCCGCTTCGTCGAGAAGGCGATCAACTTCGAGGTCGCCCGGCAGGTCGACATCATCGAGGGCGGCGGCTCAATCGTGCAGGAGACGCGCCTGTACGACCCGGACCGCAACGAGACGCGCTCGATGCGCTCCAAGGAGGAGGCGAACGACTACCGCTACTTCCCGGACCCGGACCTGCTGCCGCTGGTGCTGGAGGACGCCTGGATCGAGCGGGTGCGCGCCGGGTTGCCGGAACTGCCCGACGAGAAGGCTGCCCGCTTCGTGGCCGAGCATGGGCTGACCGACTACGACGCCGGCGTGCTGACGGCGAGCCGCGAGATGGCGGCGTATTACGAAGCCGTCGTCGGCGCGCTCGGCGGCCAGGCGAAGATGGCGGCCAACTGGGTGATGGGAGACCTGTCCGGCCTGCTCAACCGCGACGGCCTCGACATCACGGCCTCGAGGGTGGATGCGGCGCGCCTGTCCGGCCTGCTGTCGCGCATCGTCGACGAGACGATCTCCGGCAAGATCGCCAAGGAGGTCCTCGAGGCCATGTGGGACGAGGGCCGCAGCGCGGACGAGGTCATCGAGGCCCGCGGCCTGCGGCAGATCACCGACACGGGCGCCATCGAGCGCGCGATCGCCGGGGTCATGGCCGCCAACCCGAAGCAGCTCGCAGACTACCGGTCGGGCAAGGACAAGCTGTTCGGCTTCTTCGTCGGCCAGGTGATGAAGGCGACCGCCGGCAAGGCGAACCCCGCGCAGGTGAACGACCTTCTCAAGAAGATGCTGGCCGGCTGACGATGGCCGACAGTGACCTGCTGCGCCGCTTCCTGTTCGAGCGGTGGCCGGTCCGCGGCCACTTCGTCCGCCTCGACGCCAGCTGGCGCGCGGTCCTCGAGCACCACGACTACCCGCCGGTGCTGGCGCGCACGCTCGGCGAGGGGATGGCCGCGACCGTACTGGTCGCGGGGACGCTCAAGTTCGAGGGTCGGCTGTTGATGCAGTTCCAGGGTCCCGGTCCGGTCCACCTGATGATCACCGAGTGCACCGACCGGCACGCGATCCGCGGCGTGGCGCGCCATCGTGGCGACCTGCCGGCCGAGGCGACGCTGGCCGGCCTGACGGGTGGCGGACAGCTCACCGTCACGATCGACAACCAGCGGCACGACCACCGCTACCAGGGTGTCGTGCCGCTGACCCACCCCGGACTCGCCGCCTGCCTGGAGGACTACTTCGCCAGGTCGGAGCAACTCCCCACCCGTCTGGTCCTGGCTGCCGGACCCGACCGCGCAGCCGGGCTGATGCTGCAGCGGGTCGCGACCGGGACCACGGCCGCCGCGCGCCCAGACCCGGGGCGGGAGGAGGAAGCCGACGACGCCTGGGACCGGATCGGCCTGCTGGCCGCGACCCTGACGGCGGAGGAACTCCTGCGCCAGCCCTGCGAGCAGATACTCCACCGCCTGTTCCACGAGGACGACGTGCGCCTGTTCGAGGGCGCGCCGGTCTTCTTCCAGTGCGCCTGCTCGCGCGATCGGGTGGCGGGGATCCTGCGCTCGCTCGGGGAAGCCGAGGTCCGCGACATCGTCCGCGAGCGCGGCGACGTCGAGGTGCGCTGCGAGTTCTGCAACCGCGCCTACACCTTCGACCGCGTCGACGCGGCGCGCATCTTCGCGGCCGGCAGCCCGGCGGGACCGGCCCCTGGGGTGCACTGAACGCGGCCGGGGCCGTTTTCCTTGCACCGCAGCAAAGCTGCATTAGACTCGAACACATGTCCGCCCAGCCCGCAGAGAAGACGCCCGCCGACCCGGCGACCGGTAACCGGCCGCCGGTGGAGGTGTCCTTCGAGTTCTTCCCGCCGAACGACGAGGCGATGGAGCGGACCCTCTGGTCGTCGATCGAGCGGCTGGCGCCGCTCGCGCCGCGCTTCGTGTCGGTGACCTACGGCGCCGACGGCTCGACGCGCGAGCGGACCCACAAGGTCGTCACCCGCATCCAGCGCGAGACGCGGCTCACCGCCGCGCCGCACCTGACCTGCATCGGCTCCAGCCGCGGCGAGGTGCTCGACATCGCCCGGCGTTACTGGGACCAGGGCGTGCGCCACGTCGTGGCCCTGCGCGGCGACCCGCCGGCGGGAGCGAAGGGGTATGCCCCGCACCCCGACGGCTTCGCCTACGCGGCGGACCTCGTGGCGGGACTGCTGACCGTGGGCGACTTCGAGATCTCGGTGGCCGCCTACCCGGAGAAGCATCCCGAGGCGCCTAGCGCCGCATTCGACATCGGGGTGCTGAAGCGCAAGCAGGACGCGGGCGCGACCCGCGCGATCACGCAGTTCTTCTTCGAGCCCTCGCTGTACCTGCGCTTCCGCGATGCCTGCGCGGCAGCCGGCATCACCATGTCGATCGTGCCGGGAATCCTGCCGATCACGCGCTTCCCGCAGCTCACCCGCTTCGCCGCCCGCTGTGGCGCGTCGGTCCCGGACTGGCTCGAGGAGCGGTTCGAGGGCCTCGACGACGACCCGGACACCCGCAAGCTGATCGCCGCGGCGGTGGCCATCGAGCAGGTCGCGCGCCTGCGCCACGAGGGCGTCGACGAGTTCCACTTCTACACCCTGAACCGTGCCGAACTCACCTACGCGATCTGCCACGCGCTGGGACGGCGTCCGGCCGCCGGGGCGGGCTGAATGGCCGACGCGGCGCGGACCGGCCGGATCGAGGCATTCCGCCGCCTGCTGGGCGAGCGGATCCTGGTGCTCGACGGCGCGATGGGCACCATGATCCAGCGCTGCGGGCTGACCGAGCCGGACTACCGCGGGCAGCGCTTCGCCGACTCGGCGCGCGACCTGAAGGGTGCCAATGACCTGCTCACGCTGACCCGGCCCGACGTCATTGCCGGCGTCCATCGCCAGTACCTCGAGGCGGGCGCGGACATCATCGAGACGAACACCTTCAACGCCAACGCGCCGTCGCTGGCCGACTACGGCCTGGAGGCGCTGGTCGGCGAACTGAACCTCGAGGCCGCGCGCCTGGCGCGTGGCGTCGCCGACGAGGTGGCGGGCCGGACCGGGCGGCCGCGATTCGTCGCCGGCGCGCTGGGCCCCACCAACCGCACGGCCTCGCTGTCGCCCGACGTCAATGACCCGGGCCATCGCAGCATCGACTTCGACCGGCTGCGCGACACCTACGCAGAGGCGACGCGGGCGCTGGTCGCGGGCGGCGCGGACCTGCTGCTGGTCGAGACCGTCTTCGACACGCTGAACGCCAAGGCGGCGCTCTACGCCGTGCGCGAGGTGCTCGACGAGCTTGGCCTCGACCTGCCCGTGATGGTCTCGGGCACCATCACCGACGCGTCGGGCCGGACCCTGTCCGGCCAGACGACGGAAGCGTTCTGGAACTCGGTGCGGCACGCGCGCCCGACGACGGTGGGCCTCAACTGCGCGCTCGGCGCAAAGCAGCTCCGGCCCTACATCGAGGAGATGTCGCGGATCGCGGACACCTTCGTCTGCGCCTATCCCAACGCCGGCCTGCCGAATGCCTTCGGCGAGTACGACGAGGAAGCCGCGGAGACCGCCGCGTTCATCCGCGAGTGGGCCGAGGCGGGCTTCGTCAACGTCGTCGGCGGCTGCTGCGGGACGACGCCCGCGCACATCGCGGCGATGGCTGGCGCGGTCGCGGGGCTCGCCCCGCGCGTCCCGCCCGTGCTGCCGCCGCGCTGCCGGCTGTCGGGTCTCGAACCGCTCAACATCGGCCCGGAGACGCTCTTCGTCAACGTCGGCGAGCGCACCAACGTCACCGGGTCCGCGCGCTTTCGCAAGCTGATCGAGGCGGGCGACTACAACGCCGCGCTCGACGTCGCGCGCCAGCAGGTGGCCAGCGGCGCGCAGGTCATCGACGTCAACATGGACGAGGGCATGCTCGATTCGGAG
>JAGTSG010000057.1 GCA_018261655.1 Pseudomonadota bacterium | reverse complement strand
TTCCTCAGGCGGGTCGAGTGCCGGCAGATCTACCTGGTCGGCGACATCATCGACATGTGGGCGCTCAGCCGGAACTTCTACTGGCCGCAGAGCCACAACGACGTGCTGCGCACGCTGCTGGGCATGGCCAGGCACGGGACGCGGGTCGTCTACATCCCGGGCAACCACGACCGCTCCTTCCGCGACTACGACGGCTTCGTCATGGGCAACGTCGAGATCCGCAGGGAGGCGATCCACGAGACGGCGGACGGACGGCGCTTCCTCGTGCTGCACGGCGACGAGTTCGACAGCATCGTGCGCGTCAGCCCGCTGCTCGAGTCGCTCGGCAACTCCGCTTACAGCTTCGCGCTGAGGCTCAACCGCTACGTCAATGCGATCCGCGGCTGGCTGGGGTATCCCTACTGGTCCCTGGCGTCCTTCCTGAAGCACAAGGTCAAGAACGCCGTGAAGTTCATCGCCAGTTTCGAACGGGCGCTGTCGTCCGAGGCGCTGCGCCGCAACGTGGACGGGGTGATCTGCGGGCACATTCACCGCGCGGAGATCGCCGCCATGGGCGAGGTCACCTACTGCAACGACGGCGACTGGGTGGAGAGCTGCACGGCCCTTGCCGAGGACTTCTCCGGGAAGCTCAGCCTGCTGCGCTGGACCGGCTCGCCGACGGTCATCGTCGGCGACCAGGAATTTCCCCTGCTCGAGCAGCCGGAACCGGAGGAGGAAGAACCCGGACACGCCGCCGCATGAGGCTGGCCCTGGTCACGGACGCCTGGTTCCCGCAGGTCAACGGCGTCGTCCGCACCCTTTCCACGACCGTGGAGCGGCTGCGCGCCGGCGGCCACGAGGTGACGGTCATCTCCCCCGACGGTTTCAGGACCATTCCCTGCCCGTCGTATCCCGAGATCCGTCTGGCGCTGGGAGCCGGGCGAGTGATCGGCGGACGCCTCGCCGCGCTCGACCCCGACGCCATCCACGTCGCCACCGAGGGGCCGCTGGGGCTGGCCGCGCGCCGCTGGTGCCTGCGCAACGCCCGCAGGTTCACCACCGCCTATCACACGCAGTTTCCCGAGTACCTCCGCGCCCGTCTGCCCGTCCCGCTGCCGGCCGGCTACGCGCTGATGAAGTGGTTTCATGGCGCGGCGACCCGCACCCTGGTCGCCACGCCGTCGCTGCGCGTCAGGCTCGAAGGCCGGGGCTTCAGGAACCTGGCCACCTGGAGCCGGGGCGTGGACGGCGACCTGTTCCGTCCCCGGGACAAGGGATTTCTGAACCTGCGCAGGCCGATCTGGCTGTACTTCGGACGGGTCGCGGTCGAGAAGGGCATCGGCGAGTTCCTGAGGCTCGACCTTCCCGGAACGAAGCTGGTCGTCGGCGATGGCCCTGCCCGTCCCGCCCTCGCGCGCCAGCATCCAGACGCCGTGTTCACGGGCCCGCGGCACGGGGAGGAACTGGCGCGTCATGTCGCGGCCTGCGATGTCTTCGTCTTCCCGAGCCGGACCGACACGTTCGGGCTGGTCCTGCTCGAGGCCATGGCATGCGGAGTGCCGGTCGCCGCCTATCCGGTCACCGGACCAGTCGACGTCGTCGTCCCTGGCGTCACCGGTTTCCTCGACGAGAATCTGCGCGCTGCCGCCATGGCCGCTCTGGACCTGGAGCCGGCGGCCTGCCGCGATCATGCGTTGAAGTACTCGTGGGACGCCTGTACGCAGCAGTTCGTGGACTCCCTCGTGCCGGCGCGGTCGACGGGGGGCCGGCCGTCGGGGGACCGCAAGGCAGCCGGTACCGCGCAGGGTGGCTTCCGCGACGCAATGCCGTAAGCTTGCGCCGACAAAAATCTGGGGGGCGCATGACTGCGACGCTCGACGCATTGAACCGGGACTTTCGCACCCGTTACCTCGACTACGATGAACTGACGGCCCAGCTCCAGGCGTGGGCCGACGCGTTCCCGGGCTTCGTGCGGCTGCAGTCCCTGGGGAAGTCGCGCGAGGGGCGCGACCTCTGGCTGCTGACGATCGGGCCCGAGCCCGACCGCAAACGTCCGTCGGTGTGGGTCGACGGCAACATGCACGCCGTGGAGGTCGCCGGCTCGAGCGTGGCGCTGGCCATCGCCGAGTCCATGATCCGGCTGCACGCGACGCCCGCGACGGCGCCGCCGGCACCCGACCTGCCGGCGGCGCTGGCCGACAGGCTGCGCGACGTCCTGTTTCATGTCCTGCCGCGGATGTCGCCGGACGGCGCGGAACGGGTGCTGAAGACGGGCCGGTTCCTGCGCTCGGTCCCGCACGACGCGCCGCTGCCCCGCGAACGCTCCTACTGGCGCGCGGGCGACGTGGACGGGGACGGGCTGGCGCTGCGGATGCGCCGGCCCGATCCGGCCGGCGAGTACGTGGAGAGCAAGGCCTTTCCGGGCCGCATGGTGCTGCGCGAGCTCGAGGATGACGGCCCCTTCTTCAAGCTGTTCCCGGAGGGCTTCATCGAGAACTTCGACGGCGAGACGATCCCGGCGCCGAACTTCCTCGACGACAACCCGACCGACCTGAACCGCAATTTCCCCTACAGCTGGATGCCGCACCACGAGCAGGAGGGAGCGGGCGCGTATCCGCTGAACGAGGTGGAGTCGCGGGCCGTCGTCGCCTTCACGTCGGCGATGCCGACGCTCTTCGCCTGGCTCAACCTGCACACCTTCGGCGGCGTATTCATCCGACCCCTGGGTCACAAGCCGGATACCGACATGGACCCGTCCGACCTCGCCGTCTTCAGGCAGGTGGAGGCCTGGGGCGACCGCTACACCGGCTACCCCACGGTCAGCGGCTACGAGGAGTTCACCTACCGGCCGAACCGGCCCATCTTCGGCGACCTCATCGATTACGCCTATCACCAGCGGGGATGCATCGCCTACGTGTGCGAGTTGTGGGACCTCTTCGAGCAGGCGGGGCTCAAGCGGCCCAGGCGCTTCGTCGACCGCTACACCCGGCTCGACCGCGAGGACGTCGAGAAGATCTACCGGTGGGACCAGGAGCACAACGGCGGCCGGCTGGCCGGGACCTGGAGGCGTGTCGACCATCCGCAGCTCGGGCCGGTGGAGGTCGGCGGGCCCGACACCCGCATCGGCCTGTGGAATCCGCCGCTCGACCGGCTCGCGGCCGTCTGTGAGGGCCAGGTGGCGGCCTTCCTGCGCGTGGCCGCGATGGCGCCACGCCTTGAACTTCGCTGCGAGGCCCACGCGCTCGGCGAGGACCTCCACCGGATCCGCTGCGAGGTCGTGAACAGCGGTTACCTGCCCACCCACATTCTCGAGACCGCGGGCAAGCTGGAGTGGAACGAACCCGTCAGCGTCTCGCTCGAGACGGAGGGCTGCAGGCTGGAGGGCGGCGCGCTGCCGCGGATGCGCGTCGGTCACCTCGAGGGCTGGGGACGCGGTCGCCACGGCGGAGCCGCCGCGCCGTACTACCAGGAAAGCCGCGGCAGCGGCAACCGCAGCACGTGGACCTGGCTGGTCCGGGGTCGCGGCAGGCTGACCGTGCGGGCCGGATCGCCGCGCTGCGGGTGGCTCGAGCGCGCGATCACGCTGTAGCGGTAACATCGCGGCATGCCAGCAGGCCCCGCCACGATCCGACCCGAAGCGCTCGATGCGCTGCGCGACCTGCTCGGCCCGGGCGGTTACCTCGACCAGCCGGCCGACATCGAGCCGTTCCTGACCGACTTCCGCAGGCTGTACCACGGGGCGACGCCGCTGGTGGCGCTGCCTGCCTCGACCGGCCAGGTCGCCGAACTGGTGCGCCTGTGTGCACAGGAACGGATCGGCATCGTGCCGCAGGGCGGCAATACCAGTTACTGCGGTGGCGCGACGCCGCGCGAGTCCGGCGGCGAGGTCGTGCTGTCCCTGCGCCGCATGAACCGCATCCGTGCGCTCGACCCGTCGAACTACTCGGTGACGGTGGAGGCCGGCTGCGTGCTGGCGACGCTGCAGGACGCGGCGGAACACTCGGAGCGGCTGTTTCCCATGTCCCTCGGCTCGGAAGGCTCGTGCACGATCGGCGGCCTGCTCTCCACCAACGCCGGCGGCACCGCGGTGCTGCGCTACGGGATGATGCGCGAGCTGGTACTGGGTCTCGAGGTCGTCCTGCCGGACGGCCGGGTGCTCGACCAGCTCCGGTCGCTCAGGAAGGACAACACCGGCTATGACGTGAAGCAGCTGTTCATCGGCGCGGAAGGCACCCTCGGCGTCATCACGGCGGCCTGCCTGAAGCTGTTCCCGCTGCCCCGCGGCCACGCGACGGCGTTCGCCGCCCTGCCGTCCGCACAGGCGGCGGTGGATCTGCTGTCGCGCGTCCGCAGCGCGCTCGGCGACAGCGTGACCACTTTCGAGCTGGTCCCCGGCGCCGCGCTCGACCTCGTGTGCCGCCACATCGAGGGCGCGACCGACCCGTTCGACGCGCGACATCCCTGCTACGTACTCGTCGAGGCCACCGGCTTTGCGCCGGACCCGGAGCTGTCGTCCGGGCTCGAGGCGGTGCTCGCCGAGGCAGCCGGCGCCGGTCTCGTGCGCGACGCCGTGCTCGCTTCCTCGTCGCGCCAGCGGGAGGCGTTCTGGAAGCTGCGCGAATCCATTCCCGAGGCTCAGACGCGCGAGGGCGCGAGCCTGAAGCACGACATCTCGGTCGCCTCGCAACGCCTGCCGGACTTCATCGAGGAGGGCGCAGCCCTGCTCGAGCACCTCGTGCCCGGCGCGCGACTGGTGGCCTACGGCCACCTCGGCGACGGCAACCTGCACTTCAACCTGAGCGTCCCGCCCGGTGGCGACCCGCAGGCGTTCCTGGCCCGCGCCGGCGAGGTCAGGCGCGCCGTGCACGACCTGGTCGCCCGCTATCGCGGCAGCTTCAGCGCCGAGCACGGGATCGGGCGCTACAAGGTCGGCGAGCTCGCGCGCTACGAGGATCCTGTCGCGCTCGCCGTGATGCGCGACATCAAGCGGAGCCTCGACCCGCAGGGCATCATGAATCCCGGCAAGGTGCTGGATGCTCCATGAGCCCGAGGCCCCGTCGTGCGTTGCGTCTGCCACTCGAGACCGACCGGCTGAGGCTGCGCGAGCTGACGACCGCCGACGAGGCGGACTTCGTCGCGCTCTACGGCGATGGACGCATCACGCGTCACCTGCTCTACGGGCCCGCCGATGCCGAGGGCGCCCGGCAACAGCTGGGGCGCGCGCTGCGCCACCAGCGCGCCGAACGCCGCGACAGCTGGGAACTGGGCGTGGAGCTGGCCGCGAGCGGCCGCCTGGTCGGCGCCTGCGACCTGACTCTGCATGCGAAGGACGAGGCTGAGATCGGCTACCTGCTGGCCCACGGCAGTTGGGGACGGGGCTACGGCACCGAGATCGCCGTCGCGCTCGCGCAGGCGGCCTTCGGACAGCTCGGCGTCGAACGCGTCCTGTCCACCGTCGAGATCCACAACAACCGGTCGCTGCGCGTCCTGGACAAGGCGGGCCTGCGCTGGGAGGGCACGCTGCGCCGCTACGCCCGCGCGCGGCGTCGATGGTGGGACGTGCACCTGTACACCGTGACCCGCGAGGACTGGCTGACGGCCCGGTCCTGACCCGTCGCCGCTTGCCCCGCCGGGGTTGCCCGCGAGATCATCCGGCAGGACAGCCCGCCTGCACGGGCCGGGCACAGGGAACCCCATGACGAGGAAGACAGCCCTCTTTGCCGCCGCGGGCGTCATCGCGGCGCTTGCGCTCTATGCGATGGCCGGTTTCGTGGGCGTTCCCCGACTGGTGCGGAGCCAGGTGACCGAGTTGTTCGCCCGCGACCATGACCGGGTGGTGACCCTGGGCGAGGTCCGTTTCAATCCCTTTACGTTCGAGTTCGAGGCGCGGGAGCTGGCCATCCCCGATGCGGACGGCTCGACACGGATGATCGGCTTCGAGCGCTTTTACGTGGACTTCGAGCTGTCGTCCCTGTGGCATCGCGCCTGGACCTTCCGGCAGATCGACGTTGACCGGCCCTACCTGCGCGTGGTGCAACGGGCCGGCGGTCGCCTGAACCTGATGGACCTCGTTCCAGACCGCGACGAGGTGCCGGAGCAGGAGCAGGAACCGGGCAGTATCCCGGCGCTGTGGATCGGCGAGCTCGACGTGCTGGAGGGCAGCATCGACGTCGTGGACCAGGCGCGCGCAGAACCCTTCGCGACCACGCTGGCCCCGTTCACTTTCGCACTCGACGAATTCCGCACCTCCGGCAGCGGCAATGCCTTCGCCTTCCGGGCCGGGTCGGACCGCGCCGGCGAGCTGTCGCTCGAGGGCGAGTTCGGCGTCGAGCCCCTGACGTCCAAGGGATCGCTGCGCCTGGCCGGACTGCAGGCCACCGCGATCTCCGAGTATGTCGGCGACCTGCTCCCGGTCACGCTGCAGGGCGGCGTGATCGACCTCGGCTTCACCTACGACTTCAGCCTCACCGGCGAGCCGTACCACCTGGTCCTCGACATGCCGAACCTGTCCGTCCGTGAGCTGGCGACGGTGGCGAACGGCTACGACGTGCCGTGGCAGTTCGCCGCCATCGACCTGCGCGACACGCGCGTCGACCTCGCCGCCCGGTCGGTCCTCGTGACGGCGGTGGAGGTCCAGGGCGTCACGGCACCGGTCTGGCTCGACGATGCCGGGTTTCACGCACCGGGAGCGCTGGGCATCGGTGCCGCCGCGGCGGAGGTGGGCTCGAGCCCGGCAACCCCCGGCAGCGGAGCGACCGACACCGCCGGCGACTCGCCGGCCTGGACGGTTTCGGTGCCCGCCATCTCGTTCAGGAACCTCCGTGTCCCGCTCGAGGACCGCACGCTCGCCAGGCCGTCGCCGCTCGAGCTCGTGGTGAATTCCGCCGACATCGGCGGTTTCGCCGTGCCCTCCGCGGGCCCGCTCAAGCTGCAGGCCACGGTCACCTCCGGTGCTGGCGGGCAGGTCAGCGCGTCCGGCGAGGTGACCCTGGAGCCGCTCACCGCGGCCCTGGACCTGCAGCTGCAGGAGCTGAACCTGACCCCGGTGCAGCCGTACCTCGACGGCGGGACGGACCTGCTCCTGGAGTCCGGGGCGCTGTCGACGCAGGGTCGCGTCGAGCTGTCGGGCACCGACCCGCTCGAACTGAGCTTCGCCGGGGACCTCGAGGTCACCGACCTGCGTACGCGCGACCGGCCGCTGAAGGAGGACTTCGTCACCTGGAAGTCGCTCGAGGTGAATGGCCTCCGCTACACCAGCGAACCTTCGCGTCTCGACATCCGCGAGGTCGTCGCACACCGGCCGTACATGCGCCTGATCCTGGCCGAATCCGGCGTGACGAACATCGAGTCCGTGCTCGACCCGGAGGCGGCCGCGGCGAAGGCCGCGGCAATCGCCGCCGAGCGCGCGGCCGGGGACAAGGGCAGGAAGGGGGACGACAAGCCCGGCGACGACGGTGAACCGCGCGAGGACGCGGCGCCTCCCGACCAGACCGGCGCGCCGGGCGCGCCTGCCCTCGCCATCGCGATCGGCAATACCCGGATCGTGGACGGCAACATCAACTTCGCCGACTACACCATCGTGCCGAACTTCAGGATCGCGATGGAGGAACTCACCGGCTTCATCAAGGGCTCGTCGTCGGACCCCGCGGCGAGGTCGACCCTCCAGCTCGACGGCCAGGTCGACCGCTACGCGCCCGTCCATATCGCCGGCCAGCTGAACCTGCTGGCGCCGATGGCCTACATCGACATCGAGGCGTTCTTCCGCAACATCGACCTGACGAGCTTCAACCCCTACTCCACCAAGTTCATCGGCTACCAGATCGCGAAGGGCAAGCTGTTCATCGACACCCGCTACAAGGTCGAGGACAACCGTCTCGAGGCGACGCACAAGGTCCGGCTCGACCAGCTCGAGTTCGGCGAGAAGATCGACTCGCCCGATGCGATCGGGCTGCCCATCAAGCTGGCGGTCGCCCTGCTCAAGGACTCGAAGGGCGTCATCGACCTGGAGCTGCCGGTCAGCGGTTCCGTGGACGACCCGCAGTTCAGGCTCGGCCCGATCATCTGGAAGGCCTTCGTTGGCCTGCTGACCAAGATCGTCACGGCCCCGTTCGCGTTGCTCGGCAACCTGTTCGGCGGCGGGGAGGACCTCTCCTACATCGACTTCGCCGCCGGCTCGACGACGCTCGACACCGCGGCCCTGGACAAGATCGCCGCGCTGCGCAAGGCGGTCGCCGAACGACCCACCCTGAAGCTGCAGATCCCCTGGGCGGCACTTCCCGCCGCCGACGGACCGGCGCTGGAAAACGCCCGCTGGGCGGCGGCCGTGTCCGCCGCGGACGACGGGACACCCTCTGAAGCGTGGAAGACGGACCGCGCGGATTACCTGCGACGGCTCAGGGCGCTCTACGAACAGGCGAATGGCCGCAAGCCCGATCTGCAAAAGCCGCCGAAGCCGGCCGAGGGCGAGCAAAAGCCCGATCCCATCGAGTTTTTCATCGGCCAGCTGGAGCCGGGTCTCAGGGCCGGGTATGCGGTCGGAGCCGCGGAGATCGACGCACTGGCCCAGGCCCGCGCCGTCGCCGTGCGCGATGCGCTGCTTGGCGAGGACGGCGTCGCTGCGGAGCGCGTCTTCGTCGCCCGCGGCGAAGCCGCGGCTGCCGCCGGCGACGGCGTGCGGATGACGCTCGCCCTCGAGTGAGCGCCTTCAGGCCTTCGGGGAGGACGGCCCGTCGTCCTCGTCGTCGTCCCAGCCGGCGGATTTCTTCCATCCGCCGGGCGGGGCCTTCGGCAGGTTCGCGTTGCGAGAGCGCCAGACCATCAGCAGGTGGCCGACGAGATAGGCGGCTGCCAGCCCGAGGAGGATGAGACCGACCTTCACGGCGCGCCGCCCTGCGCCGCGGCGCCCGGCGGCCGCGTGCCCTGCCAGCCGCCCGGGCGTTCGCGGATCAGGCCTTCCTGCGCGACGCTGGCAACGAGCGCGCCGTCGCGCGTGAACAGGCTGCCGCGCGCGAACCCGCGCGCGCCCGAGCGGCTCGGGCTGTCGATGGAGTAGAGCAGCCACTCGTCCATGCGCAATTCGCGATGGAACCACAGCGCGTGGTCGATGCTGGCCATCTGCAGCTCGAACCAGGGCTGGCCGTGCGGCAGGTTGGCGGTGTCGAGCAGGTGGTAGTCCGACACGTAGGCCAGCAGGCAGCGATGCAGCGCCTGGTCGTCCGGCAACCGGTCCACCACCCTGAACCACACGTGCTTGACCGGCTCGCGTTTCTCCGGCTTGCGGTAGTCGGGTGGCCGCACGTGTCGGAACTCGAACGGCCGCTGGTGCTCGAAGAACCGCCGCACTTTCTCCGGCACCTGCTCGAGCACCTTGGCCGACAGCTCGCCCACGTCCGCCAGGTCCTCCGGCGGCGGCACGTCCGGCATCGAGGCCTGGTGCTCGCTGCCCGGCTCCGGCGCCTGG
Organism: Pseudomonadota bacterium; assembly: GCA_018261655.1. Classification (GTDB taxonomy): domain Bacteria; phylum Pseudomonadota; class Gammaproteobacteria; order Steroidobacterales; family Steroidobacteraceae; genus SG8-30. The sequence goes on along the minus strand of JAGTSG010000057.1, from coordinate 4,654 downwards.
AACGACGAAGACATGGTCAGGATCGGCTGGCCGTGCTGGATGGCGACCACGCGGCGGCTGGTGAAGCTGCCGCCGTCACGGGTGCGCTCGACCTGGTACACGATCGGCGCGTCGAAGTCGCCGCGGCGCAGGAAGTAGGCGTGCAGCGAGTGCACGAGGCGGTCCTCGACCGTGCGCGAGGCGGCGACCAGCGCCTGGCCCAGCACCTGGCCGCCGAAAACCTGCGGCACCCCGATGTCGTGGCTCACGCCGCGGAAGAGGTTCAGCTCGAGCCGCTCGAGGTCGAGCAGCTGCAGCAGTTCGGCAAGGCGGGTGTCCATGGCCCAAGCGTAACAGCGCGGAGGGGTCGGACCCCACTCGGTCCCCTGGGGACTGCGTGGGATCTGACCCCGCCTGTGGCAGGTACTTACGCTTCGCCTCTTGCCCCACCGCCGCCGGCTGTCCTAGAATTCTTCCCGGCGCCGATTTGAGCCTCAGCTTGCGGGCGCGTTAGAAATACAGCTAAAGCGAGCGAAGCATGACCTGCTCCGCCCGTCGGCCGAGCGGGTTTTTTTATGCCCCTCGCCCTTACCGCAAGCATCCGGCCAGCGTCGCCCGGCGGTCCCGCTGTTGGGACCGCGCGCAGACATTCGAGAGGCTGGTTGCCATGAGCCACATCGTCGTCCTGAAATTCGGCAGCTCCGTGCTGCGTTCGTCCGCCGACCTGCCCGTGGCGGTCGACGAGATCTACCGTCACGTGCGCGCCGGCCAGCGCGTCGTCGCCGTCGTGTCCGCCTATGCCGGCGTGACCGACATGCTGATCGAGCGTGCCCACAGCGTGGGCGGCAAGGCCGACCCGCACGCCTACGCCTCGCTCGTCGGCAGCGGCGAGATCGAGTCGGCGTCGATGCTCACGCTGTCGCTCGCTGCGCACGGGGTGCCGGCGCGCCTGCTGCCACCGGAGCAGTTCACGCTGCGCGCCCATGGCGACCCGCTCGATGCCGAGCCGCACGACTTCGACGCCAGGCTGCTCGAGGCGACCCTGGAGGAGGTCCCGGCGGTCGTGGTGCCCGGATTCATCGCGCATGACGAGCGCAACCGCACGGTGCTGCTCGGCCGCGGCGGCTCGGACTTCACCGCACTGTTCCTCGCGGCGCGACTCGGCGCGCAGTGCACGCTCGTCAAGGACGTGGACGGCCTGTATGAGCGTGACCCCGCCACGCCCGGCCCCGCGCCGAGGCGCTTCACGCAGGTCACCTGGGACGAGGCGCTGCGCGTTGCCGGGCGCCTGGTGCAGCCGAAGACCATCCGCTTCGCCCACCTGCACCGCCAGTCGTTCCTCGTCTCCTGCCCCGGCTCGCCCCACGCGACGCTCGTCGGGCCGGGCCCGTCGCGGCTCGAGGCGACGGCCCCGAAGACGCCGCTGCGGGTGGTGCTGCTCGGGCTCGGCACCGTGGGTCGCGGCGTCTACGACCGGCTGCGGGCGCAGCCGGAACACTTCGAGGTCGTGCGCGCCGTCGTCCGCCACCCCGGGCGCCACGCAGCGACCGGCGTTCCCGCCTCGCTGCTGTCCACCAACCCGTGGGACGCCATCAATGAGGACGCGGACCTCGTCGTCGAGGCCCTCGGCGGCGAGTTCCCGGCGGCCGAAGTGCTGCTCGCCGCGCTGATTGCGGGCCGACGCGTCGTGACCGCGAACAAGGCCGCGCTCGCGCCTCACTGGGACAGCTTCGCCCCGTTCGCGCGCGGCGACGACCCGCCGCTGCGCCTGTCGGCCGCGGCGGGCGGCGCCGTGCCGGTGCTCGAGGCCCTGGTACGCGAGGCGGCGACGCGCCGCATCACCGGCCTGCGCGGCGTGCTCAACGGCACCTGCAACTACGTGCTCGACCGCATCGCCGCGGGCAGCACCTACCAGGAAGCGCTCGCCGAGGCTCAGTCGCTGGGCTTCGCGGAACCCGACCCGACGGCGGATGTCTGCGGCCTCGACGCCGAGCACAAGCTGCGCCTGTGTTCGCAGGCGGCCTTCGGCCGTGCGCCGGCGCAGTTTGCCCGCACCGGCATCGATCCCTTCGACGCCATTCCTCCCGGCGTGCCGGGCGAGATCCTGCGCCTCGTCGCGGAAGTGAGGCTCGCGGACGGCGTGGCCGCGGCCCGCGTCTCGCCACGCTGGCTGCCGCCGGACGATTTCCTGGCCGGCGCACGCGGCGAGGACAACCGCGTCGTGATCGACTTCGACGACGGCACGACGCTCAGGCTCGCAGGCAAGGGCGCAGGCCGCCGGCCGACGACCGCCTCGGTGCTCGGCGACCTGTGGGAGCACGCGCGTGCGGCGGCGCTGCGCGCGGCGGCCGACGAGCCCGAGGCCATCGCGGCGACCGGCTGAGGCAGCGCGCGCCTCGACGCCGGCGCGGGCCGCGGGCGCATGCCGCGGCGCGCCGGTTCAGCCCCCGGTGCCGGACACCCCGAGCCGCTGCTGCATGATCGGGCTGGTGGTGGTGTACTGCAGGAACTGCCGCTTCCCGGGATAGACGTAGGCCTGCACGCCGAAGGCGGCGAGCGCCGCCTCGTGGAAGCCCGAGAGGATCAGCTTCTTCTTGCCGGGGTAGGTGTTGATGTCTCCGACCGCGGCGAACACGTGGTCGCAGTCGACCTCGACGGCCGAGCCGTCGAGGCAGTTCACCGTGGCGCCGGTCAGCATGCCGCCCACGATCCTGAGCGCGCCGACCTGGCCGGACAGGTGGCGCACGTGGCCGGCGGCCACCAGTTCCTTCATGCGCGCGACGCTGGCCGGCTGCGCGCGGAACTCCTCTCGACGATGCACGAGGGTCACCGACCTGGCCTTGCCCGCGAACTCCAGCACCCAGTCGAGCGCGCTGTCGCCGCCGCCGCCGATCAGCAGGTCCTTGCCCCGGTATTGCTCGGCGCGCGCCACGCGGTAGTGGACCTGCCGGCCCTCCAGCGCCTCGGCGCCCTCGACCGACAGCCGGCGCGGCTGGAACGAGCCGAGGCCCGCCGCAATGATCACTGCCCCGGCGCTGAAGCGCGTGCCCTTCGCGGTCGTGAGCTCGAAATGGCCGTCGTCGCGGCGGACCAGCCCGGTGACTTCCTGACCGAGGTGGAAACCCGCGGCAAAGGGCCTGATCTGTTCCATCAGCCGGTCCACCAGTTCCTGCGCGCCGCACACGGGCAAGGCGGGGATGTCGTAGATCGGCTTGTCGGGGTAGAGCTCCGCGCACTGCCCGCCCGGGTGCTGCAGCGAATCCACGACATGGCATTTCATGCCGAGCAGGCCGAGCTCGAACACGGCGAACAGGCCGCTCGGGCCGGCGCCGATGACGACGCACTCGGTCTCGATGGCCTCGGGCAAAGCTTGGGTCTCGGTCACGGGAAGCCTCGATCGACGGTCGCGGCGAGGGGGCCGCCGGGGCGCGGATTGTAGCCCAAGGCAGTCCCCTGCGGCTCAGTGGGTAGAGGCTCGCGTATACTGCGCGGCCCGGCGTTTTGACCGCTTCCAGGGCCCGCGCCGGCCGATGCAGACCGCCGCCATGAACACTGCAACCCGACCCGCAAGACCCCTCCCGGCGCTGCGCCTCGACGCCGCAGGCGGCCGGCACGTGGACATGGGCGCCGTGTTCAAGCTGGCGGCGCCGCTGGTGCTCAACAGCTCCATCCAGGCCGTGCTGGGACTGACCGACACCTGGTTCATCGGCCGCCTGTCCGTCGATGCCACGGCCGCCATGGCAGCCGTGTACTGGCTGGTGGTGCTGTCGCTGTTCCTGTTCAGCGGCGCGACGATGGCCGTGCAGACGCTGGTGGCGCAGGGCTACGGCGGCGGCCGCTACCTGCGGGCGAGCCAGGCCATGTGGACCGGGGTCTGGGGCGCGCTGGCCACCGCCCCGGTTTTCGTGCTGCTGATCTGGGCGGCGCCCGCACTGCTGGCGCCCTTTGGCCTCGCGCCGCACATCGAGGCGCTCGCGCTCGAATACTGGCAGCCGCGCATGATGGGCGGGCCGCTGGCCGCAGCGCTGTGGGGCATGACGGCCTACTTCAACGGCATCGGCCACACCCGGCTGCCGCTGGCGGTGACGCTGGTCGTCGCATTGAGCAACGTCTTCCTCAACGAGTGGTTCATCTTCGGGCTCGGCCTCGGCATCGGCGGCGCCGCCTGGGCGACCACCTGCGCCCAGGCGCTCGGCATCGGCATGGCCCTGTTCCTCGTGTTCCGCGTGGATGCCGGGCGCCTGCGCCCGACGCTCACCTGGCGGCCCCGGCTCGGCGCGGTGTGGCGGCAGGTCAAGCTCGGCGTGCCGATGGCAGCCACCGGCAGCGCCGACCTGCTGGCCGCAGCGCTGTTCCAGATCATGCAGGTGCGCATCAGCGCGGTGGACGGCGCCGCGACGCAGATCGTGATGGTCGCGACCTCGATCGCCTACATGCCGGGCATCGGCCTCGCGCTCGCCGGCACCACGCTGGTGGGGCAGTCGATCGGCGCCGGCGACAAGGACTGGGCGGCGCGGCTCGGCAACCGGATGATCGCACTGGTGTCGCTGTCCATGGGCGGCCTCGGGCTGCTGATGGCGCTCGCGGGCCCGGTGCTGGTGCCGTTGTTCGTCAATGCAGGCGACCCGAGCGCGCCGGCGGTGGTGGCCCTGTCGCTCAAGCTGCTGTGGATCGC
>JAGTSG010000100.1 GCA_018261655.1 Pseudomonadota bacterium | reverse complement strand
CGCGCAGGGCGTGGTCCCCCGGAGCGAGCGAGTTGTGCTTGCGGAGCGAAGCGGAGCCGAGCGAGCGCAGCGGGGACCCGCCCGACGAGCGCCCGTGCCTGCCACGTGACGACGCGGTACCGTCCGACCGAAGACCGCGCGGAAAGCCGCCGTCGAGCGCAGCGGGGACCCGCCCGACGAGCGCCGGTGCCAACGCCCATGACCGTGCGAACCGTGTCGCGCTGGCAGCGCCTCAGCTCGAGATGTAGCGCTTCAGTTCGTCGATCTCGTGCTGCTGGGCCTCGATGACCGCCCGCACGCAGTCGCCGATCGAGACCATCCCGACCAGCACGCCGCCGTCGAGGACCGGCAGGTGCCTGATGCGCCGCTCGGTCATCAGCGTCATGCAGTGCTGCACCGAATCCTCGAACCTGACGGTGAGGACCGGTGAGCTCATGATCTGCCAGACCGGCGTCTCCGCGGAATTGCGGCCGAGCAGCACCACCTTCCTCGCGTAGTCACGTTCCGAGATGATCCCGGTGAGTTCCTGCCCGCGCAGGACCGGCAGCGCGCCGATGTGGTGCTGTGCCATGAGCTGGATGGCGCTGCGCACCGGGTCCTCGGCCTCGACCGTGAAGAGCCCGGGTGGCTTGGCGTCCAGCAACTGCCTGACTGTCAGCATCCTGAAGTCCCCCCGACGGTGGTGACGGCCGGCACCGGGCGATCAGCCCGGTCCCGGTGACGGCCTCTTGTGCCAGGCCTCGAGCACCGCGCGCTCACGCTCGGCGTCGAGCCCCGCGCGCAGCTTCGTGCGCCGTTCCTCGGGGCGCTCACGGTGCCAGGCGAGCGTGTCGCGGACGGTGTCCGCGAGCGGGCGGAACGTCAGCCCGGCGTCCACGGCGCGCTGCACCGAAGTCAGCGACAGGGCGCCTTCCTCGCCGACCGGCGGGACCCACACCGGCATGTCGGACCAGGGCGAGACCTTCTGCGCCTCGAGGAAGGCCGCATCCACCCAGGTGAGCGTCGCGCGTGACCCGGCGGCCTGCACGCATGCGTCGAGCAGCCGGCCCATCGTCAACTGCCGTGGCGGCGACACCACGTTGAAGACGCCGGCCTTCGTGTCGCTCTCGACCAGCCGCAGCGTCCACTCGGCCAGGTCGCGGACGTCGATCACCTGGATCGGGTCGGCCGGCGTGCCGGGCGCGAGGATCTCGCCCCCCCGGTCGGCGCGCGCCGGCCAGTAGGTGAAGCGATCCGTCGGGTCGAGCGGGCCGACGATGAGTCCCGGGCGAATCGAAATGGCCCGTCCGGGCAGGGCCGTCTCGGCGGCGCGCTCACACAGCGCCTTCAGCGGGCCGTAGGTCTCGCCGTTCACCTCCTCGACCGAGGGGTCTGCCAGCGTGCCGACCGGCGAGGACTCGTCGTTGGGCGTGGCAAAGCCCTTGTAGACCGAGATCGAGGAGATGAACACGTACTTGCGGACCGACGGGGCCAGCAGCCCGGCGGACAAGGCCACGTGGCGCGGGACGTAGCCGGAGGTATCGATCACCGCGTCCCACGTCCGCCCCTCGAGGGCGGAGAGCTGGCCATTGCGGTCGCCGATCAGGGTCTCGACGCCCGGCACGCCGTCCGGGTCGCGGCGGCCGCGGTTGAAGTGCGTGACCTGCCAGCCGCGCGCCTGCGCCGCCTGGGTCAGGTGCGGACCGAGGAAGCTGGTGCCGCCGAGGATCAGCAGGCGTTTCCCGGGCGTTTCGGCGGCGGACAGCGTGGAGGAGGCGGTGGCGAGCGCCGCCGCACTGGTGAGCTTGATGGCGTCACGACGGGTCATGGGCATCGCGGGACTCCAAAAAAAAGTGGCTGGCACTTTCGGTGCCAGCCACCTTAGTCGGTCGCGAGCATCGCCGCCAGAGGCGGCGATCCCCGTCGTCCTGCTCAGCGCGTCGCGGTGATGACCACGCGGCGGTTCTGGGCGCGGCCCTCGTCGGTGGCGTTGTCCGCCACCGGCTGGGTCTCGCCGTAACCGATACCCGTGACCTGTCCGGCCGGGAACCCGCCCGCGATCAGGTAATCGCGGACCGAGGCGGCACGCCGCTCCGACAGCGCCTGGTTATAGGCATCGCGGCCGCGGCTGTCGGTGTGGCCAGCCACGTTGACCTTGATGCTGCTGACGACGTCGGCCGGGAAGTTCTTCAGGTTCGCCAGCGCGGCGTCGAGCTGCGCCTTGTCATCGGCATGCAGCGTCGACGAGTCGAAATCGAACTTCAGGTTGAGTGTCACCTCGACGAAGCAGCCGATCTCGTCCACCTTGACGCCCCGGGTGGTGCCCGGGCAGCGGTCCTTGTCGTCGAACACGCCGTCGCCGTCGCTGTCCTTCGGCGGAGGCGGCGGAGGCGGCGGAGGCGGCGGCGGGGGCGGCGGCGGGGGCGGCGCGGCCACCGGGGCCGGCTCGGGCTTGCCGAACTTGTAGCCGAAGCCGATGCCGAGGACCCACGGGTCCACGTCCACGTCGAGCAGCGGGCCCTGCTGCGGGATGCGCGCCGTCGTCTTCGCCCAGATCTTCTTGACGTCGAAGGACATCGTCCAGTTGCCCTTCAGCGCCACGTCCATGCCGACCTGCGCGGCCGGGCCGACGCTGTCGCTCAGCGTGATGCCGCCGAGGTTCTCGTCGGAAATGAACATGTAGTTCAGGCCGGCGCCGATGTACGGCCGCCAGGTGCCTTCCGGGTTGAAGTGCCACTGGGCGAGCAGCGTCGGGGGCAGCTGCTTGAAGTCGCCGACCCGGTCGCCTTCGATGTAGATGTCGTGTTCCTGCGGAATGGTGAGCAGCAGGTCGAGCGCGAAGTGATCGGTCAGGAAGTAACCGATCGACACGTCGGGCGCGACCTTGTTGGTGATGTCAACGAAGCTGGGGTCCTCCACCGGCGAGATCTGGATCGCACGCAGGTGCAGCATCCAGTCACCCTTCTCCGCCAGCGCTGGCTGCGCGGCGATGGCCAAGCCCAGTGCCAGGGGCACTGCCAATCCGATCCTTCCTTTCATCTTCTTGCTCCCTGGGGCACGGACGCGCCCCGTTAACCTCGTAGTCTAGGGGCGGCAAGTATGCCATTCAACCGTGCAAACCACGCAAAACTCCTACAAAGCCGGGGAATCAGCCGTAACATCGGCGCAACAGTCCGGTCCACGGGACGCGTATTGCATGGCCGACGACCTCCACGACCTGGCGCAACTGAGGGATCGCCTGCGGGCATTCGTGGCCGAGCGCGACTGGGAGCAGTTCCACAGCCCCAAGAACCTGTCCATGGCGCTGTCGGTCGAGGCGGCGGAGCTGGTCGAGATCTTTCAGTGGCTTACCGAGGCGGAAAGCGCCGTACTGGACAGCGCCCGCCGGGCGCGGGTCGAGGCGGAACTGGCCGACATCCTCGTTTACCTCGTGCGGATCGCCGACCGCCTGGACGTGGACCTGCTGCAGGCCGCCTCGCGGAAGCTCGAGGAGAACGCCCGGAAGTACCCGGCCGAGCGCGTCCGCGGCCAGGCCCGCAAGTACGACGAATACGACTGAGGGGGGACTCAGCGCGTGCCGCCGCGCTGCGCCGCGAAGTCCTGCCGGCCCTGCAGGATCCGGTCGTAGATCTGCTGCGACTGGCCGCCCGCCTGCCCGATGAGCGCGGCGTGGTCACCGGCCGCTCCACGGTCCGAAACAGGACCGACGGTATCTGCTTCGGTCGCGGCACCGGCCGCCGCGCGGCTGTCCGACCGCGCCTGGCCGGCGCTGCCGTAGGCCTGGGTGAACACGTCGCGGTCGTGCGGCGTCAGGCGGTCGTACCAGTCCTTGTTGGCGACGATGACGCCGCTGCGGTAGACGCGGCCGGCCTGCGGGTCGCTCCAGTCGTCGTCGATCCAGTCGAGCAGCCGCAGGCCCTTCGCGGCAAACAGGGGCCGGAACGAGGCGAGCAGGACACGGTCGAGCACGTAATCGGCCTCGTCCTGCGACGCGAACAGGCCGGGCGCGGACAGGACGGCCAGTTCCGGCACCAGCGCAACGGCGGATTCCGGCGGCAGCATCGCGACCTGCACCTTGCCGGCCTGCACGTCCGCGATCCGCTGCGCCGGGGTGCCGGCATTCGCGCCGGTGCGCAGGTCGAGCGTGAACTCCGGCGCCCAGGTGCGCACGTTGTCGCCGAACCGGCGCCAGTTGGCCTCGGCGACCGACCCCGGAGCCGCATCGACGGCCACGATGGCCGCATTGCGCGCGGGAGCGCTCCCTTCGGGGGCGGGCGAGCCGCAGGCGGCGACGAACAGGGCGAGAGCGACGAGGGCCAGGTGGCGCATGGGTGACGGCAGGATCCGGGAGGGCGCCAAATATACCTGAGCCGGCATTCGCAAGCCGGCTGCGGGCGGGCGATCCCGCGCGGGGCCGCAGTGAAGGGCAGTGGATACCCGCCGGGCGATCCCAGTACCCTTGGCGAGCCCTCCTGGCGGAGCGTCCCGTGAGCGGAACCCTGGCTGGAATCGATCGTTCGGGCGTCGAGCGACTGCTCGAGCGCGAGCGTGCCGCGTTCGTGACCCGCTGCCCGCGCTCCCGCGCGCTGGCCGCGCGCGGGGGCCAGCACTGGCTCGGCGGCGTACCGATGCACTGGATGGCCGACTGGGGCACGCCCTTCCCGCTGCACGTCGCCGCCGCCCGCGGCGCCGAACTGGAGGACGTGGACGGCAACCGGTACTTCGACTTCTGCCTCGGCGACACGGGCGCGATGTTCGGCCACTCGCCGCCGCCGGTGGCCGCGGCGCTCGAGCGCCAGTCGCGGCGGGGGCTCACGACCATGCTCCCGGG
>JAGTSG010000056.1 GCA_018261655.1 Pseudomonadota bacterium | reverse complement strand
TGCGATCCGCTACAACATGAACATGACGCTGCTGCTGCACGACAACAACATCTACGGGCTGACCAAGAAGCAGGCGTCGCCGACCACGCCGATCGGCACCAAGAGCAACACCACGCCCCGCGGCGCCTACCTCGAGGCCCTGAACCCGCTGACCGTGACGCTCGGCGTGCAGAACGTGTCGTTCGTTGCCCAGGCCGTCGACTGGATCCCCGACATGATGTACGACATCGTCTCGGCGGCGTTCCACCACAAGGGCTTCTCCTTCGTGCGGATCCTGCAGCGCTGCCCCGAGTTCATGCCCAAGGCCTTCGACGCCTGGCTGAACGACACGCAGAAGACGCTGCTGCTGACGCACGACGACGGGATCCGCCCGAGCCCGGCCATCGCCAGGCTGTACCGGAACCAGGTCGAGCACGACCCGGCCGACATCGACCGGGCGCGCGAGATCGCCTCCTGCATCGATCCGATCCCCGTCGGCATCCTGTACCGCAACCCGCAGGTCCCCTGCTACGAGGACATCCGCCACGCCGGCGTGCACCGTACGCCGGAGATGGTGCGCTCGGGACTCGAGGCGGAGTTCGACAAGTTCACCGTCTGGCCGGACGGCCAGCAGCCCGCCGCCTGACCTCAGGGACCCCGCGACACACCACATCCCGAAGCCGGACGCACCATGAACGCGACGCTACATGTCCAGACCGTGTTTCACCTGACGGGCCGCCCGGCGGGGCCGCTCGAGGCGATCGACGACCTCGGCCTGCGGCCGGCGCTGCTGGCCCGCTACCGCGACCTGACGAAGCTGCGCTACGACTTCCCGCTGGTGCTCGTGGAGGGCGGCGCCTTCGCGCTCCCGCTGACCGCCATCGTCAACGACCTGGCCCGCGACAAGGCGCCGGCAGGCCCGGCCGGCGAGGCCCTGCGCAAGCAGCTGCTGCACGTCGAGCGCGACATCCGCCGCGCCGCGGCGGCGGGCGTCGGCGGCCTGCTGTCGGCGATGTGGGACGTCGCGGTCCGGCGCCTGACGGCGACGGGCGATCCCGGGCTCGAGGAAATCCTGCGGCACGCCGGCACGTCGATCGGCGTGGACGGCGAGGTCGTGGACTGCGACGAGAAGCTGCCGGAACGGCTGTTCGCCCACGCCTGGCGGGTCACGCAGCGCGAGAAAGCGGCACGCACGCGCGCCGACATCGACGCGTTGATCGTCAAGCTCAGCGACATCCTGCGCGCGGACTTCGTCCACTCCGAGGCGGGGCGCAGGCCCGAGAGCCTCAGGGCCACCGTCGGCACGCGGCAGCAGGGCCTGTTCGATTTCAACATGATGTCGCGGATGCTCGCGCTCGGTTCGCCGGCCGGCCGCCTGACCGACACGCGCCGCAGGCGCATCGAGTGGGCGCTGTCGGTGCTGCGCGGCCAGCGCTTCTTCCCCGCCCCGGGAACCGAGCCCTACGAGTTCTCGTTCGACACCTGCCGCGGCGCGAAGCATGCGTTCCAGGAACGGCTGCCGCGCATGGTCGAGCTGGTCAAGGCGATGTCCATCGCGGAGCTGGAGAGCGACGGTCGCTACGACGCGTCGCGCCACGACGGCTACTTCGAGGGCTTCGGCGAGAACGCCCTGTCGCCGCAGGACACCGGGATCTTCCCGGACTACTTCGTCTGCCTGCGTGGCCGGCCGACGGGGGTCGCCTCCGACACGAACCTGCTGGAACTGCTGTCGTCCGGCATCCCCGTCAAGGTGCTGGTCGAGACCCACGACATCCTCGAGGAGTCCTCGCTGGGACGGGGCCAGTTCGCCTTCGGCGTCCGCAGCGTCCAGCTCGCGAGCCTCGCGATCGGGCTCGGCGACACGTTCATCCTGCAGTCCACCAGCTCCAACCTGCCGCAGCTCACCGAGCGCATCCGCAAGGGGCTGACGATCGCCTCGCCGGCATTGTTCTCGGTGTACACGGCGACCGCCGCCCAGTCGGGCGACCTGCCGCGCTACCTGGTGAGCGCCGCCGCGATGCAGTCGCGCGCGTTCCCGGCCTTCACCTATGACCCGACCGCGGGCGAGGGCCTCGCCTCGCGGTTCTCGCTCGAGGACAACCCGCAGCCCGAACGGGACTGGCCGGTCGCGCGCTTCGACTACGCCGACGCGGCCCTGCAGCGAGTCGCCGAGGACGTCGCGTTCACGCTGGCCGACTTCGCCGCGACCGACCCGCGCCACGCCAGCCACTTCGCCCGCGTGCCGCACGACGGCTGGAACGGCCACATGATCCCCGTCGCCGACTGGCTGCGGCGGCCGGCCGGTGCCGGCGACCACGACGTGCCCTGCCTGCTCGCGGTGGACGGCGAGGACGCGCTGCAAAGACTCGTCGTGGACGATAGGCTGGCGCAGGCGGCCCGCCGCTGCCTGGAGAACTGGCATCGCCTGCAGGAACTCGGCGGCGTGCACAACTCGCACGCCGAGCGCCTGCTGGCCCGCGAGCGCGCCACCTGGGAGGAAGAAAAGCGGAAGGAGATCGAGGCCCTGTCGGCAACCGGCGCCCCGGCCGCGGCGCCGGTTGCGGCCAGCGGCGCGGCGCCCGCCGCCACGGCGGTCGCTGCCGCGCCTGCGCCGGAGGCGGAACCGGAGCGCTCGCCGGACGAGGCCTACATCGAGACCATCCGCTGCTCGTCCTGCAACGAGTGCACGCAGATCAACGACAAGATGTTCTCCTACAACGAGAACAAGCAGGCCTACATCAAGGACCTGAAGGCGGGCACCTACCGGCAGCTGGTCGAGGCCGCGGAAAGCTGCCAGCTCGGCATCATCCACCCCGGCAAGCCGCTGAACGCCAAGGAGCCGGGGCTCGAGGAACTCCTCGAGCGCGCCAAGCCGTTTCTCTAGGGGGTCAGAAGAGGTACCTGGTACCTCTCACTCGTCCGGCTCCATGCGCTTCTTCATCTTCACCCACTTGGACAGCGCGCGAAGGTCCTTCTTCTTGCGGCGCTCGCCGTCGCGCTGGACCAGGCCGCTACCGTAGGGGTTGTAGCCGTCCGCTGCCCGCGAGGTCTGCTTCTGCCCGCCGTCGACCAGCGACAGCTTGTCGGTCTCGAGAATGCGTTTCAGCGTCTGGTCGCTGCGCACGGCCGTATAGGGCCGCCAGACAGGGTTGCCGAGTTCGTCGTACTCGATCCGGCCCATCGGCAGGTCGCCCGAATCGTCGTTCCGGTCCTTGCCCATGACGCACCCGTCGCCACGCTGCGACAATATGGTAAGACTCCTGCGTAACCTACCCGGCCCGGGGCCGGAGCGGCTGCCAACTGCATCACGAATTTGCCAGGAGACCACGCCCTGGAAACTGCTGCCACGAGACTCGACCTGGCCGACGCCGAGGTGTCCTACCTGCCCGGCGCCCTCGCCCCCGATGCTGCCGATGAGTGCTTCCTGCAGCTCCGCCGCGAGATCGACTGGCGACAGGAAGAGATCGTCCTGTTCGGCGTCAGGCGCCTGGTGCCGCGGCTGGTCGCCTGGCACGGCGACGCGGACGCCGTGTATCGCTACTCCGGCGTGGAGCACCAGCCATTGCCATGGACCGCGGAACTGCTCGGACTGAAGCACGTGGCCGAGACGCACTCCGCGCAGCGGTTCAACAGCGTCCTGCTCAACCTCTACCGCGACGGGCGCGATGGCATGGGGTGGCATGCCGACGACGAGCCGGAGCTCGGGGTCAATCCCGCGATCGCATCGCTCTCGCTCGGCGCCACGCGCCGCTTCCGGATGCGACATCGCAGGCATCGCGACCGGACGCTGGCGATCGACCTCGAGCACGGCAGCCTGCTGGTGATGCAGGGCGCCACACAGCACCACTGGCTGCACGCGCTGCCCAAGACCACCCGGCCGACCGCAGAGCGCATCAACCTCACCTTCCGGTCCGTCCGTCCGGCCGGCGCGTGAACGCGCGGTCGCCCGCTGCCGCGCCGGCGGTATCCTATGCCCGCGGGGCGCGCGGCCCCGCTCGAACGACGGGAGCCCCATCATGCAGCGACGCGACTTCCTCAAGACCGGCCTGGCCGCGGGCGGAGCGACCCTGGTGAGCGGCTGCGGCGGAACAGGGGGAGACGCCGGCCCGCCGGCACCGGCAAGCGAGGCGGCCGCGCCCGCCGACCGCTGGAGCGTGCCGGCCTTCGAGCACGACGAGGCGACCGTGGCCCAGCTGCAGCAGGCGCAGGCGGAGGGCCGGCTGTCCGCGCGGGCGTTGGCCGAGTCCTACCTCGCGCGCATGGACGCGGTGGACCTGGCCGGCCCGCGCCTCAACTCGGTCATCGAGCGCAACCCCGACGCGCTCGCGATCGCCGACGAACTCGACCGGGAGCGCAAGGAGAAAGGGGCGCGCGGAGCGCTGCACGGCATTCCGGTCCTCATCAAGGACAACATCGACACCGCCGACCGCATGCGGACTTCCGCCGGCTCGCTGGCGCTGGCCGGTTCGATCGCCCCGCGCGACGCCTTCATCGTCGAGCGCCTGCGCGCGGCGGGCGCGGTGATCCTCGGCAAGACCAACCTGAGCGAGTGGGCCAACTTCCGCTCGACCCGCTCGACCAGCGGCTGGAGCGCGCGCGGCGGCCTGACCCGCAACCCCTACGTGCTGGACCGCAGCGCCTGCGGCTCGAGTTCCGGGTCTGGCGCCGCACCGTCCGCCAACCTGTGCGCCGTCGCGGTCGGCACGGAGACCGACGGGTCGATTGTCTGCCCCTCGAAGGCCAATGGCCTGGTCGGGATCAAGCCGACCGTGGGGCTCGTCAGCCGCGCGGGCATCATCCCGATCTCGGCCAGCCAGGACACCGCCGGGCCGATGGCGCGCACGGTGGCCGACGCCGCGGCCCTGCTGTCGGTGCTCGCCGGCGTGGACCCGCGCGACGCCGCCACCGCGCACGCGCAAGGCCGGCTCCAGCCCGACTACGGCGCGTTCCTGCAGGCCGGGGCACTGCAGGGCGCCCGCCTCGGCGTCGCGCGCGGGATGTTCGGCAACAACGCATTGGTGGCCGGCGTGATCGAGCAGGCGCTCGCCGACATGTCGCGACTCGGCGCCGAGATCGTCGAGCTCAAGGACTTCAAGGCCGGCAGCGAGGTCGACGACGCGGAGTGGACCGTGCTGCTCTACGAGTTCAAGGACGGGTTGAACGCCTACCTGGCCACGCTCGGCCCGGACGTCCCCTGCAAGACGCTCGAGGAACTGATTGCCTTCAACGAGGCGAACCGCGACCGCTCGATGCCGTGGTTTGGCCAGGAAATCTTCGCGCTGTGCCAGGAGAAGGGGCCGCTGAGCTCGAAGGAATACCTCGACGCGGCGGCGACGGCGCGCCGCCTGTCCACGGTCGAGGGCATCGACAAGGTGATGGACGAGCACCGCCTCGACGCCGTCGTGGCGCCCAGCGGCGACCCCGCCTTCACCATCGACCTCGTGAACGGCGACCACTACACCGGCGGCGGCACCTCGACGCTGCCGGCCGTGTCCGGTTACCCGCACATCACCGTGCCGGCCGGGCAGGTCCTCGGCCTGCCCGTCGGACTGTCGTTCTTCGGCCGCGCCTGGAGCGAACCCCGGCTGATCGCGCTGGCATATTCCTATGAGCAGGCCACCCGGCATCGGCAGCCGCCGGGTTTCCTGCGGACGGCCGCAATTCCCGGCTGATCCAGGCCCGCGCCGCGGACCGGGCACGCCTTTTTCTTGACCCCCGTGGCGGGGACCGCCAACCTATGCCGGCACCCGGCGCGGGATCGTGCCTCTACCGGCGAAGCATATGAACAAGGGCGCATATTCCCGGGAGGAACTCCTCCTGGCCGGTACCGGGAAGCTGTTCGGCGCCGATCGGGGCCGGCTGCCCCTGCCGCCCATGCTGATGGTCGACCGGATCACGTCGATCACCGAGGATGGCGGTCCGCACGGACTGGGCCAGGTCGTCGCCGAACTCGACATCAATCCCGACCTCTGGTTCTTCAAGTGTCACTTCGAGTCCGACCCGGTGATGCCGGGCTGCCTCGGGCTCGACGCGATGTGGCAGCTGGTCGGCTTCTACCTGTGCTGGCGCGGCGGGACCGGGCGTGGCCGCGCCCTCGGCGTCGGTGAGGTCAAGTTCACCGGGCAGGTGCTGCCGACCGCAAGGCGGGTGACCTACACCGTCGACCTGAAGCGCGTCATCCTGCGCAAGCTCAGGATGGGCATCGCGGACGCGACGCTGAACGTCGACGGCCGCCTGATCTACACGGCGACCGACCTCAAGGTCGGCCTGTTCACCTCCACCGATTCCTTCTAGAGGGCCGCAATGCGTCGCGTCGTCGTCACCGGTCTCGGCATCGTCTCGAGCATCGGCAACAACAGGCAGGAAGTCCTGGATTCCCTGCGCAGCGGCCGTTCCGGCATCCGCTACAGCGAGGAATACCGCGACATGGGCTTCCGCAGCCATGTCCACGGGCCGGTCAACCTGCCGGTCGAGGAGCTCATCGACCGGAAGCTCAAGCGCTTCATGTGCGACGGCGCCGCCTATAACTACGTGGCGATGCGCGAGGCGATCGAGGACGCCGCGCTCGGCGAGGAGCAGGTGTCGAACGTGCGGAGCGGGCTGATCGTCGGCTCGGGCGGCGCGTCGACCGAGAACGTGTTCTGGTGCGGTGACACGGCCCGCCAGAAGGGTCCGCGCAAGGTCGGTCCCTACATGGTGACGCGCTGCATGAACTCGGCGATCGCGGCCAACCTGGCGACGGCGTTCAGGATCAAGGGGACCAGCTACACGATCAGCTCGGCCTGCGCCACCAGCGCGCACTGCATCGGCAACGGCGCTGAACTTATCCAGATGGGCAAGCAGGACCTCGTGTTCGCCGGCGGCGCCGAGGAGGTTCACTGGGGAGCGTCCGTCATGTTCGACGGCATGGCGGCGCTGTCCTCCGCGTACAACGACACGCCGGAGAGGGCTTCGCGACCCTACGACGCCAAGCGCGACGGCTTCGTCATCTCCGGTGGCGCCGGCGTGCTGGTGCTGGAGGAGCTCGAGCACGCCCGGTCCCGCGGCGCGAGGATCTACTGCGAGCTGACCGGCTACGGCGCGACCTCGGACGGCGCCGACATGGTGCAGCCGTCGGGCGAAGGCGCGGTCCGTTGCATGCGGATGGCGCTGCAGTCGGTGCGGCGGCCGGTGGATTACCTCAACACCCACGGCACCAGCACGCCGATCGGCGACGTCCGTGAGCTGGAGGCGATCAGGGAAGTCTTCGGCGCCACGACGCCGCCGATCAGCTCGACCAAGTCGCTGACCGGCCATGCGCTCGGCGCGGCCGGCGTCAACGAGGCCATCTACTCCCTGCTGATGATGGAGCACGGATTCATCTGCGCTTCCGCCAACATCGAGGAACTCGACCCGGCCGCAGAGGGTGTGGACATCGTCCGCACCAGGCGCGACGGCGTGCGGCTCGATGCCGTGATGTCGAACAGCTTCGGCTTCGGCGGCGCCAACGCGACGCTGGTCTTCGAACGCCTTGACGGCTGAGCGGCACCGTTCGCCTGCGGACCGCGGTCCCGCGAGCCTGCTGCGCCAGGTGCCCAACGCCTTGAGCATCGCGCGCATCGCGGCCTGCCCGGTGCTGGTCGCGCTGGCCGCCGGCAACATGGAGACGGCGTTCACCTGGCTGCTGGTCCCGGCGCTGCTGTCGGACATCGCCGACGGGCTGATTGCGAGGCTGCTGCACCTGCAGTCGGCGCTCGGCGCCCTGCTCGACTCCATCGCCGACGTGCTGCTGCTGTTCACGTCGTTCTACGGCGTCTGGGTCTTTCACCCCGGGATCGTCGCGGACCACTGGCCTGCCGGCCTGCTGCTCGTCGGCGCCTGGATGGCGGAGAATGTGGCCGCCCTGCTGCGCTACGGGCGCCTGTCGAGCTTCCACACGCTGCTGTCGAAGGTGGCCGGGTACCTGCTCGGCATCTTCGTCGGCGTGCTGTTCGTCTTCGGCTTCCAGCCGTGGCTGCTCTACCTCGCGGTCGGTGTCAGCGTAGCCGGCAACCTCGAGGAGCTCGCGCTGCTGGCGCTCCTTCCCGAGTGGCGGCCCGACGTGCGCGGCCTGTGGTGGGTCTTGCGCGAGCGGCGCGCCGGCCAGCTGCCATGAGGTGGCTCGCCATCGCGAACCCGGCCGCGGGCCGCGCGCGCGATGCCGAGCGCGCGCTGCGACGCCTCGCCTGTGCCGCCGGCGTCCGCCACGAGGTCGCACATACCGGGGCGCCCGGCGACGCGACCCGCCTGGCGCGCGAGGCCGCCGACTTCGACGGCCTGATCGCGGTCGGCGGCGACGGCACCATCGGCGAGGTCCTGCATGGCATGGACCTCCGGCGGCAACGCCTGGCGGTCCTCCCCGCCGGCCACGGAAACTGCCTTGCCCGGGACCTCGGCGTCGGCGATGCCCGTCGCGCGGTGACTTCCCTGCAGCGCAACGCCTGCCGCCCGGTGGACCTGATGGAGGTGCGCATCGGCTTCGCAGACGGGCGCGAGGATCGGCGGCTGTGCGCCAGCACGCTCGCGGTCGGTTACGTCACGGACGTGGTCGTGCTCGGCCGCCAGCGGCTGCACGCCCTCGGCCGGGCCGCCTATGCGGCGGCCGCCATGCTGGTGGTGCCGCGCCGCTTCGGCGTGCGCTTCGCGGGCCCACGTGGCGACGCCGCGTCGCGGGGCCTCACCGGCATCGTGATCAACAACACCGCGCACCTCGCCAACTTCCGCGGCCTGCCGGACGCCAGTACCCACGATGGCCTGCTCGACATCATGGAGCAGGGCCACGGCTGGCCGCGCCAGTTGCTGCACAACCTGGCGGTGCTGTCGGGCAGCCGCGCCTGCGGGCCGCTGCGGCTGCGCCAGGCGGCCGCTGAACAGGTCGAGCTGGACCGGCCGCAAACGCTCATGGCCGACGGCGAGCTGCTCCACGACGTGATCCGCCTGAGCGTGACGTGCCGGCCCGCGGCGGTGACTTGCGTGGTCGGCCCCGGATGATCGGCGACATCCTGTGGGTCACGCTGCCCGGGTTCCTGCTCGGCGCAGGCGTGATGGCGCTGGCCAACCGTCGCGCCAGCCCGGCCGTCGGCCGCGGTCGCTGGCTCAAGCTCGTGGTGTTCTTCCTCATCGTGCACGTCGTGCTGGCCGTCGCCGCGGCAGGGTCCGCGTGGATCGTGGCCTTGCTGCTGGCCGTGCTCGCCGCGGGCAGCGTCGAACTCTTCCGCGCCTGGCAACGGATCGTCCCGCCGCGTCCGGTCCGCGTCTGGCTCACCTACGTGATCGTCGCTGCGGCCGTGCTCGGCACTGCCTGGCGCCTGCCGCCCGATGCCTTCGCCTTCCTGTTCGTGGTCACCGCCAGTTGCGACGGCTTCAGCCAGGTGGTCGGCCAGTGGCTCGGCCGGCGGCCGCTGGCGCCGCGACTCAGCCCGGGCAAGACGGTGGGCGGGCTGCTGGGCGGGCTGGCCGCCGCCATGGCCGTCGCCGTGCTGGTGCGCGACCTGCTCGGGGTCTCGCCGGTGGCTGCCGCCGTGGCGGGGCTGATGACCGGCCTGGCCGGTCTCGGCGGCGACCTGGCCGCCTCCTGGGTCAAGCGGCGCGCCGGCATCAAGGACTATTCGTCAGCCCTGCCCGGGCAGGGTGGTTTCCTCGATCGGTTCGACAGCCTGCTGGGTGCGCTGGCCATCGCCGGCAGCGTCCTGGCGGCCACCGGGTGACGGCCCGGCATGCGGCGAGCGTCAGACCGTGCGCGTGACCGCTGGCTGCAGCGATTCCGGAGGCTGCCCGAACAGGCGCGGCTGGCGCTGGTCGCCCTCCTCGGCGCGCTGATCGGGCTGGTCACCTACGAGGTCATCTATTTCATCAACCCGCTCGAGCCGCGCGCCCCGATCAGCTGGCTGGCGGCATTCGCCATTGGCGTGCCGCGCCAGTACTCGCTGCATCGCTGGCTGACCTTCGACTCGGGGGTGCCCTACGGGCCGCGCCTGCTGCGCGCCTACCTGCTCTATGCCGCCATCGCCGTCCTGACGACTTCGCTCAACTGGCTGCTGGTGGAACGACTGGGCGTCGCGCACCGGCTCGCCTGGCTTGCCTGCATCGCGACCACCGGCCTGATCAACCTGTTCGCCCTCAAGCGGCTGGTGTTCGGGCCTCCGCCGCCGGCGCGGGATCCGGGCCACTGAGGCTTGCCGGGGCCGCGCGGCACCGTTCACTTCCGCGCCACGGCACTCCCCGACTCGGCTAGAATCGCGCCCCCGCGGGCGACCGCCCGCCGCCACCCAGCCTTGCCGCAGCACGGCCGGCCCCGCCGGCCACGCCACGCCCATCGACGGACGATCATGCTCTCCACCACCAACCTCGCCATCCAGTTCGACGCCAGGCCGTTGTTCGAGCACGTCACGGTCAAGTTCGCCGACGGCAACCGCTACGGGCTGATCGGCGCGAACGGCGCCGGCAAGTCGACCCTGATGAAGATCCTCGGCGGAGAGCTCGAACCGAGCGCCGGCGAGGTCACGCTGCAGGCGGGCTTGCGCCTCGGCAAGCTGAACCAGAACCAGTTCGGCTACGAGGACGAGCGCGTCCTGGACGTGGTGATGCAGGGCCACGTCGAGATGTGGCAGGCGATGCAGGAGCGCGACCGGATCTATGCGAACCCCGACGCGACCGATGCCGACTACATGCGCGCGGCCGAGCTCGAGGGCAGGTTCGCGGAGTACGGCGGCTACAACGCAGAGGCGCGCGCCGGCGCGATCCTCATCGATGCCGGCATCGACGAGTCGAGGCATCACGTGCTGATGCGGGAAGTGCCGCCCGGCCTGAAGCTGCGCGTACTGCTGGCGCAGGCGCTGTTCTCCCGCCCGGACGTGCTGCTGCTCGACGAGCCGACCAACAACCTGGACATCCACTCGATCGGCTGGCTCGAGCAGGCGCTCAACGACTACGACGCCACGATGATCATCATCAGCCACGACCGGCACTTCCTGAACCAGGTGTGCACGCACATCGCCGACCTCGACTACCAGCAGCTCAGGATCTATCCCGGCAACTACGACGACTTCATGCTCGCCTCGATGCAGGCGCGCGAGCGCGTCGAGGCCGCCAATGCCAAGGCGCGCGACCGCATCGCGGAGCTGCGCGAGTTCGTGGCGCGCTTCTCGGCCAACGCCTCCAAGGCGCGCCAGGCCACCTCCCGCAAGCGCCAGCTCGAGAAGATCAGGATCGAGGAGATCAAGCCGTCGTCGCGGCAGAACCCGTTCATCCGCTTCGAGCAGGCGAAGAAGCTGTACCGCACGGCCGTCACGGTCGCGGGCCTGTCGTTCCGCTATCCCGGCGCCGATGCGGACGTGTTCACCAACCTGAACTTCACCATCGAGGCCGAGCAGCGGGTGGCGATCATCGGCCCGAACGGCATCGGCAAGACCACGTTGATGCGCTGCCTGGCCGGCGACCTGCACGCGACCGCGGGAACCGTATCCTGGGTCGAGAACGCCCAGCCCGGCTACATGCCCCAGGACCCGCAGGCCGAGTTCACCGGGCGCGTCGACCTGCTGAGCTGGATGTCCACCTGGACCGGCAAGGCCGACGATGACCTGATCGTGCGTGCCACCCTGGGCCGGCTGCTGTTTTCCGGCGACGAGGTCAAGAAGCCGGTCACGGTGCTGTCGGGCGGCGAGAAGAACCGCATGATGTACGGCAAGCTGATGCTGACCCGGCCCAACGTCATGCTGCTCGATGAGCCGACCAACCACATGGACATGGAGACGATCGAGTCGCTGCAGATCGGCCTGGAGAAGTACCCGGGCACGCTGCTGTTCGTCTCGCACGACCGCGAGTTCGTCGGCGGACTCGCCAACCGCATCATCGAGCTCAAGCCCGACGGCGGGGTCGTCGACTTCAAGGGCAGCTACGACGAATATCTCGAGGCCTACGGCCTGCCCTCGTGACTCCCTTCGTGAGCGTTGCCGGCGCGCCCGGCCCGGCCCGGTACTAGGCCGCGACCGCCACCTCCGTGTCTACCGTCGGCGCTTCGGCCGGCGCGCTGGTGCGGATCAGGTGGTCGAAGGCCCCGAGCGCCGCGGTGGAGCCCGCGCCCATCGCGATGATGATCTGCTTGTAGGGCACCGTCGTCGCATCGCCGGCGGCGAACACGCCGGGCACGGATGTCTGGCCGCGGTCGTCGATCACGATCTCGCCGCGCGGCGACAGGTTCACCACGCCCTTCAGCCACTCGGTGTTCGGCAGCAGGCCGATCTGCACGAAGATGCCCTCGAGCTCGACCCGGTGCAGGCCGCCGGTCGTACGGTCCTTGTAGCTGAGCCCCGTGACCCGGCTGCCGTCGCCCAGCACCTCGGTGGTCTGCGCGCTGACGATCACGGTCACGTTCGGCAGGCTGCGGAGCTTGCGCTGCAGGACTTCGTCGGCGCGCAGCTTGCCGTCGAACTCGAGCAGCGTCACGTGGCTGACGATCCCGGCGAGGTCGATCGCGGCCTCGACGCCGGAGTTGCCGCCGCCGATGACGGCGACGCGTTTGCCCTTGAACAGCGGCCCGTCGCAGTGCGGGCAGTAGGCCACGCCGCGGTTGCGGTACTGCTCCTCGCCCGGCACGCTCATCGAACGCCAGCGCGCGCCGGTGGAGAGGATGACGCTCCTCGCCTTCAGGCTGGCGCCGCTCGCGAGCCG
>JAGTSG010000099.1 GCA_018261655.1 Pseudomonadota bacterium | reverse complement strand
TCTCGACCACGTCGGGCACGGTGGCGACACGCTTCTCGCCGGCGAAGGTCTCGCGCGGCACGCCGATCGTCATGGGCATTGCGAAGATTCCTCTCACGAGACCCGGGCGTGCGGCATGGGCCACCGCAGCCATCGGAACTTCTGGTTTTTCAAGGGTTGGCGGAATGGACGGATGCCGGCCAGGAGCCGCATTTTGCCCCGCACAAAGCGCGTTGAAACATAGCACAAACCTGCCGTATTGTTGGAGCCGCGTTAACCCCGATCGTGAGCCCGATGCCCTCCAGCGACCCCGCGCCTAGCAACCCCCTCCAGGAGCCCTGGCAGTTCCTGGAGGTCCGTGCCGTCCGGGCCCACGGTCTCGCGCAGCAGGTGCTGCGGACCGACGTGTCGGGCATGCCGCTCGAGTGGATCGACTACCGCGAGGCCGTGCGGCTCTACTGCCTCGGACAGGTGGCCTACGCCTTCGGCAGCGCGCTCTACACGCTGCACGGGGGGACCAACGCCCGGACCGGCCGCCAGACCGTCATCGAGATCAACTCGATGCTCTCCACGGTGGGGCAGTCCTCGAACCCCGGCAGCCTGCGCGGCGACTACGTCCCGCCGCTCAACAACGAGACGCTGTTCAAGCGCGACGCCTGGCTGTGCATGTACTGCGGCGGGCGCTTCACGCCGGCGCAGCTGTCGCGCGATCACGTGCGCCCCTTCTACCAGGGCGGCCGCGACGTGTGGAACAACGTGGTCGCGGCCTGCCGGCGCTGCAACAACCAGAAGGCCTCGCGCACGCCGGAGCAGGCGAAGATGCAGCTGCTCGCCGTGCCGTTCACGCCGACCTACGCCGAGTACATCTACCTCAAGGGCCGGCGCGTGCTCGCCGACCAGATGGAGTACCTGCTCGCCCACTTTCCCCGTTCGAGCCCGCTGCACGACCGCATCCAGCGCTGGATGCAGTGAGCCGGCCGGGCCGATGCTGCACCTCGTCGACGCCAGCTTCTTCGTCTTCCGTGCCTATTACTCGGTCAGCCCGGAGATGACCGACGCGGACGGCCGCCCGGTCAACGCGCTTTACGGCTTCGCGCGTTTCATGGGCGACCTGCTCGAGCGCGCGAAGCCGAGCCACGTCGCCGTGGCCTTCGACGAGAGCCTGTCCAGCTCCTACCGCAACGACATCTACCCCGCGTACAAGGCCAACCGCGAGCCGGCGCCGGAGGACCTGAAGCAGCAGTTCGGGCTGTGCCGGCAGCTGTGCCGGCTCATGGGCGTGGCCGAGTATGCCGACGGCATTTACGAGGCCGACGACATCATCGGCGCCATCGCCACCCGCATGCGGGCCGAGGGACATGCCAGCGTGCTGGTGACGCGCGACAAGGACCTCGCGCAGCTGGTGCGCGAGGGTGATGAGTACTGGGACTTCGCCGGCGACCGGCGCTTCGGTTACCACCAGATCGAGGAGCAGTTCGGCGTGCGGCCGGAGCGCATGGCGGACTACCTCGCGCTGACCGGCGATGCCGTGGACAACATCCCGGGCGTCCCCGGCGTCGGCCCGAAGACGGCCGCGGCGCTGCTCAGGGTCTTCAACTCGCTCGACCATCTCTACGATAACCTCGGCGAGGTGGCTTCCCTGCCGATCCGCGGCGCGGCGAAGCTGCCCGCGCGGCTGCGCGAGCACCGCGAGGCGGCGTACTTCGCCCGGCGGCTGACCCTGATTGCCTGCGACATGCCGCTCGCGTTCACTCCCGGCGACCTGGTGCGGCGCGCGCCGGACGTGCCGGCGCTGGAATCCTTCTACGAGCGGGCGCGTTTCGGCCCGATGCTGGGCCGGCAGGCACAGCGGCTCGCGAAGGCGCTGGCGGAATGACGCAGGCCACGGCCGCGCTGGCCGCCGCGCTGGCCGCGGCGCTGGGGCGGCGGGTCGCCGACGCGCCGGCGGCGGAGGTCCACGGCGGCTGCATCAACCGCTGCTGGCGCTGGGAAACGGCTGCCGGACCGGTGTTCGTCAAGGCAGCGGCACCCGGGAGACCCGGCATGCTCGAGGCCGAGCGGCAGGGGCTGGTCGAGCTCCGCGCGGCCGGAGCCGTCAGGGTTCCCGAGCCCCTGGCGCTGGGTTCCTTCGGCGAGGCCGTCTTCCTCGTCCTGGAATGGATCGACTTCGGCATCGTGACGCCGGCGGCGGAGGAACGCTTCGGCGAGCAGCTCGCCTGGCAGCACCGTGTGCACGCGGAGCGCTTCGGCCTCGACCACGAGAACGCGATCGGCAGCACGCCGCAGCCGAATGCCTGGGCCGACGACTGGGTCACGTTCCTGCGTGAGCGGCGGCTGGGATTCCAGCTGGCGCTGGCCGCGAGGAACGGCCACGGCGGCCGGTTGCAGGAACGCGGTGCGCGCCTGCTCGACGTCATCGACGTGTTCTTCGCGACCTACCGGCCGGCGCCGTCGCTGCTGCACGGGGACCTGTGGAGCGGCAACCGGGGCGCGGACACTTCCGGTCAGCCGGTGATCTACGACCCGGCCATCTACTATGGCGACCGCGAGGCCGACATCGCGATGACCCGGCTCTTCGGCGGCTTCGGCCCGCGCTTCCATTCAGCCTACGTCGCCGCCTGGCCGCTCGACCAGGCCGCGGGCACCCGCCGCGACCTGTACAACCTGTACCACGTGCTCAATCACCTGAACCTGTTCGGCGGCTCCTACCGCGCGCAGGCCGAGTCCTTGATCGACCGGCTGCTGGCGGCCGCGGGACAGTAGGACGGGTCGGAGCCCGGCGCGCCACTGAATCGGCGTAGCCCAGGAGCGACCCGGCCCCTCCGTCACGGCCCTTGGTGGGACGGGCTTTCCTTCCTGCAGACCAGGAAGACCTCGTCCACGCCCTCGGTGTCAACCAGGCCGGAAACGAGCGAGAGCTTCTTCTGAAAACGCACTCCGAGCGGCATGAACACGTGGTTGTACCACCACGTCGCCCTTTCGCGCCGGTGTGCAAGACACCACATCCCGAGATCGAGCAGGCGTGACGACCTCGACTGCATTCCGTAGACCGCACTCTGCTTCACCGCGAAGCCGTGCCGGGCGAGTTTCTCGAGCAGCCGCTCAGGCTGGTAACGACGTCGATGTCCGACCAGATCGTCGAAGGACGACCAGTGCGAGGGGTGCAGCGGCACCGACAGCAGGAATGCCGCGCCCGGCGCCGCAACGCGGGACAGTTCCGACAGCGCGCCATCGTCGTCATCCACGTGCTCGACGATGTCGAGCGCGCAGACGAGATCGAAGACACCCTCGCGAAACGGGAGCGATGACGCCAGGCCCAGCACGGCGCTGGCTCCACTTGCCCGCAGCTTCGAGACAGCCGGCAGGCTGATATCCACGAACTCCGTCGCCGCGAGCGGCAGCCGCGGCCGGAGGCCCGGGGCAACTTCCAGCCGGCGCTGCGAGCGGGAGACCAGGGAGCACACCAGCGGCCAGGTATTGAAGGAGTCCGGGCCGACCAGGCGCGCGTCCGTCCACAGTGCGTCGTAGAACCCGCGGTTGGCGTCAAGGAGCCCGGGGTTGTCCGTTGTTCGCGGCTCCATTGACATCATCCCGTGGTCGCCCCCGCCGGCGCGGGGGCGAGGGACCGGAGCATTGCCAGATCAAATCCCACGGCCGTAAGCTCGATCATGACTTCCCGGCCCTGTTTCCTGCGCGGTCGCCCGGCTTCCCTCGTCATGCTGCTGATGGGCGGCCTTTCCACCGGCCCGGTCCGCGCCGCTGACGAACCCTTGTGGGAGCTGGGCATCGGCATCACCGCCCTGTCCTTTCCGGACTACCGCGGTTCGGACGAATCGAGCCCCTATTTCCTGCCATTTCCCTACGTGGTCTATCGCGGATCGTTTCTCAAGGCGGACAAGGACGGCGTACGCGGCGCCCTCTTCGACAGCGACCGCGTGGAACTCAACATCAATGTCGGCGCCTCGGTGCCCGTGAGCAGCGACGATAACAGCGCCCGGCAGGGCATGCCCGATCTTCAGCCGACGGTCGAAGCCGGCCCGGCGCTCGACTTCACCCTGTGGCGCAGCCACGACCGGCGTTACAGGCTGGACCTGCGCCTGCCGGTACGCGTCGCCGTGACCGTGATGGGAGGGGTGCATAACGCAGGCTGGGAATTTTCGCCGCGCCTCGCCCTCGATATCGACGATGTTGCGGGGCTTGCGGGCTGGAACCTGGGGTTGCTTGCCGGGCCCCTGTACGGTTCGGAACGCAGCCATGAATACTTCTATTCGGTCGCACCGCAGTACGCCACCGCCGACCGCCCGGCGTTCGATGCCAGGGCGGGCTACGCCGGTGGCCAGGTCCTGCTGGCAATATCGAAGCGCTACAAGAAGTACTGGCTGGGTGCATTCGTGCGCTGGGACAGCCTCGAGGGCGCCGTCTTCGCCGACAGCCCGCTGGTCAGAAGCGAGAGTTACTTTGCCGCCGGCATCGGTTTCGCCTGGATCCTCGGGAAATCATCCACCCTCGTCGAGGTGGACGACTGAGAGCAGACGCGACGCCGCGGCCCGGCCTGCCTTGGCCCGGGCTGGACACATTCCGGCCAGGAACGCCGCGCGAACCGGGCACGCGCTGCGGGTCAGCGGATTGCCAGTCGATCGAGGTGCTGCCAGAGCGGACCGCGCAGGCCGTACTTGCGCAGCACGGTGAAGGACCTCGGGTTGAAGCGGATGCCGAGACGGGGCACGACCCAGCGCGGCTGGTGCGTGGCGCGCTCGCCGACTCGCTCATAGACCGCGTCGCGGAAGCGACGCCGCTCCAGTTCTGTCTGCGGGTCGAGGACTTCGAGGCCCTCCACCCAGACGAGCATGACCGCGGCGAAGGGGTCGAGCTCGTCCACGAAGTCGAGCGTGCGCTCGACCTG
>JAGTSG010000055.1 GCA_018261655.1 Pseudomonadota bacterium | reverse complement strand
CCATCAGCGCCTTCATCCTGCCGCCTTCGCCGGCGGCATTGCCTGCAACGTTGGCCATCAGGCAGCCCTCGACTGGTCCTGTCCGACCAGGATGTGGTTGTCGTCCACGAACGCGTACGGCGGGATCGCCAGGTTCGTCGGCGCCGGCACGCCCTTGTAGACACGGCCGGCGAGGTCGAACTTCGAGCCGTGGCAGGGGCAGTAGAAACCGCCCGGCCAGTCGGCGCCGAGCTCGGCGTCACCCGGCGTGAAGCGCGACAGCGGCGCGCAACCCAGGTGGGTGCACACGCCGAGCACCACCAGGAACTCCGGCCTGATGGCGCGTGCCTCGTTGGTGGCGTAGTCGGGCTGGTCCGAGGCCTCGGAGGCCGGGTCGGCCAGCAGGCCGTCGATCGCGGACAGGCCCGCGACCATCTCGGGCGTGCGGCGCAGGACCCAGACGGGCTTGCCGCGCCACTCCACCTTCAGCATGGCGCCCACCTCCAGCTTGGAGATGTCGATCTCCACCGGCGCGCCGAGCGCCTTGGCGCGCGCGCTCGGCTTCCAGGAGGCCAGGAACGGCGCGGCGGCGAAGGCCGCCCCGACCGCGCCCGTCACGACTGTTGCGGCCGTCAGCAATTGCCGGCGACCCTTGTCTACGTGCTCGGACATCAGCTAACCCCAGAGTTCCAGAAGGCCATCGACCATCCCGGGACACGGAACAGTGCATCCCCACGCGGCCCTGTTTTCGTTCCTTCGAGGGATTCCGCATTATACACGGTGACGACACCGGTCATGCACTGCACAAACCGGCCCGTGACAAGGAGTTTCCTGCGATGAAGGCAGTCCTGCGCTGGATCCGGTGGGCCTCGCCCTGGGCCGCCCTCGGGCTCGCGGCGGCGCTGGTCACCGTGTGGTTCCAGCCCGACCTGCTGCGGCGTGGAGCGGACCCGTTGGACGTGGCGCCCCCGGCTCCGCCGGCCGAGGCCGGCCCCGGGTCCGGCCCCGCCGCCACGCCTGCCGCGGCGGGAACCGTGGGCCCGTCCGGAAGCAGCCCCGCCGCCCCGACGGACGCGCTGGTCAGTTACGCCGACGCGGTCGAACGCTCGGCACCCGCCGTGGTGAACGTCTACACCGAGCGGGTGGTACGGCTGAGGAACCTGCCGCCCGGGTGGGCCCCGTACTTCGGCGAGATGTGGAACTCCTATCGCGAACGGGTCGAGCGCAGCCTGGGCTCGGGCGTGATCTACGACGACGCCGGCCACGTGATCACGAACTACCACGTGGTGGCGCAGGCCACGCAGGTCAGCGTGCAGCTGCGCGACGGACGCGAGGCGCCCGCAGTGGTGGTGGGCAGCGACCAGGACACGGACCTCGCCGTGCTCGAGGTCCAGATGCATGACCTGCCCGCGATCCAGCTGGGCCGGTCGGACCGCCTGCGGGTCGGCGACCCGGTGCTGGCCATCGGCAACCCGCTGGGACTCGGCCAGACGGTGACCCAGGGCATCGTGAGCGCCACCGGGCGGGGCCGGCTCGGCGTGTCGACCTTCGAGAACTTCATCCAGACCGACGCGGCCATCAATTTCGGCAACTCCGGCGGCGCGCTGGTCAACGCACGCGGCGAACTCGTGGGGATCAACACGGCGATCATCGCCCGCAACGCGGGGATCGAGGGCATCGGCTTCGCGATCCCGGTGGACCTTGTACGCGGCGTCGTCGACGCGATCGTGCGCGACGGCCGGGTGGTGCGCGGCTGGATCGGGATCCGGCCGCAGAGCCTCAAGCCGGAGGAGTGCCGCCAGTTCGGCTTCCCGCCCGGCTCGGTGATCGTCACCACCGTCTATCGCGGGGCGCCGGCCGCTGCCGAGGGTATCCAGCGCGGCGACGTCATCACGGCGGTGGACGGCCAGGCCATCAATGGAGCCGAGGACCTGCTGGCACGGATCGCCGGACTGGCGCCCGGCGAGCCGGTGACGCTCACGGTGCGCCGCGGGCCGCCCTTCGAGGGCCAGGCCCGGGAATACACGATCCGGATCCCCGTGATGGAGCGCCCGGCCCAGGCGGCCGCGACGTCCTAACCCGGCACGCGCCGGATGTCGGCGCCCACCTGCCGCAGCTTCTCCTCGATCCGCTCGTAGCCGCGGTCGATGTGGTAGATGCGCTGGATTTCCGTCATGCCCTCCGCCACCAGGCCGGCCAGCACGAGGCTCGCCGAGGCCCTGAGGTCGGTGGCCATGACCGGCGCGCCGGAGAGCTTCTCCACGCCGTGGATCACGGCGGTGTTGCCCTCGATGCGGATGTCCGCGCCCAGGCGCCGCAGCTCCAGCATGTGCATGTAGCGGTTCTCGAAGATGGTCTCGATGACCGTGCCCACGCCGTCGGCCACGGCGTCGAGCGCCGCGAACTGCGCCTGCATGTCGGTGGGGAACGCCGGGTACGGCGCCGTGCGGATGTCCACCGCACGCGGCCGCCGGCCCTGCATGTCCACCTCCACCCAGTCGTCGCCGACGGTGACGGTCGCGCCAGCCTCCCGCAACTTGACCAGCACCGCGTCGAGGTGACCGGGGCGCACGTCGCGAACCCGGACTCGCCCGCCGGTGATCGCGCCCGCCAGGAGGTAGGTCCCCGCCTCGATGCGGTCCGGCAGCACCTCGTAGTGGCAGCCGCCGAGCCGCTCGACCCCCTCGATCACCAGCGTGTCGGTGCCGGCACCGGTGATCTGCGCGCCCATCGCCGACAGGAAGCCCGCAAGGTCCACGACCTCGGGCTCGCGCGCCGCGTTCTCGATCACGGTCCGGCCCTCGGCGAGGCAGGCCGCCATCATCAGGTTCTCGGTCCCCGTCACCGTGACCGTTTCGAGCACGATGCGGGCCCCCTTCAGCCGCCCGGCCCGTGCACGGATGTAGCCGCCCTCGATCTCGATCTCCGCACCGAGCGCCTTCAGGCCGTCGACGTGCAGGTTCACGGGACGCGCGCCGATGGCGCAGCCGCCGGGCAGCGAGACGTCCGCGCTGCCGTGGCGCGCGACCAGCGGGCCCAGCACGAGGATCGACGCGCGCATCGTCTTGACGAGATCGTAGGGCGCCACGAAGTCGCGGGTCGTGGTCGGGTCCACCTCGACCTTCATCCCGTCCAGGACGGTCACGCTGGCGCCGAGCCGGCCCAGCAGGCGGATCATGGTGGTCACGTCGTGCAGGTGCGGCACGTTGCCGATGCGCACGGGCCCGTCGGGCAGGAGCGCCGCGGCCAGGATCGGCAGCGCCGCGTTCTTGGCGCCCGAGATGCGGAGCTCGCCGTCGAGGCGCCGGCCGCCGGTGACCTGGAGCTTGTCCATGGGTGCCCGCTCAGGCGCCGCGACGCGCCGACCACTCCGCGGGCGTCGGCGTCTCGAGGGACAGCGCGTGGATCTCGCCCCCGACCGATTCGCCGAGCGCGGCATAGACCAGCTGGTGGCGCTTGATCGTGCGCAGGCCCGCAAACTGCGGCGCGATGACCAGCGCCCCGAAGTGCACGTTGTCGTCCGACTGAACGCGTACGGTGGCGCCGGGCAGCGCGGCCTCGATCCTCTGCTGGACTTCGTCGGCGGTCATGGATGGCTTGCCTCGTGAGGGGGGCGCCCATGGTAGTGAAACAGGCCTCCGGGGCCTAGTGCCCGTTGACGCCGCGCTGGCGCCCCGCGCCGCGTGGAGGACCGATGGGCGGTGTATGATTCGCAGGTCCATCCTGTTCACCGGGGACGACGCCCGCAGCATGAGCGAAGCCTTCGACGACAGCCGCGTGGTCGCGGCCGGCCGGCGCGCCCTGTCCATCGAGGCGGACGCGGTGTCGGCGCTCGCCGGCCGGCTGAATGACGAGTTCGTCGCGGCCTGCCGCCTGTTGCTCGATTGCCGCGGCCGCGTAGTGGTCACCGGGATGGGCAAGTCGGGGCACATCGCCGGCAAGATCGCCGCGACGCTGGCCAGCACCGGCACGCCCTCCTTCTTCCTGCATCCCGCCGAGGCGAGCCACGGCGACTTCGGCATGATCACGCGCGACGACGTGGTGCTCGCCCTGTCGAATTCCGGCGAGACCGCCGAGATCCTGACCATCCTGCCGCTCATCAAGCGCATGGGCGTGCCGCTCGTCGCCATGACCGGCAACCCGGCCTCGACGCTGGCGCGCGAGTGCGACGTCCACCTCGACGTGCGGGTCCCGGCCGAGGCCTGTCCGCTCAACCTCGCGCCGACCGCGAGCACCACGGCGAGCCTCGCGATGGGCGACGCGCTCGCCGTCGCGCTGCTCGAGACGCGCGGCTTCACGCCGGAGGATTTCGCGCGGTCCCATCCCGGCGGCGCGCTCGGGCGGCGCCTGCTGCTGCGGGTCGAGGACGTGATGCGGCGCGGCGATGCCCTGCCGTCGGTGACCGGCGCCACCACGCTCTCCGGCGGCCTGCTCGAGATGTCGCGCAAGGGGCTCGGGCTCACCGCCATCGTGGACGATGCCGGCCGGGTCGAGGGCATCTTCACCGACGGCGACCTGCGCCGCGCGCTGGACAAGCAGATCGACGTGCACCGCACGCGAATGAGCGAGGTGATGACGCGCGGCTGCAAGACGATCGCGCCCGCAGAGCTGGCCGCGGAGGCCGTGCGCCTCATGGAGCAGCACCGCATCACCGGGCTGCTGGTCGTGGATGCGGATGGCAGGCTGGTCGGCGCCCTCAACGTGCACGACCTGCTGCGCGCGGGGGTCATGTGAGCGCGGGAGACCGGCAGCTCGCCGCCTCGGTACGCCTGCTGGTCCTCGACGTGGACGGCGTGCTGACCGACGGCCGCCTCTGGTTCGCCGCGGACGGCGAGGCGCTGAAGGTCTTCCACGTCCGCGACGGCCACGGCATCAGGCTGCTGCGCGAGGCCGGCGTCGAAGTCGCGATCATCTCCGGCCGCCGCAGCCGGGCCGTGGAGACGCGCATGCGCGAGCTTGGCGTGTCGCACCTGATCCAGGGTGCAGACGACAAGCAGGCCGCGCTCGACGGGCTGCTTGCCACGCTGGGGCTGGGGGCCGGCGAGGCCGCCTGCCTCGTCGACGACCTGCCCGACCTGCCGCTGCTGCGGACGGTGGGCCTGCCGGCCGCCGTCGCCGACGCCCATCCGGCGGTGCTCGCCGAGGCCCGGCACGTCACGCGCCTGCCCGGAGGTCACGGCGCGGTGCGCGAGTTCTGCGACTGGCTGCTGTCGGCGCGGGAGGCGCGCCGTTGATCCCGCGCCTCCTGCTGCTGGTCGCGCTGATCGCCCTGCTGGCCGTCATTTTCAGGGTGTCGGATGACGATGCTGGCGCCGACGGAGAGTCCGCGGCCGCCACGGAGCAGACTGGGTACTATCTGAGGGACGCCGTGGTGACCGACTTCGGCGAGGACGGCAGCATCCGGCTCGAGGTCGCCGCGCGGCGGGCCACGGAGAACGTGACCGACCAGACGATTGCGCTGGAGTCCGTGAGCGTCAATTACTTCGCGCTTCCCGGCCAGCGCTGGAGGCTCACCGCCGACGGCGGCAGCGCGCGGCCGGGACTCAGCACCGTGGAACTCATGGGAAACGTCGTGATGACCGGCGGCAAGCAGGCCCTGCCGGAGCCGGCCGTGGTCCGGACCGAGCGGCTCACCCTCGACGTGCGCAGCAAGCTGGCCACGACCGACGCGCCCGTGACGCTCGGCTTCGGCCCCTATACCCTGGCCTCGGTCGGCATGCGGGCGGACTTGATGGCCGAGACCCTGCGGCTAGAATCCGGCGTCAATGGCCTGTTCGTCCCCTAGCGTGGCGCTCGCCGCCCTGCTCGCCCTCGCGGCACCGCTGGCGATGGCCGCCAACCCGCGCGCCACGCTGCCGATCTCGGTCGAGGCGGAATCCAGCGACTTCGACTACAAGAACGGCGTGCTGGTGTTCACCCGCATCCGCATCACCCAGGGCGACGCGCGCGTCGAGGCCGATCGTGCCACGGCGACGGGGCTCGACTTCGAGAACAGCAGCTGGCGTTTCGAGGGCCAGGTGCACATCACGGCCGAGGGCGGTTCCCTGTCGAGCGAGGCCGCCACCGTCAGGTTCGTCAACAACGAGATCTCGAGCGCCGAGGTGACCGGTTCTCCCGCGCGTTTCGCGCAGCAGCGCGGCGAGCAGCGGGCGGAGGGGCGGGCGCAACGCATCGACTACCATCTCACCAGCGGCCGGGTGCGGCTGGCGGGCGACGCCTGGCTCACCGACGGCAGCAACGAGATCACGGGCTCGACCCTGGTGTACAGCATGCGCGAGGAGCGGGTCGTCGCGGAGGCCGGTGAACAGGGCGGCCAGCCGGTGCGCATCACCATCAACCCGAAGTCGCCGCCGGCCGCCGGGCCCGGGGCCGCGCCCGAGGTAGCGCCCGAGGTAGCGCCCGAGGTAGCGCCCGAGGACGGCGCCGGGCCGCCCGGGGATCCGCCGTGAGCACACTGCGCGCCGAGGGGCTGCGCAAGACCTTCCGCAAGCGCACCGTCGTCAAGGACCTGTCGCTGGAAATCGCGAGCGGCGAAGTGGTCGGCCTGCTCGGTCCGAACGGCGCCGGCAAGACCACCGCCTTCTACATGATCGTCGGCCTCGTGCCCTGCGACGGCGGGCGGATCGAGCTGAACGGCCAGGACGTGACGCGCATGCCCATGCACGCACGCGCACGTCGCGGCCTCGGCTACCTGCCGCAGGAGGCCTCGGTCTTCCGCAGGCTGTCGGTGGCCGACAACCTGATGGCTATCCTCGAGACCCGCCGCGGGATGTCGACGGAGGACCGGGAGCGGCGACTCGAGGAACTGCTCGAGGAACTCCACGTCGGCCACCTCCGCGAGAGCCTCGGCATGAGCCTCTCGGGCGGCGAGCGCCGCCGGGTGGAGATCGCGCGGGCGCTTGCGGCGGACCCGGCCTTCATCCTGCTCGACGAGCCGTTCGCCGGCGTCGACCCGCTGTCGGTCAACGACATCCAGCGCATCGTCCGCCACCTCGCCGACCGCGGCATCGGCGTCCTGATCACCGATCACAACGTCCGTGAGACGCTCGGCATCTGCGGTCGTGCCTACATCGTGAACCAGGGCACGATTCTGGCGTCCGGCAGCGCCGAGGAGATCCTTGCCAATCCGGACGTGCGCGAGGTCTACTTGGGGCAGGATTTCCGCCTCTAGGCGCGTCGCCGGCCCGCGGGGCCGGCCGATGCAGGCTCCAGGGTCGTTCCAGGCATGATGAAGCCCTCACTGCAGCTCCGGATCGGGCAGCAGCTCACGATGACGCCGCAGCTCCAGCAGGCCATCCGGCTGCTGCAGCTGCCCGCGCTCGAGCTGCAGGCGCAGATCCGCGAGGCGCTCGAGAGCAACGTGATGCTCGAGGCCGAGGACGAGCAGGAGGAGTTGTCGCTCGAGGACCTTGGCGCCTCGCCAGCCGGTGAAGCCGAAGAGTCCGGCGAGGGCGGCGGCGAAGAGCCGACCGTCGAGATCGGGGAAGACTGGCCGGAGCCGACGGCGGTCCAGTCCGACGCCCCCTGGTCCGGCGGTGACGACGACCGGATGCTCGACCTGGCGGACGAGTCGGGCCAGACCCTGACCGACCACCTGCTGTGGCAGCTCGAGCTCGCCCACCTCGAGCCCGACCAGCTGATGATCGGCCGCGCCATCGTGGATGCGCTGAACGACGACGGCTACCTGACCGAGAGCCTCGAGGAGATCGCCGCGACGCTGCGTCCCGAGGTGGAAGCGCGGCCGGAGGACATCGAATCCGTCCTGCACTGCGTCCAGCAGCTCGATCCGGTCGGCGTGGGCGCGCGGTCGCTGGCGGAGTGCGTGCTGCTGCAGCTCGCCCAGCTCGACCCGGCCACCACCGGGCTCGCGCTCGCCCGCGAGATCGCGGGCAGGCACCTGGACCTCGTGGCGGGCCAGGAGTACGCGGTCCTGCGGCGCCAGCTGCACTGCTCCGCGGAGGAACTCGACGACGCCATCGCGCTCGTTCGCGCCTGTCACCCGCGGCCAGGTTCCGCACTGCAGCAGACGCGCACCGAGTATGTCGTGCCGGACGTGTTCGTGAGGCGCACGCCGACGGGCTGGGTGGTCGAGCTGAACCCTGCATCCGTACCGCGGATCCGCCTCAACCAGGCCTACGCCGGCATGGTCACGCGCGCCGAGGACCATGCGGTGCTGCGCGCCCAGGTGCAGGAGGCCCGCTGGCTGCTGCGCAGCCTGGAGATCCGCAACGAGACGCTGCTCAAGGTCGCCCGCAGCATCGTGCAGCGCCAGTCGGCCTTCTTCGAGCACGGCGAGGAGTCCATGGAGCCGATGGTGCTCAAGGACGTGGCCGACGCCATCGGGATGCACGAGTCGACCATCTCGCGGGTGACGACCGGCAAGTACATGCACACGCCGCGGGGTCTGCTGGAGTTCCGCTTCTTCTTCTCCAGCAGCGTGCCGGGCGACGGCGGCGCCGAGGTGTCGTCCACGGCGATCCGTGCCAAAATCAGGAAACTCGTCGCTGCCGAGGACCCGGCCGAACCGCTCTCGGACAGCAGGATCGCCGACCTGCTCGCGCAGGACGGTGCGCAGGTCGCCCGCAGGACGGTGGCCAAGTATCGCGAGGCCATGGGCATCGCTTCATCCGCCGACCGGCGCCGCCTGCCGGTCAGGTGAACGGCACGCAGGACATCCAGGAGGAATATCGAATGCAGCTGACACTCACGGGTCATCACATCGACGTCACGCCGGCCCTGCGCAGCTACGTGGAGAAGAAGCTCGACCGCATCACCCGGCACTTCGACCAGCTGATCGACGTGCACTGCGTGCTGACCGTCGAGAAGCTCGAGCACAAGGCGGAGGCGACCCTGGCGGTCAGCGGCGGCAAGCTGCACGCGGTGGCGACCGACGGGGACATGTACGCGGCGATCGACGCGCTCGCGGACAAGCTCGACCGGCTCGTGAAGAAGCACAAGGAAAAGATGACCGATCACCACGCCGCCGAGGTCGCGCGCCGGCGCGGCTAGGACGCGCTGCGCCGCCGGGCGGCGTCCCGCCCGCCTCCCGGTCGCGCCTGTCCGCCTGTCGGGCGGGATTGGCGCCCGGGCGGCCTGCCCACGTAGGATGACCCGTGCCGGCGCCTGCCGGCGCGGCCAGTACGACCGTCATGATGCGCCTCGTCGTCGTCAGCGGCCTGTCGGGGTCGGGCAAGAGCGTCGCGCTCAACATGCTCGAGGACCTCGGCTGGTACTGCATCGACAACATCCCCGCCGGCCTGCTGCAGGCGCTGGTCGCCTACACGCTCAAGGACGAGGAGCCCATGTACCGGCGCCTCGCGGTCGGGATCGACGCGCGCAACCGCCCCGGCGACCTGCAGGCCATCCCGCAGCTGCTGGCCGACCTGCGCCGCAGCGCCATCCGCTGCGAGGAAATCTACCTTCACGCAGAGGACGAGACCCTGCTCAGGCGCTTCGCCGAGACGCGCCGCCGCCACCCGCTCGCCGGGGAGCGCACCGGGCTGGCGGAGGCGATCGCGGCCGAGCGCACGCTCCTGCACCCGCTGGCCGATTCGGCCGACATGGTGGTGGACACCTCGGCGATGAGCGTCCACCAGTTGCGCGAAGTCGTCCGGCAACGCGTCGAGGAGCGCCGCCACGGCAGGCTGTCGATCCTGTTCGAGTCCTTCGGCTACAAGAGCGGCATCCCGGGCGACGCCGATTTCGTCTTCGACACCCGCACGCTGCCCAATCCTTACTGGGAACCGGCCCTGAAGCCGCTGACCGGCAAGGACGCTCCCGTCCGCGAGTTCCTGGACGCGAGCCCGGAGGTGGGCCGCCTGTTCGACGACATCGTCCGCTTCGTGGAAGCGCGGATACCCGAGTACGAGCGCCACAATCGCGGGTACCTCACCGTCGCCATCGGCTGCACCGGCGGGCAGCACCGGTCCGTCTACCTGGTCGAGAAGCTCGCGGCTTACTTCTCGGCCCGCCACCCGCAGGTGCTGATCCGGCACTCCGCGCTGCCCGGCTGACGGCGCTCACCGCCGCCACGGGTGGCCGCGAGCCATCCGGACGGCTAGACTCGCGGCCACCCCCCGCAGCCCCAGTCCCGGGAGTCCGGCCGTGAACACCGCGCCCGCAGACATCCGCCACGATCGCGCGGCCCGGCTCGCATCGCTGCGTGCCGCGCTCGACGCCGGCACGCTGCGCGGGGCGCAGCGGATGATCAATACGCTGCACCCGGCCGA
The DNA here is from genome assembly GCA_018261655.1 of Pseudomonadota bacterium. Classification (GTDB taxonomy): domain Bacteria; phylum Pseudomonadota; class Gammaproteobacteria; order Steroidobacterales; family Steroidobacteraceae; genus SG8-30. The sequence goes on along the minus strand of JAGTSG010000055.1, from coordinate 2,509 downwards.
GATCGCGCACCTGCTCGAGTCGCTGCCGCCGCCGCAGCGCGAGCTCACCTGGGAGCTGGTGGACCGCGAGCTGGACGGCGACGTGCTGGTCGAGCTGTCCGAAGAGGTTCGCGCGGAGCTCATCCGCGAGATGGACGCCCATGAGATCGTCGCCGCCGCGGAAGGCCTCGACGTCGACGACCTTGCCGACCTGCTGGCGGAGTTGCCGGAGGCGGTGAACCGGCAGGTACTGCGGTCGATGGACCAGCAGGACCGGGTGAGGCTGACCACCGTGCTCGGCTACGCCGAGGACACCGCCGGCGGCCTGATGAACACGGACACCGTCACGGTGCGGCCGGACGTGACCCTCGGCGTCGTGCTCCGCTACCTGCGGATGCGCGGCGAGCTGCCGGATCGCACCGACTGCCTCTTCGTGGTGGACCGCAACGACCGCTACCTCGGCGCCCTGCCGGTGACGCGGCTGCTGACCGGCGACGAGGATGCGACGGCATCATCGGTCATGGACTCGGAGGTCGGCGGCATTTCCCCGGAGATGCCGGCCACGGAGGTGGTCCGGTTGTTCGAGGGCCGCGACCTGCTTTCGGCGGCGGTGATCGGGCCGGACGGGCGGCTGCTGGGCCGCGTGACCATCGACGACGTGTTCGACGTGGCGCGCGAGCAGGCCGAGCACCCGCTCCTCGCCGCCGCCGGCCTCGAGGACGAGGAGGATGTATTCGCCGGCGTCCGGCGCAGCGCGCGGCGACGTACCCTGTGGCTCGGTATCAACCTCATCACCGCCTTCGTCGCGTCCTGGGTCGTCGGCCTGTTCGAGGCCACGATCGACAAGGTCGTCGCCCTGGCGGTGCTGATGCCCGTCGTCGCCAGCATGGGCGGCATCGCCGGCACCCAGACGGTGACCCTGATCATCCGCGGCATCGCGCTCGGGCAGATCGAGCGCTCGAACGCGCGCTGGCTGTTCTTCAAGGAACTCTCGGTGGGCGCCCTCAACGGCGTGATCTGGGCCACGGTGGTCGCGCTGGCCACCTGGGCCTGGTTCGGCACCTGGCAGATCGCAGCCGTGATCTGCGCCGCCATCGTCATCAACATCGCCGCGGCGGCGGTCGCCGGGGTGCTGATCCCGCTCGGGCTGCAGCGCCTGCGCATCGACCCGGCGCTGGCGGGCGGCGTGATCCTCACGACCGTCACCGACGTAGTGGGTTTCGCGGCGCTGCTCGGCCTGGGAACGCTGTTCCTGCTCTAGGCTGCCGCCTCCCGGGGCATTTCCAGGGAACCCTCGCGCCCGGCCGGGGTCTGGATGGTCAATATTGGTATCCTAGCGGTACCACCGGCGCACCGCCGGTGCCCGACCCGGGAATTGGAGACCGACCCATGTTGCCAGTGGCACGCCATGCAGTCCTCGGCCTGCTTGCCTCCCTCCTCTTCATCGGCCCCGCCGGCGCGCAGCAGGCGCCCGCGGTCGGCGACAAGGCGCCCGACTTCCGGCTCCAGGACCAGAACGGCAAGTGGCACGCGCTGGGCGACTACCGCGGCAAGTGGGTCGTGATGTACTTCTACCCGAAGGACAACACGCCGGGTTGCACCACCCAGGCCTGCGAGCTCCGTGACAACATCTTCGCCTTCCGCGAGCTCGGCGCCGTGATCCTCGGTGTCAGCGTCGACGACGTCGCCTCGCACAAGGCCTTTGCCGAGGAACACGGGCTGCCGTTCCCGATCCTCGCCGACGCCGACAAGCAGGTGACGACCCGCTTCGGGGTGCTGACCCGCTACATGGGCATGATGGAACTCGCCCGCCGGGACACGTTCATCATCGACCCGGAAGGGCGCGTCGCGAAGCACTACATGAAGGTGGACCCGGAAGGGCACTCCGCCATGGTCCTGGCCGAGCTCAAGCGGCTCGGGGCGAAGCCGGTCCCCGGCAAGTCCGGCTGATCCCGGCCGCGGGTCGGCGGGCCGACGGCCTTCGTCCATCGACTCCCCGCCGAGGGCTCCCCATGGAACGCCAGCGCTTCGACGGCACCGACAGTTACGTCGCGACGGATGAGCTGAAGCTCGCCGTGAACGCCGCGGTGACGCTCGGGCGGCCGCTGCTCATCAAGGGCGAGCCCGGCACCGGCAAGACCCAGCTGGCCCAGGAAGTGGCGCGCTCGCTCGGGCGCCCGCTGCTCGAGTGGCACATCAAGTCCACGACGAAGGCCCAGCAGGGCCTGTACGAGTACGATGCCGTATCGCGGCTGCGGGACTCGCAGCTCGGCGACGGCCGGGTCAAGGACATCGCCAACTACATCGTCAAGGGCACGCTGTGGCGCGCCTTCGACAGCGAGCAGCAATCCGTGCTGCTGATCGACGAGATCGACAAGGCGGACATCGAGTTCCCGAACGACCTCCTGCGCGAGCTCGACCGCATGGAGTTCTACGTCTACGAGACGCGCGAGCTGGTGCGCGCCCGGCACCGACCGATCGTGGTGATCACCAGCAACAACGAGAAGGAGCTGCCCGACGCCTTCCTGCG
>JAGTSG010000016.1 GCA_018261655.1 Pseudomonadota bacterium | reverse complement strand
CGCTTCACCAGCGGCACGTAGTCGCGCTGCGTCGGGCCGCGATAGAGCTGCCGCGGACGGCCGATCTTCATCGCCGGGTCGGCGATCATCTCCAGCCAGTGCGACACCCAGCCGGCGGTCCGCGCCAGCGCGAACATCACCGTGAACATCGAGCGCGGGATGCCCAGCGCGCGGTAGATGATGCCCGAGTAGAAGTCCACGTTCGGGTACAGCTTGCGCGACACGAAGTACTCGTCGGCAAGCGCGATCTCCTCGAGCTTGAGCGCGAGCTCGAACATCGGGTCGTCCGCGTCGCCGAGCTGGCCGAGCACCTTGTGGCACATCTCGCGGATGATCTTGGCGCGCGGGTCGAAGTTCTTGTAGACGCGGTGGCCGAAGCCCATCAGCCTGACCCCGCCGTCCTTGTCCTTCACCCGCTTGAGGAACCCCGGCACGTTCTTGACGTCGCCGATCTCGGCCAGCATCTCCAGCACGGCCTCGTTCGCGCCGCCGTGCGCCGGGCCCCACAGGGCCGACACGCCGGCGGAAATCGCCGCGTAGGGGTTGCAGCCGGTGCTGCTCGCCAGCCGGACCGTCGAGGTGCTGGCGTTCTGCTCGTGGTCGGCGTGCAGGATGAACAGCAGGTCCATCGCCTTGGCGTGCAGCGGGTCCACCGAATACGGCTCGCACGGCACCGCGAAGAACATGTTCAGCATGTTGGCGGTGTAGTCGAGGTCGTTGCGCGGGTAGACGAAGGGCTGGCCAAGCGAGTGCTTGTAGGCCGCGGCCGCGATGGTCGGGATCTTGGCGATGATCCGGTGCGCGAAGATCTCGCGGTGGCGCGCGTCGTAGATATCCGTCGTGTCGTGATAGAAGGCCGCCATGGACGCGACGATGGCCGACACCTGCGCCATCGGGTGCGCGTTGTGGTGGAAGCCGCGGTACATGTTGAGCAGCGACTCGTTCAGCATCGTGTGCCGCCGGATCGAGTCGTGGAAGCCCTTGAACTGCGCCGCGGTCGGCAGCTCGCCGTACATCAGCAGGTAGGCGACCTCGAGGTGCGAACTGTGCTGGGCCAGCTGCTCGATCGGGTAGCCCCGGTAGAGCAGCACGCCGGCATCGCCGTCGATGTAGGTGATGTGGCTCTCGCAGGAGGCCGTGGCCATGAACCCGGGATCGAAGGTGAACACGCCGTGCTCCTTGTAGAGCGGGGCGATGTTCACGACGTCGGGCCCGACCGAACCGGACAGGGCCTCGAGCTCGCAGGCCTTGCCGGTAGCGAGGTTGGTCAGCTGGAACTTCTTGTTACCCATGGTGTTTCCGCCCGTTTGCTGTTCCGCGGCCAACGCCGCCGATGGTCGCCGAGACTGTCATGGTGCACTGCGGGAATCAACGCGGTTTTCCACGGGTAGAATGCCCCCATGCCGCGCCCCCTTGCCGTGTACGTCCACCTTCCCTGGTGCGTCCGGAAGTGCCCCTACTGCGACTTCAACTCGCACGCGGCACCGGCGGAATTGCCGGAGGACGCCTATGTCGCGGCCCTGCTCGACGACCTGGCCGGGGACCTCGACCTGGCGGCCGGCCGCGAAGTGGGGTCCGTGTTCTTTGGCGGCGGCACGCCGAGCCTGTTCAGCGCCGCCGCCATCGCGCGCATCCTCGCCGGCATCGCCGCGGCGCTGCCCCTGGGCCGCGACGCCGAGGTCACCCTCGAGGCCAACCCCGGGACGGTCGAGCGCGGGCGCTTCGAGGACTATGCGCGCGCGGGCGTCAACCGCGTGTCGCTGGGCGCGCAGTCGTTTTCGGCGCCGAGGCTGCAGGCGCTCGGCCGCATCCACGCGCCGCAGGACACCGAGGCAGCGGTACGCGACCTCGAGCGGGCGGGCATCGACAACTTCAATCTCGACCTGATGTACGCCTTGCCCGGCCAGGACGTCGAGGGCGCGCTGGCCGACCTGCGCACCGCGCTGTCGCTCGGGCCCGCGCACCTGTCGCACTATCAGCTCACGCTCGAGGCCGGGACCCCCTTCTTCCACCGCCCGCCCCCTTTGCCTGACGATGACGTGGCGCTCGACATGCAGCTCGCCTGCCAGTCGGAACTGGAAGCGGCCGGTCTGCGGCAATACGAGGTGTCGGCCTACGCCCGCCCGGGCCGGCGCTGCCGGCACAACCTCGCGTACTGGACCTTCGGCGACTACCTCGGACTCGGCGCCGGGGCGCATGGCAAGCTGACCGCGCCGGGAGGCGTCGTCTGGCGTACCGAGAAACCGCGGATGCCCCGTGACTACATGGCGAGGGCGGCCGGCGGTGCGGCGGCCGCGCGGCGGCGCGTCGTGGAGGACGAGCTTCCCTTCGAGTGGGCCCTCAATGCCCTGCGGCTGGCGGAAGGCTCGACCCTCGCCTCCTTCGAGGAAGCGACGGGCCTGTCCGCCCGCGTCCTCGAGCCGGCCATCACCTCGCTGCAGACGCGCGGACTCGTGGACGCCGCGGGGGGACGCCTGCGCGCCACGCCGCTCGGCTTCAGGTTCCTGAACGACGTGCAGGCGGCCTTCCTGCCGGAACGGGCCGCGTGAACGGCTACCGCATCATCGACTGCGACCTGCACGACCTGTACGAGATCTGGATCCTGCATCGTCGCCGGCTGCTGCTGAACTGGGTGGACGAGGACGGCGTCGCGCGCCTGGAATTGCTGCTGCCGAAGGACCTCGAGACGGTCCCGGACGGAGAGTTCCTAGTCGCATCCGATACTTACGGGGCGCGACTGCGGATCCGCCTGGACCGCATCCTGCACGCGCGCGATCCGGGCTCCGGGGAGGAGTTCCCGATCGGGGCCTGACGCGGCCGGCCCGGGGTGTTTGTTCACAGTCCGGGGCGGCCTCCTGCAAGACCGGCACTTTGACGACATTGTTGCCACCCTGCGTTAACTAGGGGCGTCTAAGCCTATGAAATATTAGGCTAAAATTGCCTGGTCAAATTTTAATCAAAGTGACATTTAAGCGATTTTGTCCGCCGTTCGAATCCCGGGTCGGCGCGCCGTCCACAGAGTTATCCACAGGTTTTGTGGATAAGGAAAAAACCCACATGATTTCTGCCACTTAGCCTTCCCGACGGCCCTCTGCGCCGGCGCGACGGGCGCCCGCGGCGCCAGGCATCGCGCGTTTCGCCGCTCCAACTTGTGCCGGAACGCATAGCTCGCTAGACTGCGCGCCCTTTTTCCAAAGAGCCCCGACGGGGGCGACGCGGCGGCAACGACCATGAAGTCGGACATCCACCCCAAGTACCAGTTGATCACCGTCACCTGCACTTGCGGCAACAGCTTCCAGACGCGTTCGACGCTCGGCGAGGACCTGCAGGTCGAGGTCTGCTCGAACTGCCACCCGTTCTACACCGGCAAGCAGAAGATCGTCGACAGCGGCGGCCGTGTGGACAAGTTCCGGAAGAAGTACGGCCTGTCGGCCTGACGCCTCGACAACGACTGATGCCACGAAGGGCGCCGCGAGGCGCCCTTTGCCTTTTCAGACCTACCCGGTGCGGACCTGTCCCCGCTGGGGACCGATCTTCACCGGGTACGACTCACCACGGGTCAACTTTTCGCTCCGGCCAGCGTCATACAGGGTGGCCCGCGCTTGAGCGCGGCCGCCGGCCGCGGCTATAAGCAGTGACCGGGGCGGCCCCGACCCGAGGAACCGATGATGCCCAGCTGGATGACTTCGAGCCTCGCCGCGATCGCCGTCGGCTTCGCCCTGCTCTCGGGCTGCGCCGCCAACCCGGTGAGCGGCGGCTCCGACATGGCCTTCATGTCGGAAGACAGCGAGATCAAGCTCGGCAAGCAGATGCACGTGCAGATCACCCAGACGATGGGGGTCTACGACGACTACGCGCTGCAGCAGTATGTCCAGCAGGTCGGAGAGAAGCTCGCCAGGGTCAGCGAGCGGCCCAATCTCGAGTGGAAATTCACGGCGTGCTGAGCGCGGCCGCGGTCATCTTCACCGGCCAGCCGGCGCTCGGCGAGCTGACCAACATCGCCGGCGCCGCGGTCATCAGCGGCTACGGCCGTGAGGCGGAGCTCGAGGCAGACAGCCTCGGCGCGCGCTACCTCGCCAAGACCGCCTACAAGCCGGAGGCCATGATCGAGGTCGTGTCCATCCTCAAGGACCAGGAACAGTTCGAGCGCGACCGGGCGCGGGCCGAGGGCCGCGACCCGCGCATCTACCACGGCGTCTTCGCTTCCCACCCCGACAACGACACCCGCTTCCGCGAGGCCGTGTCCTCGGCCGGCAAGGTGGAAGGCACGGCGACCGGCCAGGCGGAAGAGCGCGACCGCTACCTGCGGGCGATCAACGGGCTGGCATTCGGGTCGAGCCGCCGCCAGGGAATGGTGCGCGACAACCGCTTCTACCACGCGGACTTCCAGCTCACGATCGCCTTCCCGCAAGGCTGGGTCGTGCAGAACGACCCGCAGCAGCTGCTGGCCGCCGCGCCCGACAAGAACAGCATGATGGTCATGAACGCGCAGCCGCCGCCGCCGGGCGTGACCCACCCCCGCGACTTCGTGCTGCGGGCGCTCGGCGACCGGCGCCTCGACCGCGCCGAGGAGCTGGAGATCAACGGACTCAAGGCCTACACCGCGATCGTCCGCGGCGACAGGTCGCCGTACGGCACGTCGGACAACGTCCGTTACGTCGTCATCGCCTTCAACAACCTGATGTGGGTGATCCGCGGCGCGAGCCGCGCCGACGAACCGGCGCCGCAGGCGGACGTGCTGTTCATGTCGGCCGCGAAGACCTTCCGCGCGCTGCGCTCCAACGAGTTCCGGCTGGCCGAACCGTACCGGCTGCGCGTCGTGCCCGCGCCGGCCGGGATGAGCATCGAGCAGATCGCCGCCCGCTCACCGATGCCGAAGTACGCGCTCGAGCAGCACAAGCTGATCAACGGCCTGTACCCAAGCAAGCAGCCCGTTGCCGGCGAGCCGATCAAGTTCGTGGGCGACGGCTGAGTCAGGAGGTACCCGGTACAGACCTGTCCCCGGATGGAGACACAGGTCTGTACCGGGCACCTCTCAGCCCTTCAGCGCCTCCACCAGCGCGTTGAGCGCCTGAGCCCGGTGGCTCACCCGGTTCTTCTCGTCCGCAGGCATCTCCCCGGCCGTGCGGCCGTCGCCCGCCACGACGAACAGCGGGTCGTAACCGAAACCGCCGCCGCCGCGGCGCTCGAAGCCGATCTCGCCCTCCCAGAGCCCCTCGCGCACGACCGGCGCGGGGTCGTCGGCGCCGCGGACGAACACCATCGCACAGTGGTAGCGCGCCCTGCGCCGCCCGGCCGGCACGGCGGCGAGTTCGCGGAGCAGCTTGCGGTTGTTGTCCTCGTCGTTGCAGCCCGCGCCGGCGAAGCGCGCGGAATGAATGCCGGGCCGGCCGCCGAGCGCGTCCACGTCGAGGCCCGAGTCGTCGGCGATCGCCGGCAGGCCGCTCAGCCGCGCCGCGTGGCGGGCCTTGATCAGGGCGTTGTCCACGAAGCTGGCGCCATCCTCGTGCGGCGACTCGATGCCGAAGGCTGACTGGGGCAGGACCTCGAACCCGCAGCCGGCGAGCAGCGCCTGCATCTCGCGCAGCTTGCCGGCGTTGCCGCTGGCCAGGACCACCCGGCGCACGGCAGCCTCAGGCCCTCCGGCCGCCGCCGAGCGACTCGAGCTGCAGCGCGCAGAGCCTCGCGATGCCCGCGGCCGCGAGGTCGAGCAGGCCGTCGAGTTCCTCGCGCCGGAAGGCATGGCCCTCGGCCGTGCCCTGCACCTCGATGAAGCCGCCGCCGGAGTTCATGACCACGTTCATGTCGGTCTCGGCCTCCGAGTCCTCCGCATAGTCGAGGTCGAGCACCGGCACGCCGCCCACGATGCCCACCGACACCGCGGCGACCTGGCCGTGGATCGGGCTCGAGGCGATCAGCCGGCGACGCACCAGCGCGTCGACCGCGTCCGCGAGCGCGACGAAGCTGCCGGTGATCGCCGCAGTGCGCGTGCCGCCATCGGCCTGCAGGACGTCGCAGTCGATGGTCACGGTGCGCTCGCCGAGCGCGCGCAGGTCGATGCAGGCGCGCAGCGAGCGGCCGATGAGCCGCTGGATCTCCTGCGTCCGGCCGCTCTGCCGGCCGCGCGCGGCCTCTCGCGGCGTCCGCGTGTGCGTCGCGCGCGGCAGCATGCCGTACTCCGCCGTGACCCAGCCCTGGCCGGAATTGCGCAGGAAAGCGGGCACGCCGTTCTCCACGCTGGCGGTGCACAGCACCCGCGTGTCGCCGAACTCGACCAGCACCGAACCCTCGGCATGGGCGGTGAAGCCGCGCGTGAAGCGGACCGGGCGAAGCTCGTCGGGCGTGCGGCCGCTCGGTCTCATGGGGTTACCTCGGTCTGCCTCAGCCGAGCCAGCGCAGCGCGGCGGCGGTCGCGTTGTCGCTGTGCGGCGCGGAGGCCGCAACCGCCCTGTCGACCAGCGCCGAGAGCGCCTCGGCGAGCGGCGGCCCGTCGGGCTGCCAGAACGCGCCGATGTCGGCATCGCGCAGGCTGGCCCACACGCCGTCCGAGCAGACGAGTACGATGTCGCCCGGGCTGAGCGGCCGGCGCCGCGAGAGGCTCATCTCCGGCTGCCCCGGCTCGCCGCCGATGCAGCAGTCCACGTAGTTGCGCATCGGATGGCCGTGGACCTCGTCTTCCCGGATCATGCCGTCGCGCAGCAGCTGCTCGACGTGGGTGTGGTCGCGCGTACGCTCCACCACCGCACCGTGACGGATGTGGTACACGCGGCTGTCGCCGAGGTGGGCCCACCAGGCGGCGCCGTCCTGCACCAGGCACACCGCACAGGTCGCCCGCGGCCGCTGCTCGAGCGACATGCCCTTGCCCGCCGCCACGACGGCCTCGTGCGCCCGGCCGAGCGACAGGTGCAGGAAGCCGAGCGGGTCGAAGACCGGATGGGACTCCGCTGCGAAGGCGTTGAGCAGCACGTGCCGGCCGATCTCGGCGGCACGCGCCCCGTCGGCGTGCCCGCCCATGCCGTCCATCGCGATCAGCAACGCCGAGTGCTCGTTGGCGACGACGGCCGCGCGGTCCTGGTTGTCGTCCCGGTGCCCGACGTCGCTGACGTCGGCGTACTCGATGCGCAAGGGTCCTCCCGCGTCGGCGCGCGATGCATCTGTTATTCTGGCGCGAAAGCTTACACGACCGGCGCGGGCGAAGTGAGGACCGCGTCCGCGTTCACGACGGGGACACGATGATACGCAGCATGACCGGTTTCGCCCGGCGCGAACGCAACCTCGACTGCGGCAGCCTCGCGTGGGAACTGCGGACCGTCAACCACCGCTATCTCGAGGCCGGCTTCCGCCTGCCGGAGGACTTCCGTGCCGCGGAGGGCGAGTTCCGCCAGGCCATCGCCGCCGCCGTTCGCCGCGGCAAGGTCGAGGCCGCGCTCTACTTCCGGCCGGCCGTCGCCGCGGTGGCGCCGCTGGAGCTCAACGAGCCGCTGCTGGAACGCCTGGTCGAGCAGGTCACGCGGGTCCGCGCGCGGCTCGGCGACGTCGCCGGGGTCAACGCCGTGGACCTGCTGCGCTGGCCGGGTGTGGTGCGGGAGGGCGAGCGTGACACCACGCCGCAGCTGGCCGCGGCCCGCGACCTGCTCGGCGAGGCGCTGGCGGCGCTCACGGAGTCGCGGGAAAGCGAAGGTGGCCGCATCGCGGAGCTGCTGGCTGCCCGCTGCGACGGCATCGAGGCGCTCGCCAATGAAGTCAGCGCCCGGCTGCCCGAGGTCCGCGAGCGCATCCGGACCCGGCTCAACGAAAAGCTGGCACAGGTGGCCGCGGAGCCGAACAGCGAGCGGCTCGAGCAGGAAATCGTCATCGCGCTGCAGAAGATGGACGTGGACGAGGAACTCGACCGGCTGCGCAGCCACGTCGTCGAGGTGCGCAAGGTCATGGCCTCGGGCGAGCCCGCCGGCCGGCGGCTCGACTTCCTGATGCAGGAGTTCAACCGCGAGGCCAACACGCTCTCGTCCAAGTCGCAGGACGTCGAGACCACCCGCGCCGCGGTGTCCATGAAGGTCCTGATCGAGCAGATGCGCGAGCAGGTGCAGAACGTCGAGTGAGAAAGCGGTGGCGTGTCTCCTCAGTCGCCCGGCGAAGCGTAGAACCGCAGGCCCACGAAGGTCGCGTCGTCGTAGCCGTCCGTGGCGCTGATGCCGACGCGGAATTCCATCGCGAACGACTCGCTCAGGTCGAAGCTGTAGTAGCCGAGCAGGGTGTCGGTCTCCACCGGCGCGAACTCCTCGGACTCGTGGTAGAACTCGAGCCCGATCGTGCTGCGCGAGCCCAGCGCGAAGCCCGCGCCGGCCATGAAGCTCGACTCCAGCAGCGCCGCCTCGCGCGGCACCAGCGTGTAGGTGTAGCCGGCCAGCGGCGCCGCGGCGCCGGCGACCATCCGCTCCGCCATCGGCCCTTTCACGCCGTAGGGCCCGGCGCCCATGCCGCCGCCGTTGCCGCCCCCGCCGGCCGACCCGCCGTCGATCGAGGTGATCTCGACCGCGCACTCCTCCGAGTCGTAGTCGTAGCCCATCGCGGAGGCGTAGAACGACCAGCGCTCCAGCGTCGCGTCGAGCGCGAGGCCGAAGCCCAGGCTGCCGGCGCTGCACTTCGAGGTGCCCGAGACGCTGGTGATCTCCGGCAGCCCGATGTCCTCGCCGGTGGCGGTGAACGACGCCTCGTCGAAGTCCGTGTCGCGCGTCTCGAGAATCGCGAGCAGCCGGGCGCTCTCGAAGTCGACGAACGCCGTGCCGAGGAAGCCGAGCGTCTCGGTGAGGTCCTCGTCGCGCATGTAGCGCAGGCCCGCGCCGACGCCGAAGCGGCCGAAGTCGTGGCTGACCAGCCCGTAGAGGTAGCTCGACGAGAGACTGCCGCTCGTCCAGTCCGTGTCCGTCCACGAGCCCGCGACGTCCACGCCGGTGCCGCCTTCCGATAGGAATGACAGTCCCGCGTCGATGCGCTGGCTGTCCTGGTCGTCGAACTCGGCACCCGCATAGAAGGTCGTTCCGGGGCTGCGGTCGGCGAGCGCCGGGGCGGGCGCCAGCATCGCGGCCAGCGCCGCGCACAGGGCGCCGACCGAGGCCGCGCAGTGCGCGCTCGTAAAGGGCTTTGACATCGTGGGTCCTCCTGCGGGCCGGCCGGGGACGGGCGGAGCCGGACGTTCACTGCCCCTCAACGCGTGCGCGCAGGGGGCGTTGACGCAGCTAACCGCGTCGCGCTTAAGCGCCGCCTAAGGCGTGTTTCGCCTTTCACCTACCGGAGGCTTCCGCCGGCGGCGAAAGCGCGAGGCGATGAAGATCACGAGGAGCAGCAGCGGCAGCAGTGCCTCGGCCAGGTCGCCGGCATCCCCGCCCTCCATCATCCGCGCCGCCGCCAGCCCGAGGACCAGCAACGCAAACGCCGCCAGGACGGCGATCCGGGGCGTCGCCTTCCCCGGCTCCGGCGTGCCGTCACGGCGCCGGGGCCGCCGCGGAGAAGGCGTCTCAATCGCCGGACGGTCCAGCTCCGGCAGGGGCCACGGGTTGGCGTCGCGCGCCGGCGGTGCCGGAGGCGCCGGCAATGGCGTGACTTCGTCGGGTTCGTTCCTGGCTCGCATCGGCCTGGCCTCCCGTCCTGGCAATCCCCTCGTAGTGTCCCCTCATGCGGCGACGAGGGCAAAGCTCCGTCTCCCCGGCGGCCAGCCCCGATGCTAGCCTCGCAGCTCGCCCGGCTCGACCACGCCGGGCCATGGGGCTTGCTTGGGCAACATCAATCCGGGCCACCGGGTCGCCGGCCCGCGGGTCGGTCGCGAGTGACACCGGGCGGCACCGCGCATCGCGGACGCTTCGTGTCGCGCTCCGTCGCGGCGGTCGCCGTCGTCGTCAACGTGCTCGTCCCGTGCACGCCGGCGGCCGCCGCCGAATTGCGTGAAGCCGAGGCCGACGTGGTGCATTTCGCGTTCGCGACGCAGCTCGGCAGCGGCGTGTACGCCGTGAACGGCCGCACGCTGCAGATCTACCGGTTGCCGGTCAGCTGGCGCCTGTCCGAGCCCGCGGACGGGCGTCCCGGCATCCGCCTGCGGCTACCGGTGACGATCGGACTTTACGACTTCGAGCCGCGCGACATGATCGACTCCGGCATCCCGGAGCGGCTCGACACCCTGAGCGTCGCTGGCGGCATCGAGCTCGACTTCGAACTCGGCGGCGACTGGCACCTGCTGCCCTATGTCGAGGCGGGCCGAGCCTGGGAAGCCGCCAGCGCCACTGACGCAACACTCTACTCGGCCGCGCTTCACCTGCACCGCGAGTGGGAACGCGGTGACCAGCTGCGCCGGCTCTACACCGGCATTGTCTACGCGGGGGTGGACCTCGACGGATCGCTGGGCACGGCCGACCTGCTCAAAGTGGAGGCCGGCGCAGAGTCACGGCGTCCGCTCGGCTTCGACCTGGCGGGCGAGCAGGCGGACAGTGGCGTGTACCTGCTCGCCGAGTGGTATCCCGACCAGCCCGAGCAGCCGGTCGTGCGCTCCGCGGAAGGCTCGAACGACCTGCCCTTCCAGGTGGAGATCGGCGTGACGCTGGGCACCACCGAGCCGGTCCGCGTGTGGGGCCTGCCGCTGCCGCGGGTCGGGCTGGCCTACCGTTTCGGGGAAGGGCTGTCGGTCTACCGCCTGGTCTTCGGCGCGCCGTTCTAGGTTGATTCGCGCCTCGCCGCCCCCATAGCGGACCTTCCAGCCGCCACCGGTCGCTCCCTTGAGCCACGCCCTCCTCGCCTCACGCCTGCCTGCGTCCGTTGCCCGCGAGTGGTCGCTGGTGCTCACCTCGACGGGCATCGGTCACGTCGTCGAACCGGGAGCAGACGGCGACACGCTGTGGGTGGACGCCGCCGAGCACCGTCGCGCCGCGGACCAGATCGGCCGCTACCTGCGCGAGAACCACGCACGCCCGGCCGCGCCCCTGTCGTGGCCACGGTACCGACACGCGATCTGGGGCGTCGTCGCCTATGCCGCGGTATTGATGGCGGTGACCGGCGCGGCGTTGTACCGGCTCGGCGAGCGCAGCTGGGTGGATCGCGGCGTGCTCGAGATCGGGCTGCTCGAGCGCGGCGAGTGGTGGCGCGCCTTCACCGCACTGACGCTGCACGCGGACCTCGGACACCTGCTTGCCAACCTCGCCTTCGGCGTGCTCTTCGCGTATCCCGCCGCACAGTTCGTGGGCGTCGGCGTCGCGTGGCTCGCGATCCTGCTCGGCGCCGGGGCGGCGAACGCGGTGGACATGGTGCTGCATCCGCCCGGGCACTCGATCCTCGGCGCGTCTACCGCGGTATTCGTCGCGCTCGGCCTGACCTCCGCGTTCACCTGGCGCCGGCGCGCGGCGGCCGCCCTGACCTGGATGCAGAGGTTCGCGCCGCTGGTCGCCGGCGTGGCCCTGCTCGCCTTCACCGGGAGCAGCGGCGAGCGCACCGACCTGCTGGCCCACCTGCTGGGCTTCGTGGCCGGGGTCGCGGCCGGCTTCGTCCTGGCGCAATTGCGCCTGCCCGCACCGGGCCGGGCGGTCCCCCAGTGGCTCGCGGGGGCCACGGCGCTCGGCCTGCTCACCCTGGCCTGGGTGGCCGCCCTCGGGTAGCCGCCCACCCGCCGCTTGTGACGCGGTTCTCGGCTCACACGGAATCACGGAGAGTCCGAATGGAAGTTGTGGTGCACCGCAATAAAATACGCGCGGGTTCCAAGGAGGACCCCACACATGAATTCCGCGACTCACATCTTCCTGTTTACCCCGATTTTCCTGCTGATCGTCGGCACCCCCGCGCTGCTCTGGCTGATGCGCAAATATTGAGGCTATCTGTGCCCAATTGCAGCAATCTTGAAGGAAATTGCCGCCATCTAAACGCCTTCGTCCACTGATCCGGCGCTCGAATCCCTGATACCCCCAACGTGACGAGCCCCCAGCCGCCAGGCCCCCTGCCTGACGCGGTCAGGACCCGCTTGGCACCGGCCGGCGACTCGCGCATCCTTGCCGCCCTGTTCCGGACCACCCCACGATGCAGGCAGGATCCGAAAAGCGCGGCCGGTTGTTTGTCGTCGCGGCCCCGTCGGGTGCCGGCAAGACGAGCCTCGTTCGCGCACTGATGGCGCGGGAACCGTCACTGACGTTTTCGGTGTCCTTCACCACGCGGCCACGGCGGCCCAGCGAGATCGACGGCCGCGACTACCATTTCATCGACGAGCAGCGCTTCGGACAGATGCTGCGCGAGGACGCTTTCGTCGAGCACGCCCGGGTGTTCGGTCATCAATACGGCACCGGCAGGGCCCAGGTCGCCCGTGCGCTCGCGGCCGGGCAGGATCTGATCCTCGAGATCGACTGGCAGGGCGCACGGCAGGTGCGTGAGCGTGTCTCCGAGTCGGTCGACATCTTCATCCTGCCGCCGTCGCGGGCGGTGCTGGAACAGCGGCTGCGCGACCGGCGCACGGACAGCCCGGAGGTCATCGAGCGGCGGCTGCGCGAGTCGGTCGAGGAGATGTCCCACTGGGCCGAGTTCCGCTACGTCGTGGTCAACGACGACTTCGCCCAGGCGCTCGAGGCGCTGACGGCCATCGTCCACGGCCAGGGCGAGGCCCTGCGCAGCGACCGGCCCGGGCTGGGGGCGTTCGCCGCCGGCCTGCTCGGCTGAGGAGGCCCTGCCAGCCGCCGCTGGCCGGGACCCCGCCTTTCGGCTATCCTGTTGGGCCATTTGGCTGACTTTCATCGGTTTTCCCATGGCCCGCATCACCGTCGAAGATTGCCTGCAGAACGTCGACAACCTGTTCGACCTCGTCCTCCTGGCCGCGAAGCGCTCGCGCCAGCTCGCCAACGGCGCCGAGGCCCGGGTCGACTGGGAGAACGACAAGCCGACGGTCGTGGCATTGCGCGAGATCGCGGCGGGGCAGGTCGGGCTCGAGCTGCTCGACGAGCCGGACCCCGAGCCGGAGCCGGAGCCGGAACTGATCCCGGACAACCCGCTCGACCTGGCCGCCGAGTTCCGCGCGCCGCAGCTGGGCCTGGGAGACTGACCCCGGGGCAGCCCGCCCCATGAGCTACGCCTCCACCCTGCTGGGTCTGTTGCCGGGCGGCAGGCGTGCTCCCGGGATCGCCCAGCTCATCTCCAAGCTCGAGAGCTACCTGCCCCCTGACCAGGTGGAGCGGGTGCGCGAGGCCTACGACTCCGCCGAGCAGGCCCACAAGGGACAGAAGCGCCGCTCCGGCGAGCCCTACATCACCCACCCGGTCGCGGTCGCGGACATCCTCGCCGACCTGCGCATGGACGGCGCCACCGTCGCCGCCGCCATCCTGCACGACGTGGTCGAGGACACCGGCGTCTCCAACGAGGCCATCACCGAGCGCTTCGGCAAAGAGATCGCCGACATCGTCGACGGCGTCACCAAGCTCGACCAGATCCAGTTCAAGAACCGCCAGGAAGCGCAGGCCGAGAGCTTCCGAAAGATGCTGCTCGCCATGGTGCGCGACATCCGCGTGATCATGGTCAAGCTGGCCGACCGCGTGCACAACATGCGGACGCTCGGGGCCATGCCGCCCGCGAAGCGGCGGCTGGTGGCACGCGAGACGCTCGACATCTACGCGCCGATCGCCAACCGCCTCGGCATCCACTCGATCAAGCTCGAGCTCGAGGAGCTGGGGTTCAAGGCGCTGTACCCGAAGCGCTACCGGGTGATCGAGCGCGAGTTGAAGCGCTCGCGCGGCAGCCAGAAGGAGTTCCTGCCGAAGATCACCAGCAACCTGCGGCAGGCGCTCAAGCGCGCCGGCATCGAGGGCGAGGTCGAGGCGCGCGAGAAGCACCTGTTCAGCGTCTACGCCAAGATGCGGCGCAAGAAGGTCGCGCTGAGCGAGGTCATCGACGTGTTCGGCGTGCGCGTCGTCGTCGGCACCGTGGACGAGTGCTACCGGGTGCTGGGGCTGGCGCACGGCCTGTACCGCCCGATGCCGGGCCGGTTCAAGGACTACATCGCCATCCCCCGCGTGAACGGCTACCAGTCGCTGCACACGACCCTGTTCGGGCCGAACGGCATGCCGCTGGAGATGCAGATCCGCACCCGCGAGATGCACGAGATGGCCGAGTCCGGCATCGCCGCGCACTGGACCTACAAGACCGGCGAGACCGAGGGCGCCGCCCGCCAGGAGCGCGCCCGCGAGTGGCTCAAGAACGTCGCGCAGCTGCAGGACGCGTCGGCGGAGGAGGTCCTCGAGAACGTCAGGCTGGACCTGTTCCCGGACAAGGTCTATGTGTTCACGCCGAAGGGCGACATCATGCGGCTGCCACGGGGCGGGACCTGCGTGGACTTCGCCTATGCCGTGCACACCGTCGTCGGCAACCACTGCGTCGCAGCCAAGGTGGACCGCCGCCTGGTGCCGCTGCGCACCGTGCTCAGGAACGGGCAGACGGTCGAGATCATCACCGCGAAGGGCGCGCAGCCGAACCCGGTCTGGGCGAGTTTCGTGGTCTCCGCCAAGGCGCGCGCCGCGATCCGCCAGTACCTCAAGGGACTGAAGCGCGGCGAGGCCGTGGACTTCGGCACGCGGCTGCTGAACCAGGCGCTGGAGGAATTCAGGCTCTCGCTGCGCTCGCTGCCCGCGGGACGGCTGGACCAGGTGGCCGTGGCGCTCGGCCTCAGGGACGGGCACGACCTGCTGGAGAAGATCGGGCTCGGCGAGCGCCCGGCGCCGCTGGTCGCGCGGCGCCTGCTGCCGCGCGAGGCCGACATGCCGCGGGAGGGACCGCAGGCGCCGGTGTCCATCGCGGGCACGGAGGGCCTCGTCGTCTCCTATGCCCGGTGCTGCTTCCCGGTGCCGCCCGACGCGATCGTCGCCTACCTGTCGAGCGGGCGCGGCGTCGTGATCCACCGCGACAACTGCGGGAACGTGTCGGGCTTCCGCAAGCAGCCGGAGAAGTGGATTCCCGCGGTCTGGGAGAAGCAGCCCAACCGCACCTTCAGCTCCGAGATCAAGGTCCACGTGTCGAACCGCATGGGCGTGCTGGCCCAGGTCGCGGCGCAGATCGCGGCGCAGGAGACCAACATCGACCACGTCAACGTCACGGCCGAGGGCGACGAAACCTCGGTGATCACGCTCGAAGTCGAGGTGCGCGACCGCGCCCACCTCGCGCGCGTGATCCGCGCGATCAAGACCATGCCGGACGTGCTGGGCGTGGAGAGGACCCTCGCATGAATCGACACGTCATCGCCACCGACCGCGCCCCGAAGGCCATCGGCCCCTATTCACAAGCCGTGCGGGCCGGCGACACCGTGTACCTCTCCGGGCAGATCCCCCTGGACCCGGCCACCGGCGAGCTCATCGGTGGCGACTTCGAGGCCCAGGCGCGGCGCGTCTTCGAGAACCTCCGGGCCGTCGCGGCCGCGGCCGGCGCGTCGCTCGACGACGCGGTGCGGGTGACGATCTACCTCGTGGACCTCGGCCAGTTCCCGGTCGTCAACGCGGTCATGGCAGAGTATTTCATGGAGCCCTATCCGGCCCGGGTCACCATCGGCGTCGCTTCGCTGCCAAGGGGCGCGCAAGTCGAGGTGGACTGCGTCCTTGTCCTCTGAAGGGGGGGCAGGCCCCACACTGGCCCGCGCGGATGCAACGCCCGACGCCAAGCTCGCGCCAGCAGGGGGCCAGTGTGGGGCCTGACCCCTCCGGCGAGTCGCGCCCGGTCACGGCCCTCAAGGGCGTCGGCTTCTCGCTGGCGCAGAAGCTCGGCCGGCTCGGCGTCGAGACCGTCCAGGACCTGCTGTTCCTGCTCCCGCTGCGCTACGAGGACCGGACCCGGGTCGTGCCCATCGGCTCGCTCAGGCCCGGCGACCGCGCCGTCGTCGAGGGCGAGGTGCAGCTGGCCGAGGTCGTCTTCCGCAAGAAGCGCGTCCTGCTGCTGCGGCTTGCCGACGGCACGGGCTTCCTGACGCTGCGCTTCTTCCACTTCTCCGGCGCGCAGCAGGAGCAGCTGCAGCGCGGCGTCCGGCTCAAGTGCTTCGGCGAGGTCCGGCGAGGCCCGATGGGTCTCGAGATCGTCCATCCGGAATACCGGCGCGCCGACCGCGGCGACGCGCAGGCGGTGGAGGACGTGCTGACGCCCGTCTATCCCTCGACCGAGGGCGTGCAGCAGGGGCGGCTGCGGGTCCTGACGGCGCAGGCGCTCAAGGAAGCCGCGACGCAGAGCGTGCGCGACTGGTTGCCGCCCGAGCTGCTCGCCGACCTCGGCCTGCCGCCACTCGCCGCCGCGCTCGAGTACGTGCACCGTCCGCCGCCCGACGCGCCGCAGGACCTGCTGGCCGCAGGACGGCACCCCGCGCAGCGCCGGCTCGCCTTCGAGGAGTTGCTGGCCCACCAGCTGTCGCTGCGGCAGCTGCGCCGTGAACTGAGGCGCGACCCGGCCTGGCCGCTCACCGTGCCGGGCCAGCTGGAGGAACGGCTGCTCGCGTCGCTGCCGTTCTCGCTGACGGCCGCGCAGCAGCGCGTCCGCGCGGAGCTGCGGGCGGACATGCAGCAGGCGCACCCGATGCTGAGGCTCGTGCAGGGCGACGTGGGCTCCGGCAAGACGGTGGTCGCCGCGCTCGCCGCGCTGCGCGCCGTCGAGGCCGGCTGCCAGGCGGCGCTGATGGCGCCGACTGAACTGCTGGCGGAGCAGCACTGGCAGAACTTCCAGCGCTGGCTCGAGCCACTCGGCGCCGAGGTGGGCTTCCTCTCGGGCAAGCTGACCGGCAAGGCGCGGCAGCTGGCGCTCGGCCGCATCCAGCGCGGCGAGCTGCCGGTCGTCGTCGGCACGCATGCGCTCTTCCAGGAGGGCGTGCGTTTCGCGCGCCTCGCGCTCGTTGTCGTGGACGAGCAGCACCGCTTCGGCGTCCACCAGCGGCTGGCGCTGCGGGAAAAGGGCGTCTGTGAGGGCCGCTTCCCGCACCAGCTGATCATGACTGCCACGCCCATCCCGCGCACGCTCGCCATGACCGCCTACGCGGACCTCGACGTGTCGGTCATCGACGAGCTGCCGCCCGGGCGCACCCCGGTCACGACGGTCGTTCTGCCGGACTCGCGGCGCGCCGAAGTCGTGGAGCGCATCCATTCCGCCGTGCGCGAGGGCCGCCAGGCCTACTGGGTCTGCCCGCTGATCGAGGAGTCCGACGTGCTCGAGGCCCAGGCGGCGGAGGACACCGCGGCCGTGCTGGCCGAGGCGCTGCCCGGCATCCAGGTCGCGCTGGTGCACGGCCGCATGCCTGCCGCCGGGAAGGAGCGGACCATGGCCCGCTTCAAGGCCGGCGCGATCGGGCTGCTGGTCGCGACGACGGTCATCGAGGTGGGCGTGGACGTCCCGAATGCGAGCCTGATGGTGATCGAGAACGCCGAGCGCATGGGGCTTGCGCAGCTGCACCAGCTGCGCGGGCGCGTCGGCCGTGGCGAGCACGCCAGCAGCTGCGTGCTGATGTACCGCGCGCCGCTGTCGGAGACGGCACGGGAGCGGCTCAAGGTCATGCGGGAGACGACCGACGGCTTCGAGGTCGCGCGCCGGGACCTCGAACTGCGCGGCCCGGGCGAGCTGCTCGGTACCCGCCAGACCGGACTGATGCAGCTGAAGGTGGCCGACCTGATGCGGGACGCGGACCTGCTGCCGAGGGTCCATCGCGCGGCGGAGATGATGCTCGAGCGACATACGGATAACATTGCACCCCTCAAGCGGCGCTGGATCGGCGCCGGGACCCGTTACGGCAAGGTATGACCTCCCGCCCCTTCGAAGCTGTGCTGCACGTTGAACCGGCCATCCGCTGGACCCGCGCCCTCGCGCCGCTGCACCCGGATCCCGCCGTGGAGGGCTGGCTGACGGAGCCAGGCCTGGTGACGGAGCGCGTCCGCAGGCACTGCGGCGGCGAATTCGGCCTGCGCGTCGTGGACGAGCGCCACGATGTGCTGTCGGCGGCCGACGCGGCCGCGCTCGGCGTCACCGACCTGTCCGCCTTCGTCCGCGAGATCGAGCTCACCTGCGACGACACGGCCTGCGTCTTCGCGCAGACGCTGGTGCCCGCTGCCACCCTGGCCGCCGAGCCCTGGCTCGCGCTCCTCGGCAGGGACGCGATCGGCTCGCGGCTCGCCAGCCTGGGCGGCGCCGTGCGCGACCCGCTCGAGTTCGCGCGCCTGACGCCCTCCGACGCGCTGTTCGCCCGGGCCGCGCGGGACCTGCCGGTCGTGCCGCCCGCCCTGTGGGCCCGGCGCGCCCGCTATCGCCTGGCCACGCACTGCCTGGTCGTCCAGGAAGTGTTCCTGCCGGGCGCGCTGTCGTGAGCGCCGGATTCCGACCCGCGCCGCCGCCGCGCCCGCGCCGCGACCCGGACTACAAGCCCGCCTACAGCCCGGCGCCGGTCCTTGACGGCGCGCGGACGCTGGCGCGGACGCTCCTCGACTACGCGCAGCTGATGCGCCTGCACCGGCCCATCGGCATCTGGCTGCTCATGTGGCCGGCGCTGTGGGGATTGTGGATCGCCGGCGACGGCCGCCCCGAGCCGGCGACCTTCCTGATCTTCATGGCCGGCGTGCTCGTCATGCGCTCGGCGGGCTGCGTCATCAATGACTATGCCGACCGCGACCTCGACCCCCACGTGCGCCGCACGGCGGAGCGGCCCCTTGCGGCCGGGCGCGTCAGCCCCGGCGAGGCGCTGATGCTGTTCGTCGGGCTCGGTCTCGTCGCCGCCGGCCTCGCCCTGCTGCTGGAGCCGCTGGCGCGGCTGATGGCCGTCGTCGGCGCGCTGCTCGCCGTGACCTATCCCTTCGTGAAGCGCTACCTGCACATTCCCCAGTTCTACCTCGGGCTCGCCTTCGCCTGGTCCATCCCCATGGCTTTCGCGCAGCTGACCGGCTCGGTGCCGCGGCTCGCGTGGCTCCTGCTGGTCTCCGTGGTGCTGTGGTCCGCCGTGTACGACACCATGTACGCCATGGTGGACCGCGAAGACGACCTGAAGATCGGGCTGAAGTCCACGGCGATCCTCTTCGGCGACGCCGACCGCGCCCTCATCGGGGCGATGCAGGCGATGGTGCTCTTCGCGCTCGTGCTCGCCGGGAACGAGGCGGGGCTCGGCAGCTGGTACCGTGCCGGTCTGGTGATCGGCGCGGCGTTCTTCGCGTACGAGCAGTGGCTGATCCGCGACCGTGACCCGGCGCATTGCTTCCAGGCCTTCAACAACAACCATTACTTCGGCATGGTGGTCTTCATCGGGCTGGCACTCGACTACCTGTTCCGATGAAGCGGCTCGCGCGCTGGATCCTGCAGGCAACCGCGCTGCTGCTGCCGGCGCTGGCGATCTACGCCTGGCAGACGCGGGACCTGCTGCCCGCCGGCGATCGCGTCGCTGCGCCGGCCTTCCGGCTGCCGGCGTTGCATGGCGGGGCGTTGGGCCTCGATGCGCTGCAGGGCCGGGCCACCGTCCTGTACTTCTTCGCGCCGTGGTGCGGCGTGTGCGCGGCGAGCTCGCCGCAGCTGCGCTGGTTCGACCGCTGGTCCGGCGACTCGGCCCAGGTCGTCCTCGTCGCCCTCGACTACGCGTCGACGGCCGAGGTCGCGGACTACGTGCAGCGGCACGACCTGACCATGCCGGTCCTGCTCGGCGACACCGGCACCGCGCGTGACTATCGCATCCGGGGATTTCCGACCTACTACGTGCTCGATGCGGACGGCCGCGTCGCTGCGCGCGACTTCGGCTTCTCCACCGCGCCCGGCCTGTGGTGGCGGACCCTGGGACTTGCGCAGTGACGCGAGCGATACCGTCCTGGCCGACCCGGCGCGCCCTGGCGGCCGTCGCCCTGCTCGTCGCGTGCTGGCTGCCCGCCCCCGCGCGGGCCGCCACGGATCTCGACGCACAGCGCCAGGCGTTCCTCGCCGCCTGGCGCGCGGCCGAGGCCGGCGCGCCGGCTCCGGCCGGGGGCGACAGTGCCCTGCTCAGCGAGTACCCGCTGTATCCCTATGTGGAAGCTGCCCGCCTGCGCGCCGCGATAGACGGCAAGTCGACGGAGGTCGCAGCCCGGCCGCTCGACGTCGGCGTCGCGGCGTTCCTCGCGCGGCACGGCGGCGAGCCCGTCGCGCGCGTCGTGCGCCGCCCCTGGCTCCTGCGCCTCGCCGCGCACAGGCAGTGGGCCGCCTTCCTCGAGGCCTACGCGCAGGTCGGCGTGCCTGACCAGGCGCTGCGCTGCCTGTCGCTGCAGGCGCGCATTGCGCTCGGTGCGACGGACGGCCTGGCCGAGCCGGCCGTCGCGGAGTGGTTGACGCCGGCGAGCGCCGACGACGCCTGCGACCCGGTGTTCGGCTGGCTGCGCCGCGGCGACCTGCTCGGCCCTGCACTCGTCGAGCGGCGCGCCCGGCTGGCGCTCGCGGCCGGCGAGCCGGGGCTGGCACGGTGGCTGGCAAAGTCGCTGCCGGAGGAGTCCGCCCGCCCGCTGCGCGAGTGGGCCCTGCTGATCGAGACGCCCCGCGACGCCGTCGATGCGCTGATCAGGGCGCCGGGCACGTCGGTCGAGGACGAGGCTCTGCTCGCCGGCTGGACGCGGCTGGCCCGGGGTGACCCGCCGGCGGCGAAGGATCGCTTCGACGCCCTGGTGGCCACGCGCCCCGCCCTGGCCAGCCGCTTCGCCCGCGAGCTCGCCCTAGGCCTCGCCTGGGGCCGCCACCGCAGCGCGCTCGACTACTTCGCCCGCATCGACGCCGCGGACTTCGATGAGACGGCCCACGAGTGGCACGTCCGCGCTGCACTGTGGGCCGGCGACTGGGCCCGTGCCGCCGCCGCCGTGACCGCGATGCCCGCCGCGCTCGGCGACACGCCGCGCTGGCGGTACTGGGCGGCGCGCGCCGTCGCGGCCGGCGGCGACAACGATCGCGCGCGGCAGCTGTACGCCGCGGTGGTTCCGTCCGACAACTGGTTCGCGGTGCTGTCGGCGGCGCGGCTCGGCGAACGCTTCGCGCCCCATGACCGCGCGTTCACGTTCGACCCGGTGCGGATCGCCGCGCTGGAGGCGGCTCCCGCGTTCCTGCGCTCGCGGGAACTCTTCGTCGCGGGCCTCGTGCCGCTGGCGCAGTCCGAGTGGAACGCTGGCTACACTGCGCTGGATGCCGCCGGGCAGCGCGACGCGATCGGGCTCGCGCACCAGTGGGGCTGGTACTTCCAGGCGATCTCGACCGCCGCGCAGCACCAGGTGTACGACGACTACCGGCTGCTGTACCCGACGCCTTTTGGCGCCGCGGTGGACGAGGGCGCGCGCCTTTCGGGCCTGCCTGACACCCTGATCTACGCGGTCATGCGCCAGGAGAGCCTCTACCAGTCCTGGGCCGTGTCCTCCGCGGGCGCGATCGGCCTGATGCAGCTGCTACCCGGCACCGCGCGACAGGTGGCGCGGGCGTTGCGCCGGCCATCGCCCGGCCGGAAGGAGCTGATGGAGCCCGACGTCAACGTGCCGCTCGGGTCGGCGCACCTCGCCGAACTGGTCGGGCGATTCGACGGGCAGGTCCTGTACGCGCTCGCCGCCTACAACGCCGGCCCGAACGCCGCGCGGCGCTGGTTGCCCGGGCATGCGATGGAGGCCGACGTCTGGGTGGAGAACATCCCCTACAACGAGACCCGCGCCTACGTGCAGCGGATCATGTGGCACAGCGTCGTGTTCGAGTGGCTGAAGGATGGCCAGCCGGAGGACGCGGCGGCGTGGCTGGTAAAGGTGAAGCCGCTGGATTAGGAGGGGTCAGACCCCCGCTCTGTCCCAGGAGGGGTCTGACCTCTCATTACGCCCGGGCGACCGCCCAGACCTCCACCCACTGCGCACCGCCGGCCTTGAGCACGCGCGCCAGTTCCTCGACCGTGCTGCCCGTGGTCATGACGTCGTCCACGATCGCGATGCGCCGGTGCCCGAGCGGGCGCACCAGCTCAAAGGCGCCGCGCAGGTTGTGGCGACGCGCGTCCGCGTCGAGCCCGGCCTGCTCGATCGTGGCGTGCCGGCGCCGGCTGGCGTCGCAGACCACCGGCAGCGACAGCTCCCGGCCGGCCGCCTGGGCGATCTCGATGGCCTGGTTGAAGCCCCGGTCTGCCTCCCGCGCGCGGTGCAGCGGGACCGGCAGGAGCGCCTCGACGTGCAGCGCGTGGCCGGCGGCCAGCCGACGGCCGAGCAGCGTGCCCAGCACGCGCGCGGTGGCGATGTCGCCTCCGTACTTCATGCGACGCACCAGCCAGTCGAGGGGATGCTCGTAGCGGTAGGCCGCGAAGGCCGCGTCGAATGCGCGCGGGGCGCGCAGGCAGTCCCCGCACAGGAAAGTATCGGGTCGTGGCAGCGGCCTCGCGCAACCGGTGCAGGAGGGCAGGTCGCGGGCGAGGTCGGCCTCGCACTCGTGGCAGAGGTCGAGAGCCGGCGGCTGGCCCGGATCCAGGCAGAGCAGGCAGCGGGGCGGAAAGAGGCGCGCGAGGGCCAGGTCCACGAGGCCGTAAACCTGTTGTCGTCCGTCCGGTTGACAGCTAGTGAGACGCTCCCAATACTTTCCGATCTTCATGCACGGCAGCTTGCGCCGGCGACGCGCCGCGCGGTCGTCGCCAATCGCGCCGGAAGGAGCGAATTCTCATGACCCTGAACGCTGGGCGCCTCGGCGAGGTCCGCTGCGACTGGACGCTCGACGAGGTGCGCGACCTGTTCGCCCTGCCCTTCGCCGACCTGGTGTTCCAGGCGCAGTCGGTGCACCGCCGCCACTTCGATCCGAACGAGGTCCAGGTCTCGACGCTGCTGTCCATCAAGACCGGCGCCTGTCCCGAGGACTGCGCGTACTGCCCGCAGAGCGTCCGCCACGACACCGGCCTCGAGCGCGAGGAACTGATGGCGGTCGAGGACGTCGTGTCGCGGGCGCGTGCCGCGCGCGAGGCGGGCGCCACCCGCTTCTGCATGGGCGCCGCCTACCGCGGTCCCAAGGACCGGGACCTGCGCGTCATCGAGGAAATGGTGCGCGGCGTGAGCGCGCTCGGCCTCGAGACCTGTGCCACCCTCGGCATGCTGACGCCCGCGCAGGCGCTCGCCCTCAAGGAGGCCGGGCTCGACTACTACAACCACAACATCGACACGTCGGCCGGGTACTACGACAGGATCATCACCACGCGGACCTTCCAGGACCGGCTGGACACGCTGGCGGCCGTGCGCGAGGCAGGGATCAATGTCTGCTGCGGCGGCATCCTCGGCATGGGCGAGAGCGAGGGCGACCGCGCCGCGATGCTGCACACGCTGGCCACGATGGAGAAGCACCCGGAGAGCGTGCCGATCAACCAGCTGGTGCAGGTCGAGGGCACGCCGCTCATGGGCGCCGCGCCCCTCGATCCCCTCGACTTCGTGCGCTGCATCGCCGTCGCCCGCATCCTGATGCCGCACTCGCACGTGCGCCTGTCCGCCGGGCGCGCGGAGATGAGCGACGAGATGCAGGCGCTGTGCTTCCTGGCCGGCGCCAACTCGATCTTCTACGGCGAGAAGCTGCTGACCACCGGCAACCCTGACGTGGAGCGCGACCGGCAGCTGTTCGCGCGCCTCGGAATCCGGCCGGAGGCGGGGTCAGACCCCACTCTGCCCCCGCGCAGCGCTCCGGACAGCGATCACTGCAGCAACATCAGGGGCCAGCGTGGGGCCTGACCCCGCCTCACACCTCGCCGCGCTGCGCGCCGCCGGCCTCTATCGTCGCCGTCGCGTGGTCGAGCAGGCCCTGCCCGGCGCCCGCTGCGTCGTCGGGGGACGCGAGGTGCTGAACTTCTGCTCGAATGACTACCTCGGCCTGGCGCAGGACCCGCGCGTCGCCGAGGCGATGGCCGCGGCCGCCCGCAGCCTCGGCGCCGGCAGCGGCGCCTCGCACCTCGTCACGGGCCACCAGCGCGCACACCATGCGCTCGAGGAGGAACTCGCGGCGTTCACCGGCCGCGAGCGCGCCCTGCTGTTCTCGACCGGCTACATGGCGAACCTCGGCGTCGCCGCGGCGCTCGCCGGGCGCGGCGACACCGTGCTCGAGGACCGGCTCAACCACGCCTCGCTGCTCGACGCGGGCCTGCTCTGCGGCGCCCGCTTCTCGCGCTTCAACCACGGCGACTCCGACGCGCTGGAACGACGTCTCGAGCCGGCCGGGCGCGGCCGCAAGCTGGTGCTGACCGACGGCGTGTTCAGCATGGACGGCGATCTCGCCCCGCTGCCGCGCTATGCCTCGGCCTGCAGGCGGCATCGGGCGACGCTGGTCGTGGACGACGCGCATGGCCTCGGGGTGCTGGGCGCGACGGGCGGCGGCACGGTCGAGCACTTCGGCCTCGGCGCCGTGGACGTGCCGGTGCTCGTCGGCACCCTCGGCAAGGCCTTCGGCACCTTCGGCGCCTTCGTGGCAGGCGACCGCGATCTCATCGACCTGCTGGTCCAGCGGGCGCGCACCTACATCTATACGACGGCGCTGCCGCCGGCCGTGGCGGAGGCAACGCGCGCGGCGCTCGGGATCGTCCGGACCGAACCGTGGAGAGCCCGTCGCGTGCTCGCCCACGTCACCCGGTTTCGCGACCTGGCCAGGCACGCGGGCCTGCCGCTCGCTGACTCGTTCACGCCCATCCAGCCGGTGCTGCTCGGCACGCCGCAGGCCGCTACCGCGGCGAGCGAGGCGCTGCTCGGCCGCGGTTTCCTGGTCACGGCCATACGGCCGCCGACCGTCCCGGAAGGCGGCTCGCGGCTGCGGGTGACACTCTGCGCGACGCACGAGGACGCGGACGTCGTCGGGCTCGTCGAGGCGCTGGCGGAGGTGCTTTCGGAGGGTTCAGACCCCACCCTGTCCCCGACAGCGGACCCGCCGGATGTCGGCGAACACGTGCAAGGGGGACAGAGTGGTGGGGCCTGACCCCTCTTCCATCGTCCTGCTGCACGGCTGGGCGCTGCACGGCGGCGTGATGGCGCCGCTCGCCGCGGCGCTGGCCGCCGACGGCCACGAGGTCGCCTGCCCGGACCTGCCGGGGCACGGCGGCCGGCCCTTCGAGCCGCCCTTCACCGACCTCGACGACCTCGCGGCCGGCGTCGGCGCCGGCCTGCCGCCCGCGTGCACCGTGATCGGCTGGTCCCTCGGCGGCATGGTGGCGGCGAAGCTTGCCGCCGGGGGTCATCCGTCCATCCGGCGCCTGGTGCTGGTCGCCACCACGCCCAGGTTCGTTGCCGGGCCGGACTGGCGGCACGGCCTGGATGCCGACGTCGTCGGGGAATTCGCCGGCGAGCTGGAGCGCGACTACCGGGGACTGGTGCGCCGCTTCCTGTCGCTGCAGGCGCGCGGCGACGAGCAGGCGCCCGCGCTGCTGCGCCAGCTGCGCGCGCAGGTGTTCGCCCGCGGCGAGCCGGAACCCGCGGCGCTGCGGGCCGGCCTGCGCGTCCTGTGCCAGGCCGACCTGCGCGACCTGGTCGGTCACATCGCGGTGCCGACCCTGGTCATCGCGGGCGGGTACGACCGGCTCACCCCGCCCGCCGCCGCGGCCTGGCTCGCCGGCCACGTTCCCGGCGCCCGCCTCGCGATGATCGCCGGCGCCAGCCACGCGCCCTTTCTCTCGCATCCGCAGCCGTTCCTGGCCGCCTGCCGCGAGTTCCTCGATCCGGCCCCGGCCCGGCGGGCCCGCGCATGAGCCCCCGCGTGTTCGGGCTCGACCGCGCCGCGATCCGGCGCTCCTTCGATCGCGCGGCGGCGGCCTACGACGAGTCGGCGGTGCTGCAGGCCGAGGTCCGGCGGCAGCTGCTCGCCCGGCTCGACTACGTGGTCCTCGAGCCCGGGGTCATCGTGGACGTCGGTTGCGGAACCGGCCACGCCGCGCAGGCCCTCGCCGGGCGCTACCCCTCCTCGCGCGTGATCGCGCTCGACCTCGCCGAGGGGATGCTGCGCGAGGCCCGACGGCACGGGTCCACGCTGCAGGTCTGCGGCGACGCCATGCGCCTGCCGCTTGGCGATGCGAGCGTGGACCTGCTGTTCTCCAGCCTGACGCTGCAGTGGTGCACCGACCTCGACGCGACCTTCGCCGAGTTCCGCCGCGTGCTGCGGCCTCGCGGGCTGCTCAACTTCACGACTTTCGGCCCCGATACGCTGTCCGAGCTCCGCGGCGCCTGGGGCCAGGCCGACGGCCAGGTGCACGTGAGCGAGTTCCCGGACATGCACGACGTCGGCGATGGCCTGGTGCGGGCCGGCCTCGCCGAGCCGGTCCTCGACGTCGAGCGATATACGCTGACCTATCCCGACGTATTCGGCCTGATGCGCGACCTCAAGGCCATCGGCGCCCACAACGCCGCCGCACAGCGCCCGCGCGGCCTGACGGGGCGCCGGCGCCTGCTGGCGATGCAGGCCGCCTACGAGCGTCATCGCCGCGGCGGCGTGCTGCCCGCGACCTACGAGGTCGTCTTCGGCCAGGCCTGGGGACCCGCCGGCAAGCCCGAACGGGGCCGGCGCGCCGGCGAGTTCACCTTCGATCCCTCCGCCATCGGCCGCCGGGACGCCGGGACATGAGCGTCGCGCGCCGCGATTTCTTCGTCACCGGCACCGATACCGGCGTCGGCAAGACGCGGGTCAGCACCGCGCTGTTACGCGCGCTGCGCGGCCGGGGCCTGGCCGTCGCCGGGATGAAGCCGGTGGCCTCGGGCGCCATCCGCACGCCCGATGGGCTGCGCAATGACGACGCGCTGGCACTGGCGGCGGAGGGATCCCGGCCCTGGCCCTACGAGACGGTCAACCCGTTCTGTTTCGAGCCGGCGATCGCGCCGCACATCGCCGCGGCCGAGGCCGGCATCGAGATCCGGCTCGAGCCGATCGAGCAGGCGTTCCGCAGGCTGCAGGCCGGCAGCGATACGGTGATCGTCGAGGGAGCCGGTGGCTTCCTCGTGCCGCTCGCGCCTGGCCTGTCCTTCGCGGACCTGCCGGGTGCTCTCGGGCTCGAGGTGATCCTGGTCGTGGGCCTCAGGCTCGGCTGCCTGAACCACGCGTTGCTGACGGCCGAGGCCATTGCCGCACGCAGACTGCGGCTGGCCGGATGGGTCGGCAACCAGGTCGATCCGGACTTCGCGCGCCGCGACGCGAACGTGACGGCGCTGCGGCGGCAACTGGCGGCTCCTTGCCTCGGCATCGTGCCCTACGCGGCCGCCGGCGCGGTGGACGCGGCCGTGACCTCGCTCGACCTGCGAATGCTGTCCTGACGCGGGACGGCCGGGGTCAGTACCCCGGCCGTCCCGGTCCCTTGCATACCCGTCGAGCCGGCCATCGCGGTCCGCGCACCTCAGGCCGCGCAGTCGTACCGCAGGGTCGTCACCGTGCCGAGGCGACGGAACGGGCGGCAGCTGTCGCCCTGCGCCTCGTCCGGGCCGTAGAACGCGATCTCCGTCGGCGGCGACGGACCCGCGTAGGTGGCCACCGGCCACCACTGGACCAGCACGCAGGCCAGCACCGCGACGGCGCGGGCCAGGCGCGAGGCCAAAGTCAGGTTGCTCATGGTCGTCTCCTCTTGATGGTGGTGTCATCGAATAGGTCGTCGCTCAGGCTGCCGCGCTGCGCTGCTGCGCCCTGCGGCGAACGTCCGCGTGTTCTCGCGTCTTGCGTGCCCCCTGGACATCGCCGGCCGCCTCGAGGGCGCGCGCGGTCAGCTTCCAGTTGAAGGGACTCGTCGGCTTGAGCTCCGTCCGTTCGCTCGCGAGTGCCCGCTCCAGCCCGACCCGGCCCGCGCGATGCGCCGCCTCGAGCAGCGTCAGGTGAACGATGTCGCGCTGGGCGTGGCTGCCGCCGAAGCGATGGGCCCGCGTGCGCATCGGGACGATGCACTCGACCGCAGCGGCGGCATCGCCCTGCGACAGCGCCGCGACGGCGCGCGCGAGCGGCAATGCCACGTCGCGTGACATCGTGCCGTTCGTGTCGGGCTCGCCCGCACGTCGTGCGAGGATCTCCAGCACCCTGGCGACGTCGGCGTCGCGGCCCGCGGCGGCATAGGCCATCAAGCCATGCACGTCGTTGAAGGCGTAGAAACCGCCCTCGGCCGTCTGCGACCAGTCGTCGGCCACCTGCTTCCAGCGACCGCCGACGTCGACGCCGCGCAGCGTCAGCCGCCAGAGCAGCGCGGACGCGTCCACCAGCTCGAGCGCGACCTGCGTGGACCGCGGGTGGATGGCCCGGTCATAGAGCTCCAGCGCACGGTCGTACTCGTCGAGCTCGAGGTGATGGAGCGCGAGGTGCCACCAGTTGTGGTAGGCAAAGCCGCAGTCCTCGGCCCAGTCGCCGCGGGTGGAGTTCAGCCAGTCGATGCCCTCGCGGATGCGGCCTTGCATCTCGAGCACGTGCGCCACGGCATGCACCGCCCAGGGATCGCGCGGGTTCAGGTCGAGGGCACGACGGCCTGCATCCTCGGCACGCGAGTACAGGGCCGTCTCCTCCAGGCCGAACGCGTACATGCCGAGGACGAAGCCGAACCCGGGCACCTCCGGGCTCCAGCAGGGCAGGACCTGCGCGATGCGGTCCCTGAGCATCGTCGACTCGCCGAGGTAGAAGTCGCCGACATGGGCGGTCTGCAATGCCAGCAGGTCGAGCGGGTGCTCGAGCGCGATTTCTCCATAGAGGCGGACCGAGCGAACGAAGTCGCCCTCGAGCCAGGCGCGGCCGGCGGCGGCGTGCGCCCGCTCCCGGTCCGTGGCCTTGCGGCCGAGACGCTCGATCGCCTCGACGCTGTCGCGCAGCATCGGCAGCGCGGCGCGCTCCGACGACATCACGGCGATCGCCGCCTTCAGGCAGTGCCCCAGCGCAAAGTCCGGCTGCACGGCCAGCGCCTCGTCGATGACCGCCAGCGGGTTACCGAAGTAGCCGTGGGTCAGCGTCGCGGCGCGCTCGTAGCCATCGAGGGCTGCCGCATCGGACGTCGAGACGGTCAGGCCGCGTGAATCCTTCGTCGACATGTCGTGTCCTCCGGTTCGGGGCCGGTCACCGTGACCGGCCAGCGATGGGCGGCATTGGACGCCATGGCCCGTGAGCGACCCGTCTCGACACGCGTGAAAAAAGCGTGAAAACTCGCGCCCACGCCGGTGCCAGCCGGCGCGCCGATTCCGGGGGGGTCGATTGGCGGTTCTCGAGGCACGGCTGCTCGGCGGTTGTGAGTTCCGCGACCCGGCGGGACGATCCATCGCGCTGACGGCGCGGAAGGCGCGCGCCTTGCTCGGCTACCTCGCCGTGCACGCGGGTGTCGCCCATGGACGTGAGCAGCTGGCGGCCCTGCTATGGGAAGACGCCGACCCCGAACTGGCCCGCACCAGCCTGCGCCAGGCCTTGTCAGCCCTGCGCCGCGCATTGCCTCGCGAGTCCGCGCAGGCGCTCGTCGCCGACGCGCTGCAGGTCCGGCTCGATGCTGCCCTGGTGGACGTGGACCGCCTGCGTCTGCGGGAGCTGGATGCGGAGGGCAGCGCCGCGTCGCTCGCGGCTGCCATGGATCTCGCGCGCGGCGAGCTGCTGGCCGGGCTCGACGCACGCAGCGGCGCATTCGACGACTGGTTGCGGCGGGAGCGCCTCGCCCTGCGGCGCGAGGTCGCGGGCATGGCGCGCCGCCTCGCGCTGCTGCGCCGGGAGGGCGGCGACGGGACCGGGGAGATCGCCGCCCTCGAGCGCCTGCTGGCCCTCGATCCGGCCGACGAGCCCGCCCATCGCGAGCTCATGCAGGCCTATGCGCGGGCCGGGCGGTACACCGAGGCGCTCAGGCAGTACCAGGTGTGCCGGATGGCCCTGCGGCGCGACCTCGACGTGGCGCCGGAACCGGCGACCGAGAGCCTGTACCGGGAATTGATGCGGCGACGTCGCGCAGGCGACTCCGTGGGCTCCGCCACGGACGCCGCAGACGGTGCGGCGGCGGGCGACACCGAGCCCGCGGCAGACAGGCCCGTCGCGTCGCCGTCCGCGACGGCCGTGGCACCCGACCGGTCGCTGCGCGAGGCGGTGGTGCTGGTGGCGCGCGTGCATGGGCTCAGGGACCGGCAAGCCGCCCTCGACCCGGAGCGGGCCCGCGAGTACGCAGACCGCCTGCGTCTTGCCACGGAAGAGGTTGTCGCCCGGCTCGGCGGCACGATGGACCGGATGTCCGGCGATCTGGTGACCGCCGTTTTCGGCCTCGGGGGCCTGAGCGGCAGTGAACTCGAGCGAGCGGTACGCGCCGCGAGCGAGATCCGCCGGTCCCTGGCGGCGCATCCGGACTGCGCATCGCTGTCCGTCGCCTGCGGAATCGCGCAGGGACAGCTCCTGCCAGACCGGCCCGGTCGCCCCTTCCCGCTGTCGGGGCGTCCCGCCACCGACGCCGCAACGCTCGCCGACCGGGCCCAACCTGGCCAGACCTTGGTGACCGGCGACGCGCGGCGCGCGCTGGGCGAACAGGCCGTGACGCGTCCCGTCGGGTCGCCGCCGATCGCCTGGGCGCTGGAGAGCCTGCTCCCGGCGGGTCCCGAGCCCGTGCGCGCACCCCTGGCTGGCCGGCGCGCCGAACTGTCGCTCATCCTGTCCCTGCTCGACCGCAGCATCGCCTCCGGCCGCGGCCGCGTGATCCTGATCCGCGGCGAGGCGGGCATCGGCAAGACCCGACTGTTACAGGCGTTCCTCGACGGCGCCGCGGCCCGCGGCGTGGTCTGCCACCGCGTCGAGGTGCTCGATTTCGGCCAGGTCGAGGCACGACGCCCTCTCGTCGCCCTGGCGGGCAGTCTGCTGGGAATCGCCGCGGACGCGACGCCGCAGGATCGCGCGCGGGCCGTGGCGGACGCCATTGCCTCGGACCGCCTGCCAGCGGCGAGCGTCGTGGCAGCCAGCGAACTGGTCAACGCCCCGCTGCCGCAGGACATCGCATCGCTGGACGCGGGCCAGGATTCCCGGGTGCGTGACACGGCGCGTGTCGCCGTCGTGCACGGCCTGCTGGCGTCCGCCTGCGCCAGACAACCCGTGGCCCTGGCGATCGAGGACGTCCATTGGGCCAGCACCGCCGAGGCAGCCCGGCTCGGCGAGCTCGCCGCGGCCATCGCCGCCCATCGCGCGCTGCTGGTCATGACCACCCGGCCCGACGAGGACCCGATCAACCCCGCCTGGCGCGCCCGGGCGCGGGGCTGTCCCGTGACCACGCTGGACCTGACGCCGCTCGCCGAGGACGAAGCGCGGGAGCTCGCCGGGGGCTACGAAGGGCTTCCGGACGAGGTGATCGACGACTGTGTCCGCCGCGCAGACGGGCATCCCCTGTTTCTTGACCAGCTGCTGCGGGCCGCCGTGGCCGGCGAAAGGTCGCTGCCGGGGTCCGTTCGGGCGCTCGTGCTGGCGCGCGTCGACCGGCTCGGTCCTCGCGAACGGGAGGCGCTGTTCGCCGCAGCGGTACTCGGGCTGCGCTGTCCGCGCGAGGCCGTCGGTTTCCTGCTGGGGGACGCCGCTGGCCCGCTCGATCCGCTGGTGGACGCCGGCCTGCTGGGACTGACCGACCGCGAGGCGTTCTTCACCCACGCCCTGTTCCGCGACGCGATTTACGACTCGCTGCTTGGCTCGGTGCGCCGTGAGCTGCACTGCAAGGCCGCCGAGTGGTACGCCGGCCGCGACCCGGGCGTCCAGGCCGGCCACCTGGCCGAAGCAGGCGAACCGTCGGCGGCCGCCGCCTTCCTGGCGGCCGCCGCCACCGAGGCGGAGTCGTTGCGGTACGAACGCGCGCTCGAGCACGCGCGCAAGGCGCGGGAGCTGGCGCGGCAACCGGCCGACCTCGCGCTCGCCTGCGCGGTGCTGGGCGAGTTCCTGACCCGGACGGGGCACACGCACGACGCCATCGCCGCCTTCCGCGAGGCCATCGACCTCGCACCGGACCGGGAACTCGGCGCCCGCGCCTGGCTCGGCCTGGCCGACGCGCTCAGGATCGTCGATCGCTACGACGAGGCGCTCGCGGCGCTCGACCGGGCCGAGGACCGCCTTGCAGGCCTGCGCCGGCCGGACGTGCTGGTCCGCGTCTGGACGCTGCGCGGCAACATCCACTTCCCGCGCAGCGAACTCGACGAGTGCCTGCGGGCGCACCAGCAGGCGCTCCACTTCGCCGAGGAAGCGCGCTCGCCGCTCGACGAGGCCCGCGCACTCGGCGGGCTCGGCGATGCCTGGTATCAGCGCGGACGGATGCTGCGCGCGGAAGAGCACTTCGCCGGCTGCGTGGACCGTGCGCGCCGGCACGGTGCAGTGGGTCTCGTGCTGTCGTATGCCCCGATGCTCGCGGCCACTCGCGCCTTTTGCGGGAGGCTCGACGAGGCGCTGCGGGAGGTGGAGGAGGTCACGCGTACCGCGAGCCGGACGGGCGACGTACGCTCAGAGCTGCTCGCCAGGGACATCGAGGGGACCATCAGCATCTATGGCGCCGACTTCTTACGCGCCCGGCAGGCGGGCCTGCGCAGCCTCGAGCTGGCCCGCCAGCTCGGCGCGAGGCGCTTCGAGGCGGAGTTGATGTCGATCGTCGGGATCGCGCAGGCCGAACTCGGCGACGTGCGCGAGGCCGGGGAGATGCTGCGGGAGGCGACGGCCCTGGCGCTCGAGATCTGCCCGGTCTACTGCGGCCCGTGGTGCCTGAGCGCGGAGGCACTCTACGGCCGGGACCGCGACCGCGCGCGCGCCCTGCTGCGCCAGGGCGAGGACCTGCTGGCCCGGGGATGCGTGAGCCACAACTACCTGGAGTTCTACCGTCACGCGATCGAGTTCAGCCTGCGCGCCGGCGACTTCGCCGAGGCCAGGCGCCATGCGGCGGCCCTGGAGGCCTACACGGGCGACGAACCGCTGCCCTGGGCCAACGTGATCATCCGCCGGGCCCGTTTACTCGGCGACCTGCGCGGCGGCACCGGGGAGGACGACCCGGCCCGGCTCGATCGGCTCGAGGCCGAGATTGTCGGCATGGGCTTTCGGTGGCTGTTGCCCGGTCTCGCCGAGGCGCGCGCGCGCCAACCCTAGGCGCCCTTCTCTGGCACTCCCGCAGGTCGAGTGCCAGTCATCACCCGCTCGCTCCCCCTCGGCCCCACCACTACGCGAACCGCGTATTCCCGTGGGCAATCCGCGTATTGCTGCCCCCCAGCCCTCCCCGCAGGATCGCCCCAAGCGCGGAGGCGGGTCCGCGCGAGACTTGTGCACGCGGGTGCGGCGACAGCCGGTCCGCGGGCCTGAGGCAATAAAAAGCACCCAGGTCGGCACCGCGACCGAGTGGCCCCCCTCCGGGTCACGTGGATCCCGGCGCGAGTTCCGGCCCTAACGGGAGGTCCCATGGCAGACACCTTCTATGACGTGATGCGCCGGCGAGGCATATCGCGCCGCAGTTTCCTCAAGTTCTGCAGCATCACGGCAACGTCGCTCGGCCTTGGCCCCGCGTTCGTGCCGCAGATCGTGCATGCGATGGAGACCAAGCCGCGCATGCCCGTGATCTGGCTGCACGGCCTCGAATGCACCTGCTGCACCGAGGCGTTCATCCGCTCCGCGCACCCGCTGGTGTCGGACGTGGTCCTGTCGATGATCTCGCTGGACTATGACGACACGATCATGGCGGCCGCCGGCCACCAGGCCGAGGCGATCCTCGAGCAGACCATCGAGAAGTACGACGG
>JAGTSG010000121.1 GCA_018261655.1 Pseudomonadota bacterium | reverse complement strand
CCCGGGCGACGGTCGTGGACTCGCCGGGCGCCGTGATGCGCAAGCGGGTCGGCTGCAGCATCGTCCCGAGGTCGAGCCGGACCTCGGTCAGCGGCAGCCGCTCCGGGTCGAGCAGCTGCCTGCGAGGATCGGCAAAGACGCGCTGGAAGCTGCGCTGCGTGCTCGCCGAGCCCGCGACGACGATCCGCTGCAACAGCAGGTCGGTGACATCGCCCGGCACGCTCGCCTGCTCGAGCACGAGACCGCCGTCGCGACCCGACAGGCGCAGCCCGGCGTCGCCCAGCACGCGCAGCAGGAGCTCGGCATCGGTCTCGTCGCGCTGCACGACCTGGACCTGGCGATCCTGGATCGCGCCGACTCGCAGCGGCAGGCCGTAGCGCGAGGCGACCTGCGTGGCGAGCTGGCGCGCCGTCGTGAGGATGGCCGGCTCCGTTCGTCGCGCCGGGTCGGGCCGCCAGGCCTGGTCGGCGCGCAGCAACACCCGCCCTCCGGCGTAATAGGCCGACGCCTGATGGCGGCGGGCGAGGTCGAACAGGAAGTCGTCGTTGGGTTCCGCCTGAGTCACGGCGATGCGCGGCAGCGGACCGGCGGCATAGGGTCCGGCGTCGAGTGTGCGGCCTCCCGCTTGCGCGATCCGGGCGGCGATGTCGATCCAGGTCAGTTCCTGCCACTGGCGTTGCACCACCGCCGGGGCAGGTGGCGGCCTGAACGCGCCGTAGGACAAGGGCAGTGTCCCGCCGGCCGTGAGCACGAGTTCCATTGCATCGCGGCGGGCAAGGTCGAGCATGAACGGCCAGTCCGCAAGGCGGTGGCGGGCCAGCGTCGGCAGCACCGGTGACGCGAAGCCGCCCGGGACCTGCAGCGACAGGCCGACTCCGTTCGCAACCTGCGCCAGGATGTCGACGGTCCTGAGGTCCCGATACGTTACCGAGCGCCCGAGCTCGGGCCCGACGCGCGGAACGAAGGCCTCGAACTGCAGCTGGCCGGTCGCGGAATCCGCGACCACCGACGCCACGCGGCCGCAGAACAGCGGTCGCGTCGCGCCGCCCGTGTGAACGAGACGGATGTCGACACGACGTCCCGGTTTCAGCCGCTCCAGGCTGGTCGACCGGGCCGGGTCCAGCACCACGCTGGCCGTCGCCGGCCCGCGCTGCCGCGTTTCCAGCACGATGCGCAGGACGCCACCGGTGGCGGACGCGGCCAGCGGCGCCCCCCCTGCCGCAACGCTGAACCCGGCCAGTTCCTCGCGGTGCAGTGACAGCACCCGGTCCACGGTGCCGAACTGGTCCGCCTGCCACGCACACTCGCTGGCGGGCTCCCGGAACTCCGGCAGCAGCGCGTCGAGCAGCGACTCCTCGGGAGCCGCCGCGCCGGCCGACGTACTCGCCCATAGCAGCGCGACGCAGGCGATGCCGGGCCAGGATTCCCGCGTGGCGATCATGACCGCTAGTAGAGGGTGCCCTTCGCCAGGTCGAACCTCATCTGCACCGGCGTGGCGCCGGGCGCCGCGTAGGCGTACCACTCGATTTTCGAATACCCCAGCTCCACCGTTTCTGCCGATTGGTAGACATCACCGTCGTAAGTCACGGGCAACGAGGCCTGACTGGCAACGTCGCCTACCCGTGGACGACACGGCGCCATGACCGATCGAGTAACCCCTGACGTCGATCCAGCCGCCATAGCCCGTGAAGGTGACTTCTCCCGGCACCCCGTCCAGCTTCAGGAAGGCGTCGACATCCACGTCCACGGCAGCGGCTTCCTGTGCTGCCAGCAGTCCCAGCCCCAGCGCCCATGACGCGATGACTCGTCTCATGTCTCCCCCCTCATGCGGCCCGGCGGTCCATCGGCCGCCACCCCATCATTCCACAGGCCGCTTCCGGCGGAAATGCCCCGCCCTGCGCCGGGCGTCAACCTGCGGCGTACTCGAGCGGCAACGCCGTCGTGTGCTTCATCTCCTCCATCGAGAAGCTCGAGGTCACGTCGGCCAGCTCGATCTTCTCGATCAGCTGCTTGTACACCGCGTCGTAGCCGGCGATGTCGGGCACCACGACGCGCAGCAGGTAGTCGACCTCGCCGCTCATGCGATAGGCCTCGACGATCTCCGGGATGCCCTCCACCGCGCGCCGGAACTGCGTCAGCCACCCAGCGCTGTGCTGGCTGGTGCGGATCGACACGAATACCGACACCGGGACGTTGAGCGCCGCGGGATCGAGCAGCGCCACGCGGCGGCGGATGACGCCGTCGCGTTCGAGGCGCTGGATGCGCCGCCAGCAGGGCGTGGTCGTCAGGCCGACCCGCTCGGCCACCTCGGCGACCGGCCTCAATGCGTCCTCCTGCAGGATCGCCAGGATCTGCCGGTCCTTCGCATCCAGCTCTACGTTCTTTCTCATGAGGTATAACTAGCATAATTTTCTAATTTACGTACCATTAAAGGGTATAAATAAAACGCTTTGACGCGGCCTGCGTGGTACGTTTTCCGGGGCTCCAGAGGCCTGTTTCCCGGGGGACGACGTGCTGCCAGACAAACTCGAGCCCGCCGACCTGCGCGACGAGGTCATCGGCGTGGACTCGACCATCGAGACGCCCTTCGGCGAGCGGCTGATGGTCTACTGCGACTACACGGCCTCCGGGCGCTCGCTGCACTTCGTCGAGCGCTACCTGCAGTCGCTGCTGCAGACCTATGCGAACACGCACACCGAGGACGACGTCACCGGTCGCAGCACGTCCTTCCTGCTGCACGAGGCCGAGCGCGCCATCAAGCGCGCGGTCAACGCGGGCCCCGGCGGACGGATCGTCGCCTGCGGCACCGGCGCG
>JAGTSG010000054.1 GCA_018261655.1 Pseudomonadota bacterium | reverse complement strand
CTTCCTGTTCACGCCGGCGGTGCCGCGGCCGTTCCTGAACATGCTGCTGCCGCTCGGTGCCGCGCTGTTCGTGCTCGCCGCGGCGCTGGCGGGCTACGTCATGGTCAAGTTCTTCGGCGTCATCTTCCTGGGCCAGCCGCGCGAGCCGTCGCTGCGTAAGGCCGAGGATGCCGGCCTGCTCGAACGCGCAGGCCTCGCCTGGCTCGCGGGCGGCTGCCTGGTGCTCGGCCTGCTGCCGGTGCAGGTCATCGGCCTGCTGTCGGCCGTGCCGGCGCAACTCGGACTGGGCGGGCTCCCGCAAGCCGGCTCGAGCTGGTGGCTGCTCGTGCCGGTCGCCGGCCGCGAGGCCTCGTACTCCGCGCTCGTGTTCTTCGGCGCCGTGGCCGCCGTCGTGGCGGTCACCGCCCTCCTGGTGAGGCTCGCGTACCGTCGCCGCGTGCGGCGGGCGCCACCCTGGGGCTGCGGGTCCGGGCAGCTCGACTCGCGCATGCAGGACACCGCGGAGGGCTTCGGCCAGCCGATCCGCCGCCTCTTCCAGCCGATGTTCACCATCGAGCGTGAGTTGCCGACGCCGTTCGACGCGCACCCGCACTACCGCGTCGACGTGCTGGACCCGACCTGGCGCGCGCTGTACGCGCCGCTGCAGCGCCTGGTCCAGGGCGTGGCCGGCCGGTTCGCCCTCGTGCAGCAGGGGCGCATCGCCGTGTACCTGACCTACAGCCTGGTGACGCTGGTCGTGCTGCTGGCGCTGGTGCTATGAGTTGGTCCCACTGGCTGCTGCAGGTGCTGCAGGTCGCGCTGGCGCTGGCCACCGCGCCGCTGCTCGTCGGCTGGGTCAACCAGTGCCG
The DNA here is from genome assembly GCA_018261655.1 of Pseudomonadota bacterium. GTDB lineage: Bacteria > Pseudomonadota > Gammaproteobacteria > Steroidobacterales > Steroidobacteraceae > SG8-30. Next base: position 12,007 of record JAGTSG010000054.1, on the reverse strand, counting down.
GGCCTGGCTGCAGAACCGCAGCGCGCCGAGCGCGCTGCAGCCCTACCGCGTGATCCGCAAGCTGTTCCACAAGGACGCGGTGATCGCCGCCAACGCGTCGCCGCTCTTCCGGCTGGCGCCCTACGTCGTCTTCGGCACGATGGTCGCCGCCGCGGCGATGGTGCCCACGGTCGGCACCGGCATGCCGTTCACCACCGCCGCGGACGCGATCGCCCTCGTCGGGCTGTTCGCCACGGCGCGGATGTTCATCTCGCTCGCGGCGATGGACATCGGCACGGCTTTCGGGACGCTCGGCGCCCGGCGCGAGATGATGATCGGCTTCCTGGCGGAGCCGGCGCTGCTCATGGTGATCTTCGTCGCATCGCTGATCTCGGCGACGACCGCGCTGCCGGCGATCGCCGCGCAACTGGTGACGCAATCGGCGGGGCTGTATCCGAGCCTGTGGTTCACGGCGGTCGCCTTCACCATGGTGCTGCTGGCCGAGAACGCCCGCATCCCGGTGGACAACCCGGCGACCCACCTCGAGCTGACCATGATCCACGAGGCGCTGCTGCTCGAGTACTCGGCCCGCCACCTGGCGCTGATGGAATGGGCCGCGGCGCTCAAGCTGTTCAACTACGTCACCATCGGCATCGCGCTGTTCGTGCCCTGGGGCATCGCGGCCGAGGAGGGCGCCTTCGCCCTGCTGGTCTCGGTGCCCGCATTCGCCGCGAAGCTGCTGCTGGCCGGGGCCGGCATCGCATTCATCGAGACCGTGTCGGCCAAGCTGCGCGTGTTCCGGGCGCCGGAATTCCTCGCCACGGCGTTCCTGTTCGCGGTGCTCGGGCTGCTCGTACACCTGCTGCTGACCGGCTGACGCAATGGAACACCTCACCCTCGACCTGCAGTTGCTGAACGCGTTCGCCGCGCTGCTGCTGCTGCTGTCCTTCGCCATGCTCTCGCAGCGGCGCATCGTGTCGCTCGTCAACCTGCTCGCCCTGCAGGGGGCGCTGCTGTGCGCCGCCACGCTGCTGCTGGCCTGGCGCACGGGCGAGCAGCACCTGTACTTCTCCGCGCTGCTCACGCTGGCGCTCAAGGTGGTGTTCCTCCCCTGGCTGCTGCACCGCCTCATCCGCCGCCTCGGCGTGTACTGGGACACCGAACCGCTGCTCAACGTGCCGTTCACCATGCTGGTGGGCGTTCTGGTCGTGGTGTTCGCCTTCGGGCTGGCGCAGCCGATCGCAGAGCTCGCCAGCACCGCGACCCGCAACGCGATCGGCATCGCCATCGCGGTCATCCTGCTGGCGTTCCTGACCATGATCACGCGGCGCAAGGCCATGTCGCAGGTGGTCGGGTTCCTGTCCATGGAGAACGGCCTGTTCTTCGGCGCGATGAGCGCGACCTACGGCATGCCGATGATCGTCGAGCTCGGCATCGCGCTCGACGTGCTGGTGGCGATGCTGGTGCTGGGCGTCTTCTTCTTCCAGATCCGGGAGCAGTTCGACAGCCTGGACCTGCACCACCTCGAGACCCTGAAGGAGGACCAGTAGCGTGGAGTTCGTGCTGCTGATCGCACTGCCCGTGCTGGGCGCGCTGACGCTGGCCTTCCTCGGCGCGCGGCGTGAGGCCCCGGAGATCAACGCCGCCTTCAGCCTGGGGACGTTCATCGCCGCCTGCGGGCTCACGACCCGCGTGATCAGCGAGGGCGAGCTGCTCATCGGCCGCGAGCAGTTCTTCATCGACCCGTTCAACGTGTTCCTGGTGACGCTGACGGCCTTCGTCGGCTGGACCACGTCGCTGTTTTCCCGGCCGTACATGCGCATCGAGCGCGAGCATGGGCGGGTGTCGCCCGGGCAGCTCAGGCTGTTCCACAGCATGTACCAGCTGTTCAACGCGACGATGCTGATCGCACTGACGACCAACAACCTCGGGCTGCTGTGGGTGGCGATGGAGGCCGCGACGCTCTCTACCGTGCTCCTGGTCACGCTCTACCGGACCCCGGCGAGCCTGGAGGCCGGCTGGAAGTACTTCATCCTCTGCGGCGTGGGCATCGCGCAGGCGCTGTTCGGGACGATCCTGCTGTACTTCGCCGCCGAGAAGGTGCTCGGCTCGGAGGGGGTCAGCGCGTTGCTTTGGACGCACCTGAACGGCGTGAAGGACCAGCTCGAGCCGGCGGTGCTGGGCCTCGCCTTCGTGTTCCTGCTGGTCGGCTACGGCACCAAGGTGGGCCTGGCGCCGCTGCACAACTGGCTGCCGGACGCCCATGCCGAAGGCCCGACACCGATCTCGGCGGTGCTGTCCGGGTTGCTGCTCAACGTGGCGATCTACGCAGTCGTCCGCTGCAAGGTGCTGGTGGAGGGCGCGCTCGACTCGACGCTGCCGTCGCGGATGCTGATGGGCTTCGGCCTGTTCTCGGTGGTGCTCGCGGCGTTCCTGCTCTGGCGCCAGCGCGACATCAAGCGGCTGTTCGCGTATTCGTCGATCGAGCACATGGGCATCATCACCTTCGCGTTCGGCATGGGCGGCGCCGTGGCGAACTTCGCGGCGCTGCTGCACATGACCGTGCACTCGCTGACCAAGTCGGCCATCTTCTTCGCCGTCGGGCACGCGGCGCAGAAGGCGGGCACGCAGGTGATGGACGACATCCGCGGGTTGATCACCATCAGTCCCACGGTGGGCTGGGGCCTGATGATCGGCTCGCTCGCCATCCTCGGCGTGCCGCCGTTCGGGGTGTTTGCGAGCGAGTTCCTGATCCTGACCACCGCGATGCGCCAGGAGCCCTGGGCGACCCCGATCCTGCTGATATCGCTCGGCATCGCCTTCGCGGCGATCTTCGGCCGCCTGCAGCCGATGGTCTTCGGCGAGACCACCGCCAGGCGGCTGCCGCACCAGCCGGCCATGCTGCCGGTGTTCGCGCACCTCGCGCTGGTGCTGATGCTGGGGCTGTTCATTCCGCCCTACCTGGCGGACTGGTACCGCGCCGCGGCGCGCCTGATCGGGGGCGACTGAGATGGTGGCGCACGTCTGGTTCGAGCAGGCGAGCCCGCTGGCCGGCGCCCCCGGCGTCGCGGCGCTGGAGGTGGACGCGGACAGCTGGAGCAGGGTGGCGCTCGACGTGGCCGCGACCGCCGGACGGCTGGTCGCGTTCTGGGCCGAAGCGCGGCCGGCGGGCGGATCCTGGCTGCGCGCGACGTACGCCGCCGAGCCGGGCGTGCTGGTCGCCTCGCTCGCCCTGCCGCCGGGGGATCGCGAGTATCACGGCCTGCACGAGGTGTTCCCGGCCGCCGCGCGCATGCAGCGCGCCGTGGCCGACCTGTCCGGGCCCGAGGCCCGCGGCGGCGACCGGCGAGGCTGGCTCAGGCATGCCGCCTGGCCGACGGGCTTCCTGCCACTCGTCGACGCGGGCGAGCCGGCGCCTCCGGCCGCAGCCGTGACCGACAACTACCCGTTCGTCCGCGTGACGGGCGACGGTGTCCACGAGATCGCGGTCGGGCCGGTGCACGCGGGCATCATCGAGCCGGGACACTTCCGCTTCTCCGTGGTCGGCGAGAAGGTCCTGCGGCTCGAGGAGCGGCTCGGCTACGTCCACAAGGGCATCGAACGGCGCCTCGCCGGCAGGCTTCTCGGCGACGGGCATCGTCTCGCGGCGCGCGTGTCGGGCGACTCCGCGGTGGCGTTTTCCTGGGCGTACTGCCAGGCGCTCGAGGGGATCGCAGGCACGGCCCTGCCGCCGCGCGCCGCGTGGCTGCGGGCGCTGGCGCTGGAGCTGGAACGGCTCGCCAACCACCTCGGCGACCTCGGCGCGCTCGGCAACGACGCGGGTTTCGCCTTCGGGCTGGCGCAGTTCAGCCGGCTCAAGGAGTCGCTGCTCAGGCTCACCGAGCGTGTTTTCACTCAGCGCTACCTCATGGACTTCGTGGTCCCGGGCGGCGTCGCCGTCGACGCGGCAGCCGGCGCCGAGGCCGCGATCGACGGGTTCATGGCGACGCTTGCTGCGGAAGTCATGCGACTGCGGCAGGTCTACGACGAGCACGCCGGCCTGCGCGACCGCTTCTCCGGCGCCGGCCTGGTGACGCCGGACCTGGCGCGCCGCCTGGGTCTCACCGGCCTGGCCGGGCGCGCGAGCGGCCAGGCCTTCGACCTGCGCATCGACCTGCCCTGTCACCCCTACGACGAGCTCCGGCCCGTCAAGGCCGCGGCGAGCGAGGGCGACGTGGAGGCGCGTGTCGCCGTGCGCTTCGACGAGGTGGCCGAGTCCTGCCGGCTGGTGCGCGACATCATCGCCCGCCTGCCGGAAGGGCCGCACCGCGTCGAGCCGGCCTGCCCGCCGGAGGGCGCGATGGGGATCGGCCTGATCGAGGGCTGGCGGGGACCGGTGCTCGTGTCCCTGACCGCGGGACCGGACGGCACGGTCCGCCGCTGCCATCCGCACGACCCGTCGTGGCACAACTGGCCCGTGCTCGAGCACGCGGTCGTCGACAACATCGTCCCGGACTTCCCGTTGATCAACAAGTCCTTCAACCTCTCCTACAGCGGACACGACCTCTAGCCATGTGGAAGACGTTGCAACAGATCGCCGTGACGGGAATCGTGACCGAGCCGGCCCCGGCCGCCGATCCCGGCCTCAAGCTGCGCGATGCGCTGCAGGAGCGGATCCTCGGCATCATGGGTCGCGCGCTGTGCATCCGCGCGGTCGATGCCGGCTCGTGCAACGGCTGCGAGCTCGAGATCCATGCGCTCAACAACCCGGTGTACAACCTCGAGGGCCTGGGCATCCGCTTCGTCGCCAGCCCGCGTCACGCGGACCTGTTGCTGGTGACGGGGCCGGTCGCGCGCAGCATGGAGGCGGCGCTGCTCGCGACCTGGGAGGCCACGCCGGAGCCGCGCCTGGTGGTCGCCATCGGCGACTGCGGCTGCACCGGCGGCGTGTTCGGCGAGAGTTACGCGAGCTGCGGCCGCGTGTCGAACGTCATTCCCGTGGACGTCGCCGTACCCGGCTGTCCGCCCAGCCCGGTGCGGATCATGGCGGGCATCCTGGCCGCCATCACACCCGGGGCGGATGCCCGACACGGGCCGACACCGAGCGGGCTCGCGGAGCGCGCGCCATGAAGACCATCCTGTTCCTGTGCGCCTACAACGCCTCGCGGACGATCATGGCGGAGGCGATCCTCAATCACCTCGGCGCTGGGCGCATGCGGGCCTTCAGCGCCGGCGACCGCGCCATCGGCGAGGTGCATCCGCTGACGCTCAGGACCCTCGCCGCACACGGCATCCCGACGGACGGCCTGCGCAGCAAGAGCTGGGAGCAGTTCTTCGGGCTGGGCGCCCCGCACATCGACTTCGTGATCACGGTCTGCGACGAGCACCACGAGGACGGCGGCAACCGCGATCGTTCGCAACCCGTGAAGGCACACTGGCCGACGCTCTATCCGCTGGCCGGCACCCGCAGCGAGACCGAGGCGCTCGAGGCGCTGGAGCGGACCTACGTTCTCCTGCACGAGCGCATCCAGGCGCTCCTTGCCTTGCCGCTCGACAGCATGAGCCGCGAGGCGGCCCGGGCGGCGCTCGCTGCGATCGGCCAGCAGGCGGCGCCCGCGGGCTGACGCGCGGCGCCCCGTACTGGCACGGGCGCTCGTCGGGCGGGTCCCCGCGCGACCCGGCATCGCAGCGCGGTCATCGGTCGGCCGGTCCCGCTGCGCTCGGTCGGGCCCTTCGGGCCGATCCCAACTCCCTCGCTCCGGGGACCGGCCCTCCCTCGACCGCGTCTGAACGGTGGCACTGCGTGTCCGGCACGGGCGTGCAGGGCGTGGTCCCCCGGAGCGAGCGAGTTGTGCTTGCGGAGCGAAGCGGAGCCGAGCGAGCGCAGCGGGGACCCGCCCGACGAGCGCCCGGCCGGAATCCCCGCAATACGTACTTCCGGGCCGGCGCTTTCGGCCAACCGGTCCCCCTTGACCGGGCCCATCCGGTAGCATTTGCGGTCCTGACCCCGGAGGCCCCTGAGTGACCCGAATCTCGATACCTGCGCGCGAGCGCCTGATCTTCGCCCTGGACGTCCCGGACGCCGACGCGGCCCGCCGGCTGGCCGACCGGCTCGGCGACTCCGTGCAGTTCTACAAGCTCGGCCTGGAACTCTTCATGTCCGGTGGCTACTTCGAGCTGCTCGAATGGATGGTCGCCCGCGGCAAGAAGGTCTTCGTCGACCTGAAGTTCTTCGACGTCCCGGCGACCGTTGCCTCCGCGGTCCGCAACCTGACGAACCGCGGCGTCGCCTACGCCACGGTGCACGGCAACCAGGGCATCATGGAGGCCGCCGCCGCCGCCAAGGGCGACGTGAAGATCCTGGCCGTCACGGTGCTGACGAGTCTCGATCGCGGCGACCTCGACGACCTCGGCTTCGCCTGCGACGTGGAAAAGCTCGTCCTCTCCCGCGCCCGCCGCGCGCTGGAAGCCGGCTGCGACGGCGTGATCTCCTCCGGCCTCGAGGCGAAGAAGCTGCGCGAAGGCGTGGACGACAAGCTGATCGTGGTGACGCCGGGCATCCGCCCGGTCGAGAACCGGCCGAGCGACGACCAGAAGCGCGTGGTGAATGTCGAACAGGCCTTCGCCAACGGCGCGGACCACATCGTGGTGGGCCGCCCGATCCGCGATGCCGCCGACCCGCACGCCGCGGCCGAGGCCATCCAGGCGACCATCGCCCGGATCTTCGGGGGTGGCCGATGAGCGCGCCGCTGAAGAACGACGTGCTGCTGCGCGCGCTGCTGCGCCAGCCGACCGAGCGCACGCCGCTGTGGATGATGCGCCAGGCCGGCCGCTACCTGCCGGAGTACCGCGCCACGCGCGCGAAGGCCGGCAGCTTCCTCGCGATGTGCATGAACCCGGAGTACGCCTGCGAGGTGACGCTGCAGCCGCTCGAGCGCTTCCCGCTCGACGCCGCGATCCTGTTTTCGGACATCCTCACCATCCCGCACGCCATGGACCTCGACCTGGCCTTCGAGGCGGGCGAGGGCCCGAAGATCGGCAAGCCGGTGCGCACGGCCGCCGACGTGGACGCGCTGTTCGTGCCGGACCCGGCGAAGGAACTGAAGTACGTCGTGGACGCCGTGGCGCTGATCCGCCGCGAGCTCGGCGGGCGGGTGCCGCTGATCGGCTTCGCCGGCTCGCCGTGGACCGTCGGCACCTACATGGTCGAGGGCGGCGGCAGCAAGACCTTCGCCCGCATCAAGGGCATGATGTACGGCGACCCGAAGCTGCTGCACCGCATGCTCGACGTCGTCACGCGCGCCACGACGGACTACCTGAACGCGCAGGTCGAGGCGGGCGCGCAGGCGGTGATGGTGTTCGACACCTGGGGCGGCGCGCTGGCGCCGGCGCAGTACCGCGAGTTCTCGCTGCAGTACATGGCGCGCATCGTCCACGGCCTCACCCGCGAGCGCGACGGGCGCCGTGTGCCCGTCGTGCTCTTCACCAAGGGCGGCGGCCGCTGGCTGGCTGAAATGGCCGCCACCGGCGCCGATGCGCTGGGCGTGGACTGGACCACGGACCTGGCCGACGCGCGCGCGCAGACGGCGGGCAAGGTGGCCCTGCAGGGCAACCTCGACCCCTGCGTGCTGTACGCGCCGCCGGCGGTCATCCGGGAAGAAGTGGCGAAGGTGCTGGCGAGCTATGGCCACGGCCACGGCCACGTGTTCAACCTCGGCCACGGCATCCACCCGGACGTAAACCCCGAGCATGCCGGGGCGATGGTCGCGGCGGTGCACGAGCTGAGTCCGCAATACCACCGGTAGGAGAGGCCAGGCCCCGCGCCGACCCCTGCGCTGCCAAAGGCCTGGATTGCAGCAGGTCACCGACGGGGTCAGAGTGGGGCCTGGCCCCTCCGGAAACAACCATGGACATCGACAAGATCACAATCGGCGCCGACCCGCCGCGCGACATCAACGTCCTGATCGAGATCCCGCAGGGCGGCGTGCCGGTGAAGTACGAGCTCGACAAGGACTCGGGCGTGCTGCGCGTGGACCGCTTCCTGCACACGGCCATGTACTACCCGGGCAACTACGGCTTCGTACCGCACACGCTGTCCGAGGACGGCGATCCGGTGGACGTGATCGTCGTCGGCCAGGTGCCGGTGGTGCCCGGCGCGATCATCCGCTGCCGCCCGGTCGGCGCGCTGCTGATGAAGGACGAGGCGGGTCCCGACGAGAAGATCGTCGCCGTGCCGGTCGACAAGCTGCATCCGTTCTACAGCGGCGTGAAGAGCTACAAGGACCTCCCCGGCATCCTCACCGAGCAGATCGCGCACTTCTTCCAGCACTACAAGGACCTGGAGAAGGGCAAGTGGGTGACGATCGTGAACTGGGTCGGGCCGCAGCAGGCCGAGCGCATGATCACGACCGGCATCCACCGCGCCGCCGACAAGGGTGACGCGGTCGCCTCGCGCCTCGTCGCCGGCCGGTCCCTGAAGCGCGATCGCTCGAGGCGCGGAACCTAGCCGTGCCGGTGTCGCGGCACGTGCTCCTGGCCGGCGCGACCGGCCTCGTGGGCCGCGAGTGCCTGGCGCAACTTGCCGCCGACCCGTCCGTGTCCGGCATCACGGCCCTCGTGCGTCGCCCGCCGGATGCGGCCACGATCCACCACCGCAAGCTCCGCTTCGAGCGGGTCGACTTCGACCGGCTCGGCCTGCACGGCGCGCAACTGGCCGCGGACCAGGTCATCTGCGCGCTGGGCACGACCATCCGGCGTGCCGGCACGCGCGAGGCCTTCCGTCGCGTCGATTTCGACTATCCCCTCGCGCTCGCGAAGCTGGCCCGGCAGCGGGGCGCGCGGCACTTCATGCTGGTGAGCGCCCTCGGCGCCAGCAGCCGCTCGCGCGTCTTCTACAGCCGGGTGAAAGGCGAGCTGGAGGAAGCGATCGGCGCGCTCGGCTATCCGGCCTTCACGATCGTCCGGCCGTCGCTGCTGCTCGGCGATCGCGGCGAGTTCCGGCTGGGCGAGGAACTCGGCAAGCGCCTCGCGTGGCTGACTCCCGCGGCGTGGAAGCCCGTGCAGGCCCGCGACGTCGCGGCGGCGCTAGTCGCCGCGGCGCGCGAGGACCACCCGGGCAGGCGGGTCATCGAGTCGACGGAAATCGGCCGCGGCGGCCGGCGCTAGGCGCCCGGCTTCTTCAGCCCGTCGCGCAGCTCGCGCCTGAGGATCTTGCCGACGTTGGTCTTGGGCAGCTCGTCACGGAAATAGACCGCGCGGGGCACTTTGTAGCCGGTGAGTTCCTTCTTGCAGAAGTCGATCACCTGCTCCTTCGTGAGCGCGGGGTCCTTCTTGACCACGAACAGCGCCACGACCTCGCCGGACTTCTCGTCGTCCTGCGCCACGGCCGCGACCTCGAGGACGCCCGGCATCTTTGCCACCACGCCTTCGACCTCGTTCGGGTATACGTTGAAGCCGGACACCAGGATCATGTCCTTCTTGCGGTCCTCGATGTAGGTCAGGCCCATCTCGTCCATGCGCCCGATGTCGCCGGTGCGCAGCCAGCCGCCGGGCAGCATGACCTTCGCGGTCTCGTCGGGACGGTTCCAGTACTCGCGCATCACCTGCGGGCCGCGCACGCAGATCTCGCCGGGCTGGCCGATCGCAAGCTCGTTGCCATTGTCGTCGCGGATGGACAGCTCCGTCGAAGGCAGCGGATAGCCGATCGAGCCGGTGTAGCGCGTCTCGTCGGGACGGTTGGCGGTCGCGACCGGGGAGGTCTCGGTCAGGCCCCAGCCCTGGTTGATGTCGCGGCCGGTCAGCTGCCGCCAGCGCTCCGACACCGCGCCCTGCAGCGCCATGCCGCCGGCCAGCGCGATCTTGAGCGAGCTGAAGTCGAGCTTGTCGAAGCCGGGCGTGTTCATCAGCCCGTTGTAGAGCGTGTTCACCCCGGTGATGAACGTGAACCTCACCTTCCCGAGTTCCTCCACGAAGGCCTTCATGTCGCGCGGGTTGGTGATCAGCACGTTCTGGCCGCCGACGTAGGTGAACACCAGGCAGTTCGTGGTCAGCGCGAAGATGTGATAGAGCGGCAGCGCGGTGATGACCACCGGGCCGTCGATGCGCTCCAGCTCGGGCATCCAGGAGACTATCTGGATGGTGTTCCCGACCAGGTTGCGGTGCGTGAGCACGGCTCCCTTCGCCACGCCCGTCGTACCCCCGGTGTACTGCAGGAACGCGACGTCCTGGGGGCCGACCTCGACCGGGTTCAGCGTCAGCGACGCGCCCTTCGACAGTACGTCGTTGAACCGCAGGCTGCCCGGCAGGCTCCACGCCGGCACCATCTTCTTCACGTGACGGACGACGAGGTTGGTGATCAGGCCCTTCGGGAAACCGAGCATGTCGCCGATTCCCGTGGTGATCACCTTGCGCACCGGCGTGCGCGCGACGACTTCCTGCAGGGTCGCGCAGGCGCCCTCATAGATGAGGATGACCTGGGCGCCCGAGTCCTTGAGCTGGTGCTCGAGCTCGCGCGGCGTGTACAGCGGGTTGGTGTTGACGACGGTGAGCCCGGCGCGCAGCGCGCCGATCAGGGCGATCGGGTACTGCAGCAGGTTCGGCATCATGATGGCGATGCGATCGCCTTTCCTGAGTCCCGCTTCCTTCTGCAGCCAAGCACCGAAGCGACGCGACAGCTCCTCCGTCTCCGCGTAACTGAGCGTCCGCCCGAGGTTGGTGAACGCGGGTTTCGTCACGTGCTTGCGGAACGCCTCCTCGAACAGGTGCTTGAGGGAGGGATATTCCTCGGGGTTGACTTCGGCCGGCACGCCGGGCGGGTAGTTCTTCAGCCAGATCTTTTCCACGACCGTCTCCGCGGTATCAATCGTTTTATGGTGCGCTGCAGCATTCCGGCTGCGACGCCGTGTTTTTCAGGTTCTTATAGCATCGCCCGCCGGACCCGCCAATGTGATCAGGTGCATCCACAAGGCAAGGCGGCCCGAAGGGAAGGACGACAGGATCAGCGCTTCAGCAGCGGCTCGAGCACCGGCCAGACGTTGTCCAGCAGGATCGGCTGGGCGGCGAGGTCCGGGTGGATGCCGTCGTCCTGGAACAGGTCCTCGCGCAGGGCGATGCCCTCCAGGAAGAACGGCACCCATGGGACGCGCAGGTCCCGGGCAACGCCTTCATACACGGCATAGAACTTTTCCGTGTACTGCGGGCCATAGTTCGGCGGCATGCGCACCGCGGCCAGCAGGACCCGGGCGCCGGCCTCGCGGCTGGTCCTGACCAGCGCCTCGAGGTTCGTGCGCAGCTCGGTGACCGGCAGGCCGCGCAGGCCGTCGTTGCCGCCGAGCTCGATGACGACCAGCGCGGGCTTGTGCCGGGCGAGGGCCCGCGGCAGGCGCTCCAGAGCGCCCACGGTGGTCTCGCCGGTCACGCTGGCGTTGACCACGGCGTACCCGTACCCTTCGGCGTCCAGCCGCCGCTGCAGTCGCGCGACCCAGCCCTGTTCGACGGGGATGCCGTAGCCGGCGGACAGCGAGTCGCCGAGCACGAGAATGACCGGCTTGCCGGCCGCGGCCGCGGTTCCGGACAGCCCCAGGAATGCAAGAAGCAGGACCAGGATCGTACGCATGGCAATCAGGACAGTGCTCGAGGCGAAAAGTTTGCGCAAGCAGGTCAGCAGCCCGGAAGGGACGCTCACCATCCTCGACGACGTGGACCTGGCGGTCCGGGCCGGGGAGTCCGTCGCGGTCGTCGGCGCCTCCGGCGCCGGCAAGTCCACGCTGCTCGCGCTGCTGGCCGGCCTCGACGAACCGTCGGCCGGGGAGGTGTGGCTGGACGGCACCGAGATCTCCGCGCTGGACGAGGACGGGCGCGCCGCGGCACGCGCGCGCCACGTCGGTTTCGTGTTCCAGTCCTTCCACCTGGTGCCGTCGCTGACCGCGCTCGAGAACGTCATGCTGCCGCTGGAGCTGGCGGGGCATCGCGACGCGCGGTCCACGGCCCGCGAGGTCCTCGGCAAGGTCGGCCTGGCGGGGCGCACCGGCCACTACCCGCGGCAGCTCTC
>JAGTSG010000053.1 GCA_018261655.1 Pseudomonadota bacterium | reverse complement strand
CGGCCGCACCGCCTCGAGGATCCGGTCGCGCGCCTCGTCCAGCCGCAGCGTGCGATGCCCGTGCCCGGGATCGTCGCAGGGATCCACGTCGGCCGGCAGCAGCGGGGCGTCCTTCTTCATCGTCGGGTCCGTGAACCGGGGAGGCGCAATGCTAACTCAGCCCGCGGGTAGCCTGTTCAGCAGCAGCTGCTCGACGCGCTGCCGCTCCTCGGGATCGTTCACGTTGATGAAGCTGTCACGCCGGTGGCTGAGGTCGGCCTCGGCCAGCCGCTGGCGGGCAGTCCACAGGTCGATCTTGCGGCCGCCGCCGGCCAGGTAGTCGCGCAGGTCCGCGGCGAGCCGGCGTTTCAGCAGCAGGAAGACCGGCTGCTGGCGCTCGCCGTCGTGCGCGACGACGAGATCCGCTTGCCCGCGCTCGAGCGCCGCGTGCATGCAGGGGGCCAGGTCCGGCGCGAGCAGCGGCGCGTCGCAGGGAGCGGTCAACAGGTAGTCGGTGTCGATGACCTCGAGCGCGCTCAATACCCCGGCGAGGGGCCCGAGGAAGCCGTCCAGGCTGTCGGGGACCACCTCGACGCCGTAGGCGGCGTAGCGGTCCGCGTTGCGGTTGGCGTTGATCAGCAATGCGCCGACCTGCGGCCGCAGGGCGTCGAGCACGTGCTCGATCATCGGCCGCCCGGCGATTTCCACCAGCCCCTTGTCCGCGCCGCCCATGCGGCGCGACTGGCCCCCGGCCAGGACGAGCCCCGTCGTGTTCCGGGTATCAGGCGGCGGCCCGGGCATGGTCATGTCATCCGTGGTCGGGCGGAAAGTGCATTCCGGCCGATGATGGGCCGCGGCCCGGGACCGGGCAAGCCGCCGCAGCGGCCGGCGGGGGCAGGATGCCGCATGCCGCCAGTGGCAGGGCGCGGCAGCTGCGACAAATTGGGGCAGTCGATGCCGTATTGCGTCATCCTGTCGCAGGCCTTAGCCTCGGCTTTCCGGTCCCTTCCCGGCCAGGAGCGCGCAGGACCTTGAGCATCGAGCAGCTGTCCGTGATGGTGGCCGGGACCCGGACGCGCGCCGACGAGCGCGTGAAGCGGGCCCTGTCGCGCCAGTTCGCCCTCGTCGAGTGGCCGGAGACGCCGACGGCCGCGGAACAGCTGCTGCCCCGCTGCCACTTCGACTGTGTCGTCGTCGAGGCGGCCTCCGCGCAGGACCCGGTGCTCGCGTGGGTGGATCGCCTGCGCCGCGAGGCCTCGCCGGGACAGCTGATCTTCGTCGCCGGGCCGCCGGTCGCGGACCTCGCAGCCGCCGCCCGCCTGGCCGGCGCGCACGGCTGCATGTCATTGCCGCTCGACGCGGCGGCCCTGCGCGAGGCGCTGAACGGGCGCGTGCCCAGCGCTCCGCTTGCGGCGGGACGCGCGGGGCGCGCAGGCGCCGCGACGATGGTCGAGCTCGTCGGCGACAGCATGGCCATCCGGGCAGTCCGCAGCCTGGTCGCGCGCATCGCGCCGACGCCGGCCACGGTGCTCGTCGAGGGCGAAACCGGCACCGGCAAGGAACTCGTCGCCCGCCTGCTGCACCAGCAGAGCGGCCGCCGCGGGCCGTTCGTGCCGGTGAACTGCGGCGCGATCGCGCCCGAGCTGATGGAGAGCGAGCTCTTCGGCCACGCCAAGGGGGCGTTCACCGGCGCCCACCAGCTGCGCGAGGGGCTGTTCCTGGCGGCGCATGGCGGCACGTTGTTCCTCGACGAGATCGGCGCGATGCGCCACGACCTGCAGGTCAAGCTGCTGCGCGCGCTGGAGGAGGGCGCCATTCGCCCGGTCGGGACCGATCGCGAAGTGCCGGTCAACGCGCGCATCATCGCCTCGGTGCAGCCCGGGCTTGCCTTGCGGGTTGCCGACGGCCAGTTCCGCGAGGACCTCTACTACCGGCTCAACGTGGCCCATGTCGTGCTGCCGCCGTTGCGCCAGAGGCCCGACGACGTCATCGCGCTTGCGCAGCACTTCATGGCGCGTGCCGCGGCCGAGTTCGGCATGCCCGCCGTGGCGCTCGGTCCGGCGGAGGCCGCCTGGCTGCGTTCTCGCCCCTGGCCCGGCAACGTGCGCGAGCTGCGCAACCTGGTCGAGCGCGCCGTGCTGGCCGGCGAACTGCCGGGCATGGCGCCGCCGCCGGCCATCGCGGAGCCCGATGCGGGGGACGCCTATCCGCTCGACTGGACGCTCGAGCAGGTGAAGGAAGCGCACATGCGCCGGGTCCTCGATGCGCACCGCGGGAACAAGTCGGCGGCGGCGCGCCGGCTCGGCGTCTCGCGCAAGACGCTGGAACGCAAGCTCGGCGTCGATGGCGACGCCGGCGACGAATGACATTCACGGGAAGGGAGCAGGACACATGACGGCGCAGGCGTTCGACGAAGAGAAGCTCAACGGCGAGATCCGCAAGTTCCTCAAGAAGGTCGGCATCACGTCCCAGATCGAGATCGAGAAGGCGGCGCGCGAGGCGCTGGCGAGGGGCGCGCTCGACGCGGGCAAGCCGCTCAGGGCGCGCATGGTGCTGGAGATCGACGGGCTCGGCCTGCGCCACGTGGTCGACCACGACCTGCAGCTCAGCTGAGGCCCGGGAGCCCACGCGACGCCATGGCGCCGCGGGTGACGACCGTGGCTAGGGCGACCAGACGACGGAGCCGAGTTCGCCGAGGTCGTAGCCGCCGAGCAGCTGCGCCAGGCGCTGGCACTCGGGGCCGCGCAGCTGGTCGAGCAACCTGCGGAACAGCGTCCGGAAGAAGATCCCGCGCGACAGCGCGAGGTCGAAGGCTTCCCAGCCGATGGAATGGAACTCCAGGCCGAATTCCGCCGCCGCCGCACGGATGCCGGGCGCCACGTCGGCCTGGCCCATGGCGACGGCCGCCGCGGCATCGCGTTCCGAGTAGGCCCTCGCGGTGATCCGGCGATCGGCCGGATCGGCCCGGTGCATGGCGAGGACTTCCTGCAGGAAGCGATGCGAGCCCGCGCCTTCCTGGCGCGCGGCCCATCGCACCTCGGGCAGCAACAGCTGCTCGAAGCGGCCGCGCGAGGCCCACAGTCCCGGCGCCATGATGAGCCCCTGCTCGCGGCGGAAGAGCCGCACCAGGATCCAGTCCTTGTGCTGCGGATAGGGCCTGAGCAGCGCGGGGTGGCGCTGCCCGCTCTCCGCCTCGGGTCCCCAGTGCAGCGCGCAGACGTCGGCGCGCCGGCCGGCCAGCAAGGTGAGCCCGAGTTGCGTCCCGGTCGGCGCGTAGCTGGCGAGTGCCTGGCCGCGCAACTCGACCGACAGCAGCATCAGCGCGCGGTACAGGAGCGGGTCGTCGCTGCCGGCGATCACCATCCGGTCCGTGAGCAGCCCGCCGTGGCTCGACTCGAGCATCCACTGGTCGACGAGGTCGCGGGGGAACAGCCACTTGCCGGTGAGCCGCGTCGCGGGGATACGGCCCTCGCTGACGAGCGCGTAGACTTTCTTCTCGTTGACCTGCAGGTAGCGCGCGACCTCGCGCACGTTCATGAAGCGCGGCAGCCCCGCGGCCCTCGCTGCAGCGGCGGGCTCGACGACGGGTTCCGGTTTCCTGCGGGCCATGGTGACACCTTGCTCCGGTCCAGGACGCTGCAAGATCCGTTCCCGGACCGTGGAATCCCCCTGCAGGCAGCCAGTGGTGCAGAATGTCCGGGCACGAACCGACCGGAGGCGAGCGACCCGACATGACCGCGACACCGAGGCTCCGCCTGCCCGTCGCCGTGGTGATGAGCCGGCGCACGGTCAGCCGCTCCGGCTGGAGCGTCGCCAGCTGGCAGGCCGTCGGCGTCGTGGCCGGCGAGAAGGTGCCGGGGGCGGAGACCCGCGGCTCGACCGTGTATCAGGGCGATGCCGAAGAACACTTCCTGTGGGGCGGCCTGCATCTCGAGCTGTACCGGGACGCCACCGAGGCCTATTGGGGTAACCTCGTGGGCCAGCAGCCCGCGCTCTACGTCATCTGCACCGAGGCCGAGGACGGCACGATGGTTCCCGAGTCGGTGACTGCCGACGCGAACGAGGCGAGCGCGGGGGTGGAAGGCAATGACCGGGTCTTCTCGGTGCCGATACCGCCCGAGGTGTACCCGCTGATCGAGCGTTTCGTGGTGGAACACCATCGGCCGCAGGAAAAGCACAAGCGCAAGCGCGCCGAGTGGTCGGCGGACGATCCCCGATGAGCGACCCGAAGACCGGACCCGGTCCTGAAGGGGAGACGGAAGAGACCTTCGTGAGCCGCTGGTCGCGCCTGAAGGCGCGCGCGCGGGAGACGACCGCGCCCGTTGCTGAAACGGGCGCGCCGCCGCCGCAGGCCGCGGACGACACGGCGCTGCCGACCCCGGTCGGGGACGACAGCGCGCGGCCGCCGCCGGAGTTGCCCGACATCGACCTGCTGGGCGAGGACTCCGACTACAGCGCGTTCCTGGCCGAGGGCATCGACACCGCGCTGCGCCGGCGCGCGCTGCGCAAGCTGTTCCACAGCCCGAAGTTCAACGTCCTCGACGGCCTCGACGACTACATGGGCGACTACACGCAGTTCGAGCCGCTGGGCTCGATCGTCACCGCCGACATGCGCCACCACATCGAGCGCGTCGCCCGCCTCGCCGAACGTGCCCTCGAGGAGGGGACGGGCAAGGAGCCGCGGACGGAGGACGTCGTCGCGGCGCCGCAGGAACCGGAACCAACCGAAGAGCCTCCAGCAGAACATGACGAACCCGACCGGCCTGCCTGAGCATTCCAGGGACGGCAAGGCGCGCGCCGCGGCGCTCGCCCGCCTCAGCTTCGAGGACGTGACGCCGACCGCGGTCGTCGAGTTCGTGTCCCGCGGGCGCTGCCTGTTCGTGGGTGAGGAGGCCCGCGCACTCGACGCCGCGCGCAGGGCCGATCCCGGGCTTTCCTGCACGGTCGCGGTGACGGTCCGCGCGCTGCCCGCGACCGCGGTGGTGGACGGGATCGCGGTGGTCCGCGCAGGCCGCCCGACCCTGCGCGGCGCGCTCGGCGACTTCGAGGCCTCGCTCGGCGCCGAGTCGGGGGCGACGACGGTCGGTGCGCTGCTGTCGCCGCCGGTCGATCGTTTCGACCTCGTCGTGGACCTGTGCGACCCGCCCCTGCTGCAGCAGGCCATGCCGCCGCTCGGCTACTACGCGCCCCGCGACGCCGCCGAGCTCGAGGCTGTGCTGGCCGTGCTTCCCGACATGCGCGGAGAGTTCGAGAAGCCGAAGTTCTTCGACTACGACCCGGACATCTGCGCGCACGGCCGCAGCGGCAAGCGCGGCTGCACGCGCTGCATCGACGCCTGCCCGGCCGAGGCGATCGTCTCGATCGGCGAGCGGATCCAGGTCAACCCCTATCTCTGCCAGGGCGGTGGCGGCTGCGCGACGGCCTGCCCGACCGGCGCGATCACCTACGCCTATCCGCAGGCCGCGGACCTGCTCGGGATCCTGCGCCAGGCGCTGCAGGCCTACCGCGACGGCGGCGGTGCGGCCCCGGCGGTGCTGTTCCACGACGAGGCCTCGCGCGAGGCGGTGTTCGGCGAGCTGGCCTCCATGCCGGAGCGCGTCATCCCCGTCCCGGTCGAGGAAGTCGGCTCGGTGGGCATGGACACGTGGCTGACGCTGCTCGCCTACGGCGCGGACGCGGTCGTGGTGGCCACGGCGGACCGGACACCGGCCCAGCTCGTCGAGGCAGCGCAGGACCAGCTGGTCACCACGAGGGCGATCCTGTGCGGCATGGGTTTCGACGAGGGCTGCGTCCGGCTGGTGAATGTCGAGCAGGCCGCGGCCGCCCGGGCAGCGCTCGCCGCGCTGCCGACGGGCCCCGCGCGGCCGCCGGCGACCTTCGTGGCGCCGTCCGACAAGCGCGGCAGGCTGCGCCTCGCCCTGCAGCACCTGTACGCCTATGCCCCTGCACCCAGGCGCAGCATCCCGCTGCAGGCAGGCGCGCCGTTCGGCGAGGTCAAGGTGGACGCGCAGGCCTGCACGCTGTGCATGAGCTGCGTGTCGTCCTGCCCGACGCACGCACTGCAGGACGGCCGGGGGCTGCCGCAGCTGAACTTCCGCGAGTGGAGCTGCGTGCAGTGCGGCCTGTGCGAACGGACCTGCCCGGAGACGGCGATCACCCTGAACCCGCGCTTCCTGTACGACCTCGAGGTCCGCGAGAAGCCGCGGCTGCTGCACGAGGAGCAGCCGCTGTGCTGCGTGTCCTGCGGCAAGCCCTTCGCGACTCGGTCGATGCTCGACGTGCTCGAGAAGAAGCTGGCCGGGCACTGGATGTTCCAGACCGAGGAATCGCGCCGGCGACTCCTGATGTGCGAGGACTGCCGCGTGCGCGACATGTTCTCGGCACAGCACAGGGCGGGTCGTCCCGGCCCAGGCACCGGCGCGTGAGGGACAAAATGTCTCAACGACTGTCCGGAATCGGGCCGGAACTGGGATCGCTACGGCACGAGCGGCGTAAATGTCCCGCCACGGCTGGCCCGGATATTGCTTATTCCGGGCACACGACTTCGAAGGGAAGGTCCCGGGCATGCCTGAGGCCGCGAGGAACATCATTGCGAGGGAGGCGGTCACCGTGGTGACCGTCGCCGGCGATGAGGATCGCATCCGCGGCAACGTCTATGCCCTGCTCGGCCACCTGCTCGCCGCGCCGCCGGAGTCCGACGTCCTGGCCATGCTCGCGGCCATCGACGCCGCGCCGAGCGACGAGAGCCTGCTGACCGCCTCCTGGACGATGCTGGCCGATGCGGCCGGGCGCGCCTCCCGCGAATCCCTGAAGGACGAGTACCTCGCCCTGTTCGTCGGCCTCGGCCGCGGCGAGGTCCTGCCCTATGGCTCCTGGTACCTGACGGGCTTCCTGATGGAGCAGCCGCTGGCCCGCCTGCGCAGCGACCTGGCCGAGCTGGGCATCGAGCGCCAGGAGGGCGTCAAGGAGCCGGAGGACCACGCGGCCGCGCTGTGCGACGTGATGGCGCTGCTCATCACGGGCGACGACCCGGCGCCGGTGGCGTTGCAGTCGCGGTTCTTCGCGACGCACATGGAGCCCTGGATGGGCAGGTTCTTCCGTGACCTGCAGCAGGCGCCCTCGGCGCGGTTCTACCGCGCGGTCGGGCAGCTGGGCGAGCAGTTCATGAATGTCGAGACACGGGCCTTCGGGATGTCCATCCCGGCGGCCGGTACGCGGGCCCCGGGGGCCGACGCATAGTTTTCGGAGTGTTTTGGGTCTCAAGGCCGGCGGCCCGGATGAGCCGGCAACGACAGAGGAAGCAGACACATGAGCCGTGAGACGGGCAAGCAAGAGAACAGCCGCCGCAGTTTCCTGCGCGGACTCGCCGTCATGGGTGGCGTGACCGCCGTTGGCGCATCCACCGGCGCGGCAGGGGTCGAGGCCACCCAGAAGGTGGCACCGTCCGCGAAGCCGCAGGGCTACCGCGTGACGCCGCACGTGGCCAAGTACTACGACAAGGCCCGCATCTGATTCGGACGACGTCGCGGCCCGCGTGCCGCGCCACAGCATTCTCCAACAGGGAGACACAGCGATGAAGCTGGTCAAGAAGACAGGTTCCGGAAGCGCCGCCACCCAGCCGTCATCCGGGTTCCTCGGCAGATCCATCGACCGCCGCGCGTTCCTCAAGCGCACCGGACTGGCCGCGGGCGGCGCCGCCGTCGCGATCGGGCTGCCGGCGAAGATGATGCGCCGGGCCGATGCCGCGGACGCGGCTGCCGCCGACGGCGACACCGTGATCAAGAAGTCGGTGTGCACCCACTGTTCCGTCGGCTGCGGCGTGATCGCCGAGGTGCAGAACGGCGTGTGGACCGGCCAGGAGCCGGACTTCGACTCGCCGTTCAACCTGGGCGCGCACTGCGCGAAGGGCGCCTCGGTCCGCGAGCACGGCCACGGCGAGAAGCGCGTGAAGTACCCGATGAAGAAGGTCGGCGGCAAGTGGGAACGGATCTCCTGGGACCAGGCCATCAATGAAATCGGCGACAAGGCTCTCGAGATCCGCGAGCGGGCCGGTCCGGACTCCGTCTACTGGCTCGGCTCGGCCAAGTTCAGCAACGAGCAGTCCTACTTCTACCGCAAGTTCGCGGCCATGTGGGGCACCAACAACGTCGACCACCAGGCGCGCATCTGCCACTCGACCACGGTCGCGGGCGTGGCCAACACCTGGGGCTACGGTGCGATGACGAACTCCTACAACGACATGCACCTGAGCAAGGCGATGTTCTTCATCGGCAGCAATGCCGCCGAAGCGCACCCGGTCGCCATGCAGCACGTGCTGCGCGGCAAGGAAAACGGCGGCAAGCTGATCGTCTGTGACCCGCGCTTTACGCGCACCGCCGCGCACGCCGACCAGTACATACGGCTCCGTCCCGGTACCGACGTGCCGCTGATCTGGGGCATCCTGTGGCACATCTTCGAGAACAACTGGCAGGACGACGAATTCATCCGTCAGCGCGTCTTCGGCATGGAAGACGTCCGCAAGGAGGTCGCGAACTGGACGCCTGAGGTCGTCGAGAACGTCACCGGCGTGCCGGGCGACCAGGTCAAGCAAGCTGCGCAGACCATGGTGGAGAACAAGCCCGGCACCCTCGTGTGGTGCATGGGCGGCACGCAGCACCACGTCGGCAACAACAACACGCGTGCCTACTGCATCCTGCAGCTGGCGCTCGGCAACATCGGCGTCGCGGGCGGCGGCGCGAACATCTTCCGCGGCCACGACAACGTCCAGGGTGCGACCGACTTCGGCGTCCTTTCGGACAGCCTGCCGGGCTACTACGGCCTCGCTGAGGGGTCGTGGAAGCACTGGTGTCGCGTGTGGGACGTCGACTTCGAGTGGGTCAAGTCCCGTTTCGACCAGGGCGCCTACGAGGGTAAGGACGCGCCCATTCCGGTGATGAACACCAACGGCATCACCGTCTCGCGCTGGATCGACGGCGTGCTCGAGGCCAAGGAGAACATCGCCCAGAAGGACACCATCAAGGCCATGTTCATGTGGGGCCATGCGCCGAACAGCCAGACGCGCGGGCCGGAGATGAAGAAGGCGATGGAGACGCTCGAGCTGCTGGTGATCGTGGACCCGTACCCGACCCACTCGGCGGTGCTGCCCGACCGGGACGACGGCATCTACCTGCTGCCGGCCGCCACGCAGTACGAGACCTGCGGGTCGGTGACCGCGTCGAACCGCTCGCTGCAGTGGCGCGAGAAGATCATCGAGCCGCTGTTCGAGTCGCTGCCCGACCACACGATCATGTACAAGTTCGCGAAGAAGTTCGGCTTCGCGGAGCAGTTCACCAAGCATATCCAGGTGAACGGCGAGGAACCGCTGGTCGAGGACATCCTGCGCGAGATCAACCGCGGCATGTGGACCATCGGCTATACCGGCCAGAGCCCGGAACGCCTGAAGCTGCACCTCGAGAACAAGCACACGTTCAATACGACGACGCTGAAGGCCGAGGGTGGCCCCTGCGACGGCGACTACTACGGACTGCCGTGGCCATGCTGGGGCACGCCGGAGATGAAGCACCCTGGCTCACCCAACCTCTACGACCAGAGCAAGACGGTGGCGGAGGGCGGCCTGCCGTTCCGTGCCAACTTCGGCGTGGAATACAAGGGCCAGAGCCTGCTGTCCGACGGCTCCTACAGCAAGGGGTCCGAGATCCAGGACGGCTACCCCGAGTTCACCGCCGACCTGGTGAAGCAGCTCGGCTGGTGGAATGACCTGACGGAGGACGAGAAGAAGGCCGCCGAGGGCAAGAACTGGAAGACCGACCTGTCGGGCGGCATCCAGCGCGTGGTGATCAAGCACGGCTGCGCCCCGTTCGGCAATGGCAAGGCCCGCTGCGTTGTCTGGAACTTCCCGGACCCGGTGCCGATCCACCGCGAGCCGCTCTACACGCCGCGCCGCGACCTGGTCGAGAAGTACGCGACCTACGAGGACCGCAAGACCTTCTGGCGCCTGCCGACGCGCTACAAGTCGATCCAGGAGCAGGATTTCTCGGGCGACTACCCGCTGATCCACACCAGCGGACGACTGGTCGAGTACGAAGGCGGCGGCGAGGAGACGCGCTCCAACCCGTGGCTGGCCGAGCTGCAACAGCACATGTTCGCCGAGATCAACCCGAAGAATGCCAACGACCTCGGCATCAAGGATGGCCAGTACGTCTGGCTCGAGGGTCCGGAAGGCGGGAAGATCAAGGTCAAGGCCATGGTGACGCGGCGCGTGGCGCCGGGCGTGGTGTTCACCCCGTACCACTTCGGCGGCTGGTTCCAGGGCCAGGACCTGCTGGACAAGTACCCGGAGGGCACCGCGCCCTACGTCCGGGGCGACGCCGCCAATACGGCGTTCACCTACGGGTACGACTCGGTGACCATGATGCAGGAAACGAAGGTTTCACTCTGCAAGATCACGGCAGCCTAGGAGAACATCGACCATGGCACGCATGAAATTCCTGTGTGACTCCGAGCGCTGCATCGAGTGCAACGGATGTGTCACGGCCTGCAAGAACGAGCACGAGGTACCCTGGGGCGTCAACCGACGCCGGGTGGTGACCCTCGACGACGGCGTCCCGGGCGAGCGCTCGATCTCCGTCGCCTGCATGCACTGCACCGACGCGCCCTGCGCGGCGGTCTGCCCGGTGGACTGCTTCTACACCACCGATGACGGCATCGTGCTGCACGACAAGGACCTGTGCATCGGCTGCGGTTACTGCTTCTACGCCTGCCCGTTCGGGGCGCCGCAGTACCCGCAGAAGGAAGCATTCGGCGTCCGCGGCAAGATGGACAAGTGCACGTTCTGCGCCGGCGGCCCGCAAGGCAAGGACAACTCCGAGGAAGAGCGCAAGAAGTACGGCCGCAACCGCATCGCCGAGGGCAAGCTGCCGCTGTGCGCGGAGATGTGCTCGACGAAGGCGCTGCTCGCCGGCGACGGCGACATGGTCGCCGACATCTACCGCGAGCGCGTGCTGAAGCGTAGCGGCCGTCCGCAGACCTGGGGCTGGGAGACGGCCTACCAGGAGGACGTCTGAACCGGCCGTCCTGCAATGCCCGCAAGAAGAGGGTTGATGCCGTGAATGCTTCCAAGGCGACGTTGACAGCCTGCGTGGCCGCGCTGGCCCTGCTGGCCGGTTGCCACGAGCCGGTCTCGGTGACGGTTTACGAGGCGGGCGAGTACAAGGGCGAGTCGGATCCGCTGCTCAAGGCGCACGCGAAGTCCGAGAGCAAGGAAGCGCTGCAGAAGCGTTTCTCGATGGGCCAGTCGGACCGCTGAGGTCCGCCGGGCATGTCGACCAGGAGAGACCATGATGACTGACGCAAAGGCGAGGACCGGCGGTCGGGCGCGGCGGATCCGGGCGATGCTCTGGACCGTCGTGTTGATTGCCGCGGGCTCGATGCTGCTGCCGCTGGCCGGCTACCTCTATACCGCCGCGGTGCAGGCCCAGGAGCAGTCCGCAGGCGGCGACACCGCGAACCCGCGCGCGGAGTACTGGCGCGAGGTCCGGGACGGCACGACCGGCTACACGGCCGTCGTCGGTCCCGAGACCAACGTGCTGATCCAGAGTCGCGGCGAGACCTGGCGCGAGATCCGCAACGGTCCCGTGATCACGCTGGGCGCCATCATGGTGGTCGGCATGATCATCCTGCTGGCGGTGTTCCAGTTCACCAAGGGCGGCGCGAAGCTCGAGCATCGTACCGGCCGGAAGGTGCTGCGCTGGCCGATGCTGGACCGCGTGCTGCACTGGTACACGGCGATCCTGTTCATCATCCTCGCCATCACCGGCCTGAGCCTGTTGTGGGGCAGGTTCGCGCTGATCCCGCTCCTCGGCAAGGAAGGCTTCGCGGCCTACGCCAGCCTTGCCAAGCCGGTGCACGACTACCTGGCGCTGTTCTTCGCGGTCGGGCTGGCCGTGATGCTGCTCAAGTGGTTCAAGCACAACATCTTCGAGGCGCACGACCGGCAGTGGTTCAAGCAGGCCGGCGGCTACCTGGACGGAAGTCACCCTCCCGCGGGCTTCGCCAACGGCGGCGAGAAGGTGTACTACTGGGTGCTGGTGGCGGGTGGCGCGGCGATCGTGGTGTCCGGTTTCTGGATGCTGTTCCCGAACCTCGGTTTCGAGAGGTCGGCGATGCAGAACGCCAACGTGATCCATGGCATCAGCTCGCTGGTGGTGATCACCGCGGTGCTGGCGCACATCTACCTGGGCACGCTCGGCAGCGAGGGCGCGCTCGAGGGCATGGTTTCCGGGGAGGTGGACGAAGGCTGGGCGAAACAGCACCACAATCTCTGGCTCGAGGAAGTGAAGAAGCAGGGCGGAGCTCCTGCAAGCGAGGGAAGCGCATCCGGCAGGTCGGCGCCAGCGTCGGCCTGACCGTCAGCGCCGAGGGGAGAGTGGGCAGGGGTGCTTCGGCACCCCTGTTTTTTTTTTGCGCTGGAGGCGGCCGGCGGGACCGGTGTAGGCTCCGCGCATGCCCATGCGCTATCTCATCGGCATCGACGACACCGACAACCTCGATTCGCGCGGCACGGGCTTTCGCGCGCGGCAGCTCGGCGCGCGCCTCGGCGAGGCGGGCCTGGCGGAGACGCTCGGCATCACGCGCCACCAGCTGTTCGTGCACCCGCACATCCCCTACACCTCGCACAACAGCTCGGCCTGCCTCGATGTCCGGCTCCATGACGGCGTTGCCGGGGACCTCCGCGACTTCTGTCGCGACTACCTGGCCGCGGAGAGCGCCGAAGGGGCCGACGCCGGCTTGTGCATCGCAGCATTCGAGGCCGTGGCAGAGACGGTCGTGTCCTTCGGCCGCTCGGCGAAGGAGATCGTGCTGACGCGCGAACAGGCCCGGGACGTTGCCGCGGCCGGAGGCCTGCACCTCGAGGGCGTGACCGGCGATCACATGGGCGTGATC
>JAGTSG010000098.1 GCA_018261655.1 Pseudomonadota bacterium | reverse complement strand
GCGGTACTTCCTGGCGACGCAGGTCCTGTTCGGGCTGGCGACCGGCGCCGTGTCGAGCCTGTTCGTCATCTACGTCAGCCGCTACCTCGGCATGCCGGAGAAGGTGCCGCACGTCGCCCTGCCGATGACGCTGGCCATGGCGGCGGGCATGCCCTTGTGGCTCCAGGTCATGAAGCGCGTGGACAAGCACCGGGCGTGGTCGGCGGCCGCCGCCGGCATGATCGTGACGCTGCTGGCCATGCTGTCCGTCGAGCCGGGTCCGGGGGCGCTGCGGCCGTTCATGCTGCTGATGACGAGCTTCGGTTTCTTCCTCGGGCTGTCGTCCATCGCGTTGCCGTCGCTGCTGGCCGACATCGTCGACTACGACCTGTGGCGCAACCGGCAGGAGCGGGCGGCGATCTTCTTCTCGTACCAGGCGGTGGTGACCAAGCTCAACCAGGGGGTCGGGGCGGCCATCGCGCTCGCGATCCCCACCTTCTTCGGCTTCAGTGGCGAGGGTGTGGTCGATCCGCGCGGCGCGCTCGGCCTCAAGATGGCCTTCATCGCCTGGCCCTGCGTGCTGCTGCTGCCGATGGGCCTGCTGGCCTGGCGCTATCCGCTCGACCGTCGCGCCCATGCGGTGCTGGCGCGACGCCTGGCACGGCGCGGGGCTGGCATCTCCCCTCAGAACTCCCAGATGAAGCCGATCGAGGGCACGGTCGGCAGCGACTCGACCGGGGCGACGTCGAGATAGGGCGCCGGATCCTCGGTCTCGATCTGGTATTCAATGCAGCAATCGTTGCGGCGATTGGTGAGGTTGCTCACGTCGAGGAAGAGGGTCAGCCGCTGGTCCGCGCCGAGAGCGAAGTGCCGGGCGACACGGAAGTCGATGCGTGCGTAGGTGCCGAGGCGCGCGGCGTTCCAGGATCCTGTCTTCACCAGCGGGAACGGCTCGAGCGTGAGCAGTTCGACGCTCGTGGTGGGCCAGCCGGAATGCCAGCTGGCCGCGAGGCTCAGGTCCCAGCTGTCGCCTCGATAACTGGCGCCCGCGCTGACGTAATGCGACTGGTCCCAGCTGCGGGCCACATCCCGGCCTGTGATGCGGTCCGTGACGGAGGCCCAGCTGTAGCCCAGCCAGCCGGAGAGCGGACCGCTCTGGTAATCGAGCGAGACCTCCACGCCGTCAGCCCGCGCGGACACGGGATCGATGCGGATGCGATCGGGCTTGATCTCCGGCAGGACGACCAGCGGATTCAGGAGGTTCTCGTACCGGGGCCGCAGGTCGCCGTACTGCTTCCGGTAGGCCTCGATGCGCAGCTCGAGTCCGCTCACCAGCTGATGCTCCAGGCTCGCAACCCAGTGTTCCGCGTGCTGGCCCGGGTAGAAGTCGGGGTCGCCGTCGGCAACGGCAAGTTCGTCGATGCCCTGTGCCTGGACGAATCGCCCCCAGCTCGCACGCAGTCGGGTGCGCGCGCCGGCCTGCCACAGCAGGCCGAGTCGCGGGCTCAGGTCGTCGCTGCCCCGGGGACTCAGCGTCTCCTTGTCCCAGCGCAGGCCGAGGTCGGCGGTGAGGGCCTGGGTCGCCTGCAGCCGCCAGTTCACAAAGGCCGCGTAGTGGTGCCCGTCGGCGTCCACCGACAGCTGGCGTTCGCGGGTCGGCTCCTGGGGCGCGCCCGGGAAGAGGAACAACAACTCGAACTCGGCCTGGTCTGCGTAGTCGTAGCGTCCGTCTGTGGCGCGCCACTCCAGCCCCGCCTCGAAACGGGATCCCGGCCGCGGTGACCACCAGCCCTCCGCGACCAGGGTGTCGATCGTGAAGCGGCGCCGGTCAGCGAGGCTTCCGCTGCCGACGCCCGGCAGGTCGGCGACCCCGGACCGGTCGCTGGACAGCCGGCCGTGCGCGAGCTGCACGCGTGCCCGGGTGCGGTCCGGACTTCCCAGTTCGAAGTCGAGCCAGTAGTACTCGTCGCGGTATTCCGCGACCGCTTCCTCTTCCTGGTCCCGGTCGAAGACCTCGAGATCGTCCTCGGACACCAACAGGTTGCCGGACACGCTGAGCCAGTCGTTCATGCGATGGGCGAAGCGGGCGTAGGCATCGGTGTAGGCAGGACTGCCGAGGTCGGGATCGACGACGTCGAGGACCAGGTCGAGGTTTCCACGGCGCGCCGCGGCCAGCCACTCGCTCCGCCCGCCGTCCAGCGGACCGCCGGCCATCGCGCCGACGTTGAAGAGGCTGGCGGAAACGCGCCCGCCGAAATCCCCGCCGGCCCGCACCGGCGCGATGTCCACGACGCCGCTCATGCGGTCGCCATAGGCGACGGGGAACCCCGCCGTGTAGACGGTCAGCTCGCGCACCACGCCTGGGTCGATCGTGCTGAAGAGACTCTGGAAGTCCTTCAGATGGTACGGATCGTAGAGCCTCAGCCCATCGAAGCGGACCAGCGTCTCGTCCGGGATACCGCCGCGGATACTGGGCTTGCTCGAGAAGTCCTGGCGCGCGACGCCGGGCAGGCGCGCGACCGACCGGACCGGATCCTCGCCGATCTCGGGCAGGAGCTCGAGCTGGCGCGCCGTCAACTCGCGTGCACCGGGCACCGCCTGGTACTCGAACTGGTAGCGGCTCGCCGTGACGACGATTTCCCGAAGCGCCTTCGGCCCGGCAGGGGCTTCGATCGGCGGCGCGGCCGCGGTCTCGCCGCGCACCACCATGAGCCGCCCATCGGGCGCGACCGCAACGTCGAGTCCGTGCGGGAGCAGGATTTCCCGGAGCATCGTGGCCGGCTCGCGGGACTCGGGCTCGGCGAGCACGCGAAGGTCCGTGCCGACCAGGTCGCTGCTGTAGATCACCAGGAGCCCGCGCGACTCGAGGTGCCGGATGGCCTCCTCGAGCGACAGGCCGCGCAGCGCGTCGCCTGCCGCGACGGCCGGCGCGCACAGCGCGACCAGCGCAGCTGCCAGCAGCACAAGCCGGCCGTGCCTCATTTCACGATGCCGGCTGCGCGTCGTGTCCGCGGTCATCGTCACTGTCGAAGCATCGGGCTACCGGGCTGCGACGATGATCCTACCTCCCGCATCCAGCTGGCAATCGAGATCCGTCGTCGCCCGCAGCACCTCGAGGGACTGCGACGGCGACAGGCGCCCGAACTGCCCGTGCAGGACCACCTGGGCGGCGCGCCGCTCCGACGCCGTGTCCGTGTAGTGAAGCTCCCGGCCTGTTTCGCGGGCCGCCCACTCGAGCAGGACACGCGCCGGCTGACCGTCGAGCGGCGGCATCGGCGCCAGCGACTCGGTCCAGCCCCAGGCCGGGTCGTGCGTCGCGAAGGCGCGCCGTTCGACGGCGCCGGATGTCGTGACTGAGAGCTGCTCACCGGCCCGGGCGGCCACCTGGCCCGACTCCCGCTCGAGGACGACCTGGCCTTCGCGCACCCGGATCCGCAGTTCCAGCGCCGTGGAGTGCAGCTCGTACTGCGTCCCGACGTGGCGAACGGTTCCGTAGGGCGTGTTCACCTCGAGCGGGCTGGACCGCGCGTGCCCGGTCTGCACGTACACCGTGCCGTGCCGGAGCGTCACGCGTCGCAGGTCGGTCAGCTCGATCTCGGAATCGCTGCCGAGCCTGAGCGACACCTGCCCGGGGTAGAGCAGGCCCGCCCCCGACGCCGCGCCGGTTCGCAGCCGGCTGCCGCCTGCCAGCACATCGTCGTCGGCGGCAGCCAGCGCAGCCCAGCCGCTAACTCCCGCGGCACGTCGTTCGACCAGTCCCTCGATCCGGTCGATGTGCGCGACCTCGAGAGCGGCTGGAGCCTGCCACCAGGGCGACTGAAAGAGCGACACGGCGAGCAGGCCGAGCGCCGCGGCCGCCGCCAGCCGCACGCTCACCCACCGGCGGCGCCGACGATCGACCTTGTCGCGCCAGGTGGCGTGAGCCGCGGCGAACACGGCCTGGTAGGCCTCTGCCGGCGGGTCCACGCGGCGTCCACCGGCGCAGATCAGCGCCTCTACGAGGTCACGACCGTCGGCCAACTGCTGATCGCTGCTCATCTGCACCTCGCTTTCTCAGGCCCTGCCCGGCGGCTCGAACACGTTCGGGTCGCTGGCCATGTCCGTGATCGCCGCGCGGAACGCCTCACGCGCCCGGGTCAGCAGCGACTCCGCCGCCTTGTCGGACACGCCGAGACGCTCCGCGATCCCCCTGACCGGGCAACCCTCGACGTACTTCCACTCGAGCACGTCGGCGTAGTGATCCGGCAAGGCATCCACCGTGGCCTGCACCAGCCGCCCGATCTCCAGGCGCCACAGCCCCGTTTCGGGCTCGGACGCCGGCGGTGCGGCCAGCGTCTCGAGTACCGCGCGCACCTGCGGTAGCTCCTCGAGCGGCGTCACAGCGCGTCTTTCGCGGCCGAGAACCCGGTAGTGATCGGCCAGCGCACTGCGAAGGACCTGGAACAACCAGGTGTACAGCGCCGCCTCGCCCCGGTACCGGTCGAGCCGCTCGATGGCACGACAGAACGCCTGCTGGACCACCTCGCGGGCGGCCTCGACGTCGCCGCCGAGCCTGGCGAGCGCGTGCCGGTACAGCCTGGGGAAGGCGCGGTCGAACAGCCCACGAAAAGCCGCCTCGTCCCCCGCGAGGATCCGCTTCGCGATCGCCAGGTCTTCGTGTGCCGCGTCGGGCAAGATTGGCCTCGCCGCTGGATTCCTGCCATGGTCGTCGAGTTAGACGCTCCCGGCGCGAAGATCCTCCGCCCCTGGAGCCTGCATTCTGCTGCGGCGCAGCAGACTCGGGATGGGACATTCGCACGACACGCGAAGGATCGGCGCCGTTGCTGCGTCAAAGAGAGCATACCGTCGTGGCCCGTCCACGTTCGATGCCACGGCATTCCAGCAGGAGGAACTGACGATGAGAATCAAGCAGACCGTGGCGGCATTCGGTGGACTTCTGGCGCTGGCGATGGCTGGCGCGGCCTGGGCGGGGGTGGTGGAGTTCGAGTTCGACGCCGGCGACTTCAATGACTCTACGACCCTGGA
>JAGTSG010000052.1 GCA_018261655.1 Pseudomonadota bacterium | reverse complement strand
GCCGAGGTGACCTCGAACGGCGAGAAACTGATCGTGAAGGGCGAGGACACGCTGGTGAAGCGGCCGATCACGATCCCGTTCGACATGGTGGTGCACGCGATCGGCATGGACCCGAACGTCGAGAACAGGTCGATTTCCTCGGTCTTCGGCGTGGAGCTGGAGCCGCACGGCTACCTCGGCCGCGGCAACTTCTACGGCAACACCGCCGAGACCTCGCGCCCCGGCGTGTTCGTGGCCGGCGCGGCCTGTGGTCCGGAGACCATCGACGACTCCATCGCGCAGGGCAGTGCCGCGGCCATGGCGGCGCTGGGGTCCCTGCAGCCGGCGCGCGCGAGCGCCTGAGGCCGCCGGCGCGATGGGCTTCCTGTCGAGACGCGAGGTCCCCGCCGAGGCGCCGAGGCCGCGCCTCGACCTGAACGGCCCGCGCCTGGAGTCCGCCCTCGCCAGGCTCGCCGCGGGCTGCGAGGCCCAGGGCGGGCTCGAGCGCTACGTGGAGGCGCTGAAGCTGAAGTCGGCGCTCTTCCGCCAGGCGCTCGACGAGGATCCCGCCTCGCTCGAGGCCCCGACCTTCAAGCAGCTGTGCGCCTTCATGGCCACGGTCCGGCGGCGCATCGGCCCGTGGCTCGAGGAACCCTCGTTCACCGGGGTGCGCGGCGCGCTCGTCGAGCTGCTCGCCGCCAGGTCCGACACGACGGCGACGGATGCCCGCATCACGGCCTTCTGCAGCAGCTTCGCCGACCCGGGCGAGCACCGCTGGGTCCGCGACCTCGCGGCGGAGGTGCTGCACAACGTGGACCCGGAGCGCTTCCCGTTGATGACGCGCTGGGTCTGGGACGCGGGCACGAACACCGGCGTCATCCGCGAGATCTGGCACGCCCCGGACGTGGACCACATCCGCATCGGCGTCCCCGACGGCTACGACACCTACCTGGTGCTGCGCGAGGAGCTGTCGCAGTACCTGGCCGGCCAGGGCTTCTTCCGCGACGTGACCTGGTACGTCGACCTGCTGTGCGCGCAGGTCTACGCCGGGTACATCTCCGAGCAGGGCGGCAGCTACCTGCGGACGGACTTCGCCGCGGAGGAGGACCCGGTGCAGCACACGCGCCGGCTGCTCGGCCTCGACGGGGTGCAGGCGGGCTCGGGGCGCACCCGGCTCAAGACCCTCGACGGGGCGGCGTTCGTGCTGCTGGACGACGCCGGCGCCGCCCGGAACGACTGACGGAACCGAGATCCAAGGACCGAAGCATGCCCATTCACGAGCAATCGCTGATCCGCCCCGAGAACCTGAAGACCCACGACCAGCTGGTGATGGACGGGGTGGACGTCTCCGGCCACTGGAGCACGTTCATCGAGACGCGCGTGGTGTCCGACTACAACGAGGCGCTGCAGGAGGAGATCGCGGCCCTGCCCGGCGGCGAGTACATCCACCGCTGCTGGCAGTGCGGCTCCTGCACCAACTCCTGCACCGTCAACGCCATCAACCCGGACTTCAACCCGCGCTACTGGATCTACCTGATCCGCATGGGCATGGAGAGCGAGCTGCTGCGGGACAAGGACATCATCTGGCAGTGCGTCTCCTGCAACAAGTGCACCTACGCCTGCCCGCGCGACGTCGTGCCGGAGGCGGTGATGAAGGCCACGTCGCACTGGCTGGAGCTCAAGGGTCACACGCCGAAGTCGCCCTCGATGCACTTCGACGAGGAATTCTCCTCGCAGGTGATCGAGCGCGGCAAGATCGAGGAAGGCCGCATCATGCAGGGCTTCTTCCGGCGCACCGGCCAGCCGCTGATACAGGACTGGCTGGTGGAGATGGTCAAGCGGATGCTGCGCCACCTGCCGGTGGGGATGCTGGCGCGCATGGGCCTGGCCACCGTGATCGCGCCGCGCACCAGCGGCTGGTCGCGCGCACGTGACGCGATCCGCGAGTACGCGGACGAGCAGCACGCGCAGCAGCGGCATGCGCTGGGCCTCGCGGAACTGGTGGAGACGGCACGACAGGACGCGGGCGCGCCCGCCCGGAGCTGAAAATGGCCACGAATCCCGACAAGTACAAGCGGGTCGCCTACTACCCCGGCTGCGCCCTGGAGGGCACCGGCCACGCCTACAACCGCTCCACCAAGGTGGTCGGCAAGGCGCTGGGGCTCGACCTCGTCGAGGTGAAGAACTGGAACTGCTGCGGGGCGATGGAGGTGAAGAACATCGACCCGAAGATCCAGACCTACCTCTCCTCGCGCGTGATGTCCATCGCCGCCAACGAGATGGGCTTCGACACCGTGATGGCGCCGTGCAATGGCTGCTACCACAACCTCAAGAAGGCCGAGTACGATCTGAAGAACGACCCGAAGAGCGCCGAGGTCGTGGACCGCCTGTCGAAGAAGGCCGGCCACGAGACCTACCAGGCCGGCCAGGTCGAGACCATCCACGCGCTCGACTGGATCAAGGACTCGATCGGCGAGGAAGGCCTGCGCGAGCGCGTGAAGAACTCGCTCAAGGGGCTGAAGATCGCCAACTACTACGGCTGCATGTACACGCGCCCGCGGCACATCTTCCCGGAGAAGGACCAGGGGCCCGGCAGCGAGTCCACCTCGAAGCCCCACTTCATGGACGACCTGCTGGCCGCCGCGGGCGCCGACAACGTCGACTTCCCGCTGAAGACGGCCTGCTGCGGCGGCGCGCACACGCTGTCCGACAGCGACACCTCGACCAGGCTGGTGCTCAACATCCTGAACGCCGCCGAGGCGGCCGGCGCCGAGGTCATCGCGACCGAGTGCCCGACCTGCCACTCCGGCCTCGAGATGCACCAGGTCCGCGCCGAGAAGCGGCTCGGCAAGAAGACCTCCGTCAGGATCGTCTACTTCACCCAGTTGCTGGGCCTGGCGCTCGGGCTGTCGCCCCGGCAGGTCGGCCTGCACGAGAACATTTCCGACTCGATCGGATTCCTGAAGCAGAAAGGCATCGCTTGAGGCCGCTCGCCGACATCGAGGCCCGGCTCGACGCCCTGGAATCCGCCGGCGCGACGGCGACGGACGCCACCGAACTGCTGGCGCTGTCGGAGGAGGTGCTCGAGCACTGGGTGTCCGCGCGTGGCGAGGCACCGACTGCCGACAGGCGCGAAGGCTTCAGGCTGCTGGCACTGCATCGACAGGGTTGCCGCGACGTCCCGAGCTTCAACGCCTGCCGTGAGACCTGCCGCGAGCTCGTCTATCATTACAACCTGCTCGGCCTGGAGACGGATGCAGCGGCCGCCGCGCGGCACGCGCGCATGATGGTCCTGCTGGCCCGGCACCTCCACCTGTTCGTCGCGGGCAAGATGCAGGTCGAGCAACTCGGAGAATTCTGCTGCTCATCCCGGCCCCTGCGCCAGGAAGCAGGATGAGGGGCCCACCCGCAAGGAGAGGAAGATGGCCAACGTACGCGGATGCAACCTGCCGGACGACCTGCTCTACGACGTCGCGAACCACATCTGGTTCAAGGAGACCGGCGACGGCAACGTCAGGGTCGGCATGACCACGGTGGCGACCGCGATGGCGGGCCGGCTGGTCGCCTACACCCCGAAGGGCGTGGGCAAGGCCGTGAAGGCCGGAAAGTCCTGCGCCACCATCGAATCCGGCAAGTGGGTCGGCCCCGCCAAGGTGGCGGCGGGCGGCGAGATCGTGGCCATCAACGACTCGCTGGTCGCCAACCCGAGCATCGCCAACGCCGATCCCTACGGCGAAGGCTGGCTGATCGTCCTGAAGCCCGAGGAGTGGGATGCCGTCAAGCCCACGCTGACGCCGGGCGCATCCGTAGCCGGGCCCTACGAGGAGAAGATGGCGGCCGACGGCTTCGCGGGCTGCGGCGGCTGACGAAGCACCCCCGGCCCTGTAAGATCTCGCCCCCATGACGGTCCCGGCCAGCCAGCTCGACTTCAGCGAGATGCAGGACAACGCGGGCAAGGCCTGCGGCCTGCTCAAGGCCATGGCCAACGAGGCCCGGTTGATGGTCCTCTGCCAGCTCATCGAGGGCGAGAAGTCGGTCACCGAGCTGCAGGAGGCGGTCGGCCTCAGCCAGTCGGCGATGTCGCAACACCTCGCCGTCCTGCGCGAGCAGGAGATCGTCGCCACGCGGCGCGACGGCCAGTCCGTCTTCTACCGCATCTCCAACGACCACGCGATGGCGGTCATGACGACGCTGCACCACGAGTATTGCGCCGCGCCACCATCGAAGCGCCGCGCCTAGGACCACCGCGCCGTCAGGGGCGCCACATGCGGAGCTTGCGGGAGGGCGGCGGTCGCCGTGACCGGCCACGCGCCGGCTGCCGCGGGTCCGGCCCGTCCACCTCGGGGTCGTGCTCGATCGCCCACCGCTCGCGGAAGGCCTCGATCGCCTCGCTGTTGATCCCCGCGTGCCGGCTCGACAGCAGCAGTTGCGACGGCGGGCAGACCCGCGCACGGATCAGGCCGAGGTCGTAGGCAGCATCGAACACGCTGGGATACCAGCGCTCCCAGCCAGGCATCAGCTCGTCGAGTTTGTCGCGCAGGCTCACGCGCGCCCTCTTCCCGTCTTCCTGTTGCCGACCGTATACCGTGCCGTTCCGTCGCGCAACGCATCGCCGTCACGTTTCCCCCGCGACCCGCGCCGGTGGACACGGCGCCCCGCTCTCGCCCCGGGGTCCGTCGTTGCGGATTCTGCGTCTGTCGGCCCGCGCCCGTTGTCCGGAGAATGGGCCCCGTCCCTTCAGTCAGCCGAGGCCGCGCCGGCAGGCGCGCGCAGGACCATGAGCCACAAGCACGAGACCCTGCTCCGCACGCTGTTCCACGACCCCGTGAGCGGCAACATCCACTGGCGCGAGGTCGAGTCGCTGCTCAAGCACCTCGGCGCCGAGGTCGAGCAGCTGTCGGGGGCCCGGCTGCGCGTGAAGTTGAACGGCGTCGAGGGCATCCTGCACCGTCCGCACCACAGCAACGTGCTCGACCGGTCGGGCGTCAAGCACCTGCGCGAGTACCTGGCCCACGCGCGCGTCACGCCGTCGCTGTACGAGGAGCGCAGCGCCTAGGTCCCCGACCGGCCGGCCGAGCGCGGCGGCGGGTCCAGCAGGTATCATTGGCGGTTCATGGCCGGCGGCGGCATCGTCGCGCGGACAGCCCCTGTACCCAAGGACCCGTCATGACCCTGACCCCCGCTCCCTCGTCCACGACCTGGTCCGGTTCGCTGCGGACCGCGACGGCCGCGCTCCTCCTGGCCCTGCTGGCCGGCTGCGGCGACTCGCAGATTCACCAGGCGCCCGCGCGCCCCGTCGCAGAGGGCGGCGACGGGCAGGTCGAGCTCCGCTGGCAGGCGGTCCCGGATGCGAAGGACTACGTCGTCCGCTGGGAGGACCAGACCGCGGGCGAGACTGGCTTTCCAAATGTAATCAATGGGTTGACAGACACGAGCTACGTCCACACCGGCCTGACGAATTTCCACACCTACCGCTACCAGGTGTATGCCGGCTCGGGCGGCAGCGAGGGCCCCGGCAGCCTCGTCGTCTCGGCCGAGCCCGGTCCGGTCCCCGGCAGCGTCGAGTGGACCGTCGTCGTCACCGACGGCAACACGCACAAGGTGTACTTCCCGGCGACCGACCCGAACGCGGACGGGTACCGGGTGTATGTCGCCAACTCCTCCAGCGCGCTGCTCGGGCGCCGGCCGGCGGCGTCCTATTTCGAGGCCGAGGCTTCCCCCTACGTGCGCACGCCGGTCTCGGCCGGCGCGGCGAACTACTACCGCGTCATTCCCATGAACGGGCCCCGGATCGGCTTCGACGGTCCCATCGTCATCTCGTCCACCTTCGCGGTCGGGACCTACGACCTGGCCAAGGTCGCGCCGGCGCTCGCCGACACCAATGCCGACAAGTGCCTCGACCTCGCGGCCGCCGAGAGCAACTGCCAGGGCGTCTTCACCGCCTACAACCTGGCGACGGCCGGCCTCGACGGGCTGTTTGCCGCCGGGCGCACCAACGGCGACTCGCGCCTCGTGGACGTCAACGCCGATGGCAAGCCTGACATCTTCTCCGACGTCCGCTCCGCGGCCACCGACGCGGCGTCGCGCGCCATCCTGCACATCAACCAGGGCAACGAGACCTTCCAGGCCGACGCCGGGGTCGCGGCCCTCGGGATCGGCGGCTTCGGCGGCACGGTGCTCGCGGCGGACTTCGACAACGACGGCGACGTCGACCTCTTTGCCCCGCACGACTGGAACGGGACGGATGGCGGCCGCAACTGGCTGCTGCGCAACGACGGCGGCACGTTCACCGACGTCGCAGCCGCGGCGGGCCTCCTGACGGGACCGGCTGGCGCCACGTACGTCCCGTCCGGCGGCCAGGCGGTCGACTTCAACGAGGACGGCCGCGTGGACATCCTGTTCGGCTCGCGGCTGATGCTGAACAACGGCAACGGCACCTTCACCGACGGCAGCGCCGCGGCGGGGCTCACGGCCGTGGCCGATCGCGGGCTGCGCCTGGCGGACCTCGACCTCGACGGCGACCTGGACCTCGTGCGCCGCGACCTCAATGTGACCCGGCGGTACCTCAACACGGGCGGCGTCTTCGGCGCCGCGGCCATCGTGGACGGCAACGCGACGGTCCAGGGCGAGGGGCTCACGGTGTGCGACATCAACAGCGACGGGTTCGAGGACGTCGTCGTGGCGAGCAATGCGGTGGCTACCGGCAAGGGCACGCCGCGGCTGCTGCTCAACGTCGATGGTGAACTCATCCCGTCGGACATTCCCGACGAGACCACCACCGACACCGGCAACCTGATCGCGGCCAACGACCTGCTGACCTGCGCGGACATGGACGGCAGCGGCGTCCCCGACATCGTGGCGCGCTGGGACAAGTACCGCGTGGCGCGCCAGGTACTGCCGCTGACCTACACGCTGCGGATCCGCGTGCTCGGCGCGGGCGGCGAACGTAACCAGCAGGGGCGCATCGTGAAGATCGTGCCCGCGGGGACGACAGGACGCACGATGACGCGGGTGATCGAGTCGGGTTCCGGCCTTCGCTCACAGGGCGACTACGACCTGCTGGTCGGCGCGCCCTGGGCGGGCGAATACGAGGTCTCCGTCCGCTTCGGCAGCGGCTGGTACACCACCACCGCCGAGCAGGGCGACGCCCTGACGATCTACGCCGACGGCCGCGTCGTCGACGGCCTGCAATAGCAAGGGGACGCTGCTCCGTTCTGCAGGGGTCGCGTACCCGTTTCCGATGACCCTGCTCACGCTGATCGGCGCCGAACTCGCCTTCGGCCTGCATCCGCTGCTCGACCAGGCGGCGCTGGCCGTCGCCGACGGCGAACGCATCGGGCTGATCGGCCGCAACGGCACCGGCAAGTCCTCGCTGCTCGGCGTCATCGCGGGAACCGCGGTGCTGGACGATGGCGAAATCCAGAGGCGCGACGGGCTGCGGACGTCGCTGGTCGAACAGGAGCCGGCATTGCCCGCGGCCGCGACGCTGCGCGAGAGCCTGTCGATCCGCGGCCGCTTCGACGCCATCGCCGACGAGCGCGAGCGCTGGCGGCGCGAGGCGCGCCTGGTCGAGTTCCTCGACCGTTTCGGCCTCGACCCGGCGACGACGCCCGTTGACGCGTCCGGCGGCGAGCGCAAGCGCGCCGCGCTCGCCCTGGCGCTCGCGCTCGAGCCCGACCTGCTGCTGCTCGACGAGCCGACCAACCACCTGGACATCGATGGCATCGTGTTGCTCGAGGACCTGTTGCTCCGCGGCCCGGCGGCCATCGTCATCAGCCATGACCGGTCCTTTCTCGACCGCGTCGTCACCCGGATCGTCGAGCTCGACCGCGGCCTGCTGCGCTCCTATCCCGGCAACTTCGCCGCCTACGAGCAGCGCAAGTCGGACCAGCTGGCCGCGGAAGAAGTCGCCCGCCGGCGCTTCGACAGGTTCTGGGCGCAGGAAGAGGTCTGGATCCGCAGGGGCGTCGAGGCGCGCCGCACGCGCAACGAGGGCCGGGTGCGGCGGCTCGAGGCGCTGCGGCAGGAGCGTACCGCGCGACGCGAGCGCCTCGGCGACGTCCGGCTGTCGCTCGACGCCGGCGAGCGCTCCGGCCGGCTGGTCGCGGAACTGAAGGGCGTCTCGAAGCGCTTCGACAGCAACACCGTGGTCTCGGACCTGTCGCTGCGGGTGATGCGCGGCGATCGCCTCGGCCTCCTCGGGCCGAACGGCGCAGGGAAGTCCACCTTGATCCGGATCATCCTCGGCCAGCTCGCGCCCGACAGCGGGACCGTCCGTCTCGGCACCGGCCTCGAGGTCGCCTATTTCGACCAGTTGCGCGAGCAGCTGGACCCGGACGCGAGCCTGGTGGAGACGATCTCGCCGGGATCGGACTGGGTCGAGGCCGGGGGCCAGCGCCGGCACGTCATCAGCTACCTTGGCGACTTCCTGTTCCCGGCCGAGCGGGCCCAGGCGCCGGTACGCATGCTCTCGGGCGGCGAGCGCAACCGGCTGCTGCTGGCGCGGCTGTTCGCACGGCCCGCCAACCTGCTGGTGCTCGACGAGCCGACCAACGACCTCGACATCGAGTCGCTCGAGCTGCTCGAGGCCACGCTGCAGGAGTACCGCGGGACACTGCTGCTGGTCAGCCATGACCGGTCGTTCCTCGACAACGTGGTGACCCAGACGCTGGCGGCCGAAGGCTCGGGACGCTGGCGCGAGTACGTGGGCGGCTACAGCGACTGGCTGGCGCAGCGCCCGGTCGCCGCGGCGACCGGACCGGCCGCGGCGCCGCGCGCGACCGCCCCCTCGCCGGCGGCTGCGGAGAGGACGGTTCGCGCCAGGCTGAGCTACAGGGAAGCCCGGGAGCTCGAGCAGTTGCCGGCCGAGATCGAGGCGCTCGAGCGGGAGCAGCACGACCTGATCGCCAGGATGGCGGCGGGCGACTACCACGCCGCCGGCGGCGACCGCATCCGCGCGGACCGGGGCCGGCTGGTCGAGATCGAACGGCTGCTCGACGAGAAATTCCTGCGCTGGGAGGCGCTCGACGCGCGGGCCGGCCAGGCACGCATCTAGGCAAGGCCGGCACAGGTGGCACGGCGGCGCCTCGCGTCACCCGTGCAGGGCTCCCCTAGCGATAACCCCGCGCCTGCAGCGTGAACAGGCTGGCATAGGTGCCGCCCTGCTGCATCAGCTGCTCGTGGCTGCCCTGCTCGACGATGCGCCCGCGGTCCAGCACGACGATGTGGTCCGCCATGCGCACCGTCGAGAAGCGGTGCGAGATCAGGATGGTGATCCGGTCGCTCGCCAGGCGCCGGAAGTGCTCGAAGACCTCCGCCTCGGCGCGCGCGTCCATCGACGAGGTCGGCTCGTCGAGCACCAGCACGTCGGCCTGGTTGCGCATGAAGGCGCGCGACAAGGCGATCTTCTGCCACTGCCCGCCCGACAGTTCCCGGCCGTCCTTGAACCACTTGCCGAGCTGGGTGCGGTAGCCCGCCGGCAGGCGCTCGATGAACTCGGCCGCCTGCCCCTTCGCGGCCGCCTCGCGCCAGCGCGACTCGTCCTCGAAGTCCCGCTCGTCGCCGGCGCCGACATTCTCGCCGACCAGCAGCTGGTAGCGGGCGAAGTCCTGGAAGATCACGCCGATGCGCGCCCGCAGGGCGGCCGCGTCCCACTCCCGCAGGTCGAGCCCGTCCAGCGTGATGCGGCCCGTGCCAGGCTCGTAGAGGCGCGTCAGCAGCTTGATCAGCGTCGTCTTGCCCGAGCCGTTCTCGCCGACGAGCGCGAGGCTCGTCCCCGGCCTCAGGTGCAGGCTGATGTCCTCGAGCGCGGGCTCGGTTGCACCGGGATACGTGAAGCCGACGCGCTCGAAGCGGATGCCGTCGGCGGGATCGGGACCGCGCCGCAGCGACCCCGCCGGCTGCGGCACCTCGGTCTCGAGGTACTCGTAGAGCGTGGACAGGTACAGGTTGTCCTCGTACATGCCGCCGATGGCGGAGAGCCCGGCCGAGACCGCCGACTGCCCCTGGCGGAACAGCGCGAAGTACATGGTCATCTGGCCCAGGGTGATCAGCCCCTGCACCGTGCTCACCGCGATCCACGCGTAGGCGCCGTAGAGCGCGACGGTGCCGATGAGCCCGAGCCCGAAGCCCCAGGCGTCGCGGCGCACGGCCAGCGCGCGGTCCGCCGCATACAGCCTGTCGAAGATGCTGCGGTAGCGGTCGAGCAGACGCGCCCCGAGCCCGAACAGCTTGACCTCCTTGGCATGGTCCTCGCGCGCCAGGACCGTCTCGAGGTACATCTGCATGCGGGTCTCGGGCGAGCGCCAGCGGAACAGCCGGAAGGCGTCCCCGGAGAACTTGGCCTCCGCGATGAAGGACGGCAGCCCCGCGACCAGCAGCGCCGCGAGCGCCCACGGCGAGAACTGCACCAGCAGCACCGCATAGCTCGCGAGCGACACCGCGTTCTGGGCCAGGCCGAAGCTGCGCATGACGAGCGACAGCGGCCGCACCGAGGCCTCGCGCCTCGCACGCGTCAGCTTGTCGTAGAACTCGGAGTCCTCGAAGTGACTGAGCTCCAGCGTCAGCGCCTTCTCGAGGATCATCACGTTGACGCGCTGGCCGAGCTGGGCGCGCAGCAGCGACTGGCACAGCCCGAGTCCGCGCTGGACGGCCGCAAGGCCGGCGACGAGCACGCCCTCCAGCAGCACCCACTCGATCACACGCGTGGTGCCGCCACCCTGGCCCATGGCCGAGACCACGGCGTCGACGATCTGCGCGCCGACCCAGGCGATGCCGGCCGGCAGCACGCCGGCGACCAGCGTCAGCATGCCGAGCGCGATCGTCAGCGCGCGGTTGGTGCTCCAGACGAGCTCCAGCGCGCGGCGGCTGTAGCGGAAGACGCCAAAGAAGCCCTGCAGGGGCGGCCCCCCGGAGGCAGGGGGCGCGGCGGAAGGACTGCTCACCGCCGGCCGGTCACGTCCCGCGCCCAGCTGAGCGCCGCCACGACCTGCGGCGTGCCTATCGTGGAGATGAGCAGCAACAGCGCGTGCTCGATCTCCTCACGCGTGACCCCGGCGGCCAGCGCGCGGCGCACGTGGCTGTGGACGGCGCCCTCGGAGCGGGCGGCCGCCGCCGCGGCCAGCT
The DNA here is from genome assembly GCA_018261655.1 of Pseudomonadota bacterium. Lineage (GTDB taxonomy): Bacteria > Pseudomonadota > Gammaproteobacteria > Steroidobacterales > Steroidobacteraceae > SG8-30. The sequence continues at coordinate 2,462 of JAGTSG010000052.1, read as the reverse complement.
GGACCAGGTGGCTGGTCCGCGCGTCGAGCGGCCCGGCACCGCGAACCGCGAGGCCCAGGTCGTCCAGCGCCTTGAAGACCTGCGGGTGATCCGCTGACAGCTTGAGAAAGATCCGCGGCGCCTTCACCTTCTTCTTCGTCCTGGCCGTCGCCATGTCACTGCCTCCTGCCGTAATCCACCGGACGTCGCCAGGGACCATTGTAGCGCCCGACACCCTGCCCGGCCTGTCCGCCTTTTGCCGGCCGGACCGCCGGACATCGGTAAAAACCAGCCTTAGTCGCGGGCAAACCGGTGTGTACCATTGGGCGTCAAGGGGGCTGAAGACCATGTCGCGCACCGAAACGGGGACACCCGTATCACCGCGGCGCCGGACTGCGTTGCCCTGGGTGCTGGCCATCGCCCTGGGCGTGCTGATCGGCGTCGGCAGCTTCACCTTCCGGTATGCCGAAGGGCTCTCGTACCTGAGCACCGACCCGGCGGCCTGCCGCAACTGCCACATCATGCAGCCGCAGTACGACTCGTGGCTCAAGTCGAGCCACCACAACGTGGCGCGCTGCATCGACTGCCACCTGCCGCATGACTTCGTCGGGAAGTACATCGCCAAGGCCGAGAACGGCTACCACCACTCAAAGGGCTTCACGTTCCAGGACTTCCACGAGCCGATCATGATCAAGGAAAAGAACGCGGGGATCCTGCAGGACAACTGCGTGCGCTGTCACGCCGACCTGACCCACGAGGTCGTGGCCGGGGCGACGCGCCCGGGCGACGAGGTCCGCTGCGTGCACTGCCACCAGTCGGCGGGCCATGGCGAGACCGTCGGCCTCGGCGGCATGCGGACGACGAACTGAGCGAGAGGATGCAACGATGATCACACGGAACAGGGGTTTCTCCACCGTCGCGTGGCTTGCAGCCATCGCCGTCGTCGCCGTCGCCACCGCGCTGGTGACGGCGCTCCTGATGAACATCGGGGAGCGCAAGCAGGAGGCCACCAGGCCTTTCGTCCGGCTGGTCGAGGTGACCGAGGACAGCACCGATCCGGCGCTGTGGGGCGTCAACTGGCCGAAGCAGTTCGACGGCTACCTGCTGACGGCGGAGGCGACCCGCACCCGTTTCGGAGGCCATGGCGGCAGCGAGGCGCTGCCGCAGGAGAAGATCGACCGCGACCCGTGGCTCAAGCGCATGTTCCTGGGCTACGCCTTCTCCATCGACTACCGCGACCGGCGCGGCCACGCCTACATGCTGCAGGACCAGGAGAACACCGAGCGGCTGACGAAGCCCCAGTCCGGCTCCTGCCTGCACTGCCACGCCTCGATCATGCCGCTCTATCGCCAGCTCGGTGACGGCGACGCGATGAAGGGGTTCGAGGCGAGCTACAAGTACTCCTACCAGGAACTGAACGCGAAGCTGCACGACAGCGGCCACGCCTACCCCGTGTCCTGCGTGGACTGCCACTCGCCCGAGACCATGGAGCTGCGCGTCACGCGCCCCGGGTTCATCAACGGCATCCGCGCACTGGCCAATTCCGGCGCGCCGGTCCCGCACCTGCCGTCCATCGAGCGCTGGCGCGCGGGCAACAAGGCCGAGCCCTATGACCCGAACCGCGACGCCTCGCGCACCGAGATGCGCTCCTACGTGTGCGGCCAGTGCCACGTCGAGTATTACTGCGCCGCCAAGATGCCGCTGACCTTCCCCTGGGGCAAGGGGCTGCGGGCGCAGGACATGGACTACAGGCACGCGGAGAGCGGCGCGCCGATCCTGAAGGCCCAGCATCCCGAGTTCGAGCTGTGGAGCCAGGGCATCCACGCGCGCAGCGGCGTCGCCTGCGCCGACTGCCACATGCCCTACATGCGTGACGGCGCCACCAAGGTCTCGGACCACTGGGTCCGCAGCCCGCTGCTGAACATCAACCGCGCCTGCCAGACCTGCCACCACATGTCCGAGAGCGAGATCGCGGCCCGCGTGGACCAGATCCAGCAGCGCAACTTCGAGCTGCTGCAGAACGGGGGCACGGCGCTGATGGCGCTGCTCGATGCGGTGCAGGCCGCGAAGCAGGCCGGCGCGACCGACGAGCAGCTCGCTGCGGCGCTCGAGCTGCAGCGTGCCGCGCAGTGGCGGCTCGACTTCATCGCGGCCGAGAACTCGATGGGCTTCCACGCGCCGCAGGAGGCCGCCAAGGTGCTCGGCGAGGCCGCCGACCTCGCGCGCCAGGGCCAGGTGGCGGCGATCAACTGGAACGCGACAAAGTGACCGACGAGCACGCCCACCACCCGCCGGTCGACGGCGACGCCCTGCCGGGCCGCCTCGGCCGGGAGTTCACGACCATGCGGCACATGGTGGACCTGTACTGCAGGGACCACCATGCGCCGGCGGACCCCGGCCCGTGCCCGCAGTGCGCCGGATTCCTCGAGTACGCGGCCCGCCGGCTGGACAAGTGCCCCTACGGCGTCGACAAGCCCACCTGC
>JAGTSG010000120.1 GCA_018261655.1 Pseudomonadota bacterium | reverse complement strand
GCTGCGCAGCAGCCCGCTGCTCGCCTACTCGCGCGTGCTCGACACCCTCGCCCGCGACGGCGATCGCCTGGCCGGGGTACGCCACAGGATGTTCGACGAAGACATGGGCACGGGCTTCCGCGCGCTCAATCCCGGCCTCGCCCGCGGCGTGCTGGTCACGCGGCCCGACATGGCACGCGTCGGATCCTTCCGCAGCGACGGCATCTACCTGCTGCCGGAGACCGTGGCGGAGCTGCCGCCGGTGGCGGGCATCCTGACGGCGGGTGAGGGCAACCCGCTGTCCCACGTGCAGCTGCTGGCGCGCAACCTCGGCATCCCGAACGTCGCCGTCAGTCCCGCGGCGCTCGACCGCGTGCGCGCCTACGACGGCCAGCGGGTCGTGCTCGCCGTGAGCCCGGCCGGCGTGGTCGAGATCGTGCCCGACGGGCCCGAGTGGGACGCCTACTTCGACTCCGCCGGCGGCGACGTCGTGATCACGCCGGACCTCGAGAAGCTCGACCTGACCGTGCGCGACTTCGTGAGCCTCGACGAGCTGCGCGCCGGGGATTCGGGCCGGATCGTCGGGCCGAAGGCCGCCAAGCTCGGCGAGCTGCGGCGCGCGTTCCCGGACAAGGTGGCGCCGGGCATCGCGATTCCCTTCGGCCTGTTCCGCAAGGTGGTGCTCGACCGGCCCTACGGCCCGGGCGGCAAGACCGTGTTCGAGACCATGGCGAGCGAGTTCCGCCGCATCGAGGCCATGCCGCAGGGCGCCGCGCGGGACGCCGAGTACGAGAAGCTGCGCGCGGCGACCTACCAGCGCATCCTCGACACAGACCCCGGACCGGAGTTCAGCGCCGCGCTCGCGCGCCACATGCGCGAGGTCTTCGGCATGGTGGACGGCGTCGGCGTGTTCATCCGCTCGGACACCAACGTCGAGGACCTGCCGGGCTTCACCGGCGCGGGCCTGAACCTGACGCTGCCGAACGTCGTCGGCCTCGAGAACATCATCAACGGTCTCAAGGAGGTCTGGGCCTCGCCGTACACGCGGCGGGCCTTCGCCTGGCGCAACGCGCACATGGATGGGCCGGAGCACGTCTACCCCGCCGTGCTGCTGCTCAAGACCGTGCCGTCGGACGTCTCGGGCGTGATGATCACGGCGGACGTCGACACGGGCGACCGGGAGTTCCTGTCGGTCGCGGTCAACGAGGGCGTCGGCGGGGCCGTCGAGGGCCAGGCCGCCGAGCTGCTCGCCGTGGCCAGCGCGCCGACGCGCCACGTCCCGAACCCGCGCGGCGGCATCGACGAGCTGCCGGCCAGCGGCCGCGAGACGCTGCTCGGTCCGGCCGAGATCCGCCAGCTGGTCGACGTCTCCGGCGAGATCCCGCGCAAGTTCCCGCCCATCACGGACGTCCAGGGCCGGCCCGCGCCGGCCGACGTCGAGTTTGCGTTTACGGACGGAAGGCTGCAGCTGCTGCAGATCCGACCGTTCCTCGAGAGCCGCAGGGCGCGCGGCAGCAGCCACCTGCAGGCGCTGGACCGCCCGGTGCGGCAGCGCGCGTCCGCCACGGTGACCATGAGCGAGGTGCCTGCCCGATGAACGCACGACGGCTCCGCCGGGCTTTCCTGGGCCTGCTGCTGCTCGCCCCCGCCTCCGGTCACGCCTGGCCGCTCGACGGCTACGCCGACACCGGCATCCGGCGCGTCGAAGGCTCACGGCTGGCGAACGAGGGACAGGTCCGCGACGTGCGGCAGCCGCCCGGCGCGCTGCTGCCGACGAGCGCGGTGGACCTGCGGCTCACGGGCCACCGCAGCCTCGAACCGCCGGCCCCCGACCCGGAGTTCACCGCCAGCGTCGTGCGGCTGCTCGGATCAGAGGCCGACCGCTACGGCATCGCGGTGCTGGACCTCACCGATCCGCAGCGGCCGCGCTACGCCGAGCACCGCGGCGACCACCAGCAGAACGTCGGCAGCGTCGGCAAGCTGGTGGTTGCTATGGCGCTGTTCCAGGCGCTCGCGGACACCTACCCGAACGACACGGAGAAGCGCACCGCCGTCCTGAAGAACACGCAGGTGACCGCGGACGCGTTCGCGCACTGGGACCACCACACCATTCGCCTGTTCGATCCTGCGACGAAGACGCTGGTTCGGCGGATCGAGCAGTTCTTCCGGGACACGCCCGGGCGGGAGCTGACCGCACTGTTCGACCGCACCTTCGTCGAGCCGCTGACCCGCAACGGCCTCGACGTGGCGATGCTGCGCCAGGGCAGCTTCCTCACCGCCGAGGGCAAGCAGCTCGTCTCGGGCGTCGGCAACAGCTACGGCACGGCGCGCGAACTCATGAGACTGCTGCTGCGCATGGAACAGGGCCGGCTCGTGGACGAGTGGTCCAGCCGCCAGATCAAGCGGCTGCTCTACATGACCGAGCGGCGCATCCGCTACGCCTCCTCGCCCGCACTCGCGGACTCGGCCGTGTACTTCAAGTCGGGGTCGCTGTACGACTGCGAGCCGGAACCGGGATTCAACTGCGGCCCGTACCGGGGCAACGTGCGCAACTACATGAACTCGGTGGTGATCGTGGAGAGCCCTGCCAGCGGGCGGAGGCTCCACTACGCCGTGACACTGATCTCGAACGTGCTGCGCAAGAATTCGGCCGCGACGCACCAGGCGCTCGCAGCGGACATCCACCGTCTCGTCGAGGGGATGCACGCGGGTGCGGCACCGGCGGCCCGGTGAGCAGGTCCGCCGACGGCCGTTCGCCGACGGCCCGGTCAGTTCGGCTCGTGGCGGGCGACGCGGCTCGCCTCGCGGGTCGTGCCGAGCGCGAGGTCGTGCAGCGGGGCCGCCATGCCCGCCAGCCACTCCCCTCCCCGCGGATCCTCGGCGAGGCCGACCAGCACGAGCTTGCGGCCGCCGGATTCCACCAGCGCGCCGTCGGCGTGGAACTGCTGCCACGTTCCCGACTTGCGGTAGACGGTGGCGCCGGGCCGCGACTCGAGACCCTTGACGAACTTGTGCCGGATGCCGGGATCGCCCAGCACCGACTTCATGCGCGCACTGTGCTCGGCGTCGAGCAGCTGCCCGCCCTCGAGCAGCTGGAACAGCCGCGCGACCTGCATGGCGGTGGCGCCGTGCGAGAGGTTCCCGATCGGGTCGCGGCTGTAGGCGGGACTGCCGCCGTAGTCCTTGCCGACCCACAGCCCGCCGTTGTGCGCCGGATCGTAGAGACGCAGCCGCGGCGACTGCAGCAGCGCGAGCAGGCGATCGCGCCCGACCCACTCGAGCACCCGGGTCGCAGCCGAATTGCTCGAGTAGCGGATCATCTGCTCGATGTCGCGCTCCACGGCCGCGTCCGGGACGGCGCGCCCGCGCTGCATGGCGTCCATGGCGCCGAGCAGGATGGCGATCTTGGGCAGGCTCGCCGCGTACATCATGCGGTCGCCGTTCACGGACGCGACCCGCGGTGCCCCGGGCTCGGTGATGTCCGCGACGACTACGGCGAGGCGTCCGCCACTCGCGGCGGTCGACAGGCCCTGGGCTGCGAGGAGCCGTTCGAGGCCCCGCTGCAGTTCGTCGTCGCGGTTCGCCCAGAGGTCGGGGAGGCGCTGCTCAGCCCGCGCCGCGGTCGTCCGAGCCGATACCATCGCGGCCGCGTCCAGCCGGGAGCCGCCGGGGGCAGCAGCGGACGGTACCGGTCCCAGAGGGCCGGCGCTCGAGGCCGAGACCCAGACAGGTAAGATCAGCAGCAAAGGGAACAGCGCGCGGGATATCCGGTGCAATTCGGGTTGGCCTCCGGCCAGATGGGCGCGCAGTGTACCAGTCGGTGACCGGGAAGTCGATGCTAAGTCTATGTTTCGGAAGTGGTTTTTATTCGACA
>JAGTSG010000051.1 GCA_018261655.1 Pseudomonadota bacterium | reverse complement strand
CTGGCCGAGGCGGAGTTCGGCGTCCCGAAAGGCTCGTTCCTGCTGCTGGCGTCGTTCGTCGTCGCCTTCGGCGTGGTCAAGGGCGCGCTCAACTTCCTCGCCGGCCGCCTGTCGGAGCGCATCGGCCGGCGCGAAGTCCTGCGGCTCGGCTGGATCGTGGCGCTGCCGATCCCGATCATCGTGTGGTGGGCGCCGTCCTGGAACTGGATCGTGCTCGCCACGGTGCTGCTCGGCGTCAACCAGGGACTCACCTGGTCGATGACGCAGACGGCGAAGCTCGACCTCACCCGGGCCGACCAGCGTGGGCTGACGCTCGGGCTCAACGAGTTCTCCGGCTACGTCGGCGTCGCGATCGCGGGCGTAGTGACGGGCTACCTCGCGGAGTCGCTGGGCGCGCGCGACGGACTGCTCCTGTTCGGCCTGTCTGTCGTCGTGCTGGCTCTCGTCACCACCCAGCTGTGGGTCCGGGAAACGCTGCCCTGGGCGCGCGCCGAGGCTGCGCGGCACCGCGATGGAACGGCCGTGGGCCCGGTGCCGCGCTACCCCACCAGCCTGCCTGCCAGACCCGGTACCTGGGACATCTTCGCGCTGATGTCCTGGCGCGACCGCCGCCTGGCGGCGTTCAGCCAGGCGGGCCTCGTCGAGAAGTTCGTGGACGCCCTCGTTTGGGTCCTCTACCCGGCGTTCCTGTACCAGCGTGGCATGGACCTGCCCCGGATCGGGTGGATCGTCGGCATGTACGGCTTCGTCTGGGGCGGCTCGCAACTCTTCACGGGCCGGCTCTCCGACCACGTCGGCCGGTACTGGCCGAACGTGCTCGGCATGTGGATCTGCGGCGCCGGGGTCGCGATGATGCTCATCGGCGATGGACCGGCATGGTGGTCGCTGTCGGCCGGCGTGAGCGGCTTCGGCATGGCGTTGCTGTACCCGAACCTCTCGGCCGCCGTGGCCGACATCGCGCACCCGGACTGGCGCGGCTCGGCGATCGGCATCTATCGCTTCTGGCGTGACCTCGGCTACGGCATCGGCGCGCTAGGCTTTGCACTGGCGGCGCAGCTCGCCGGCGGTCCCGACGCAGCCTTCTGGTTCGTGGCCCTCAGCATGTTCGCCTCCGGCGCATGGCTCGCCTGGTTTGGCGAGGAGACCCACCCACGGCTGAATCCGGCGATGCCCACGTGACCGGGAGCGACTCCATGAGCGCCATCTATCTCGACTACAACGCCACGACTCCGATCGCCCCGGAGGTGCTCGAGGCCATGCTGCCCTGGTTGCGCGAGCACCACGGCAACCCAGGGTCCGCCCACGCCCCGGGCCGCTACGCCGCACGGGCCGTGGCGGAGGCGCGGGCCTCGGTGGCGGCCCTGATCGGTGCGGACCCGGCGGAGATCGTGTTTACCGGTTGCGCCACGGAGGCCGACAACCTCGCGGTGCTGGGCGTGGCGGCCGCGTCGGGCGGGCGGCACCTGGTCGTCAGCGCCATTGAACATCCCGCCGTACTCGAGCCAGCGCTCGAATTGCGCCGCCGGGGCTGGGGCCTGACGGTACTTCCTGTGGATTCGACCGGGCGCGTGGATCCTGCGGCCGTCGCCGCCGCGCTGCAGCCGGGCACTGTGCTGGTGTCCGTCATGCACGCCAACAACGAGGTCGGCACCATCCAGCCCGTGGGCGAGATCGCGGCCATCACCCGGGCTCGCGGCGTGACCTTGCACACCGACGCCGCGCAATCCGTGGGCAAGCTGCCGGTCGACGTCAATGTGCTCGGCGTCGACCTGCTCACGATCGCCGGGCACAAGTTCTACGCGCCGAAGGGAATCGGGGCCCTGTACGTGCGCGCGGGCACGCGACTGGCGCCGGTGACCTACGGCGGCGGACAGGAGCGGGGCGTGAGGCCCGGGACGGAAAACGTCGCCTCGATCGTCGCGCTCGGCGCCGCGGCGCGGCTTGCAATGCGCGACCAGGCCACTGTGACCGCACGCCTGCGGGCGCTGCGCGACGGGCTGCATGCGCGCCTCCAGGCTGTCATTCCCGGGCTGCGGCTCAACGGTCACCCGGTCGAACGCCTGCCGAACACGCTGCACGTCTCGTTTCCGCGCGTAAGCGGCCGCGTGCTGCTCTCGACCGTCGAGGACCGGATCTCGGCGTCGGTCGGCTCCACATGCCACTCGGAGCATGACCAGGTCAGCGGCGTGCTGGCGGCGATGGGAGTCGAGGCTGCCGCTGCTGCGGGCGCGGTGCGCCTGTCAGTCGGCACGCCGACGACCGAGGCGGAGGTCGGCGAGGCAGCATCCGCGTTGGCCGCAACATGGCGCGGCCTCACGGCTGCCGTGAGCTGAACGCGACGCCCCGTCGCGTCGGTGAACGGTGTCCGGTGACGGGCGACGGGCGATGCGCCTTCCGGCTTTGCTAACGCCGTCTTTACGAACGGACGTCTACGATCGTTCCGACTCCGATGGGTCAGCGATCGGGAGACCGCCGATGACCGTGATGTACTGGGCAGGCCTCGGGCTGGTCGTCGGCCTCGGCCTGTATCTCGTGGTGGCGCTGCTCGCGCCGGAGCGATTCGATTGAGCGCCCGGACCCCGCTGATGACCCGGCAGGTGTTTCTCGCGTCGCTCGGTGCGACCTTCGCGAAACTGGATCCACGCGTGCAGGCGCGCAACCCGGTGATGTTCGTCGTATGGGTCGCAAGCGTCGTGACCACGATCATGGGGCTTTGCGCTGCACTGGGCGTCGTGGAGGACGCCGGCCGGCCGGGATTCGTGCTGGCCATCGCCGCCTGGCTGTGGCTGACTGCGCTCTTTGCCAGCTTCGCGGAGGCGGTCGCCGAGGGCCGGGGCAAGGCGCAGGCGGCCAGCCTGAGGGCGATGCGTCGGCAGGTGCAAGCCAAGCTGCTGCCGGGTCGCGACCATAAGGAAGTCCGGATCGTCGAGTCCTCCGCCCTCGAACGCGGACAACTCTTCCTTGCCGAGGCCGGAGACATCATCCCGGTGGACGGGGAAGTGGTCGAGGGCGTCGCCTCGGTGAACGAAAGCGCGGTCACCGGCGAATCGGCACCGGTGCTTCGCGAGGCGGGTGGCGACTTCTCGTCCGTTACCGGCGGCACACGTGTGCTGTCCGACTGGCTCGTCGTGCGCGTCACCAGCCAGGAGGGCGAGGGCTTCCTCGACCGGATGATCGCCATGGTCGAGGGGGCGAAGCGGCGCAAGACGCCCAACGAGATCGCGCTGTCGATCCTGCTCGCGATGCTGACCCTCGTGTTTCTGCTGGTCACCGTGACGTTGTTGCCGTTTTCCAGGTACGCCGTCCTTTCCCACGGTGACGGACAGGTCGTCTCCCTGACGCTGCTCGTCGCACTGCTGGTGTGCCTCATCCCGACGACGATCGGGGCCCTGCTGTCGGCCATCGGGATCGCCGGCATGGACCGCATGATCCGCGCCAACGTCATCGCGACCTCCGGTCGCGCGGTCGAGGCTTCCGGCGACGTGGACGTGCTGCTGCTGGACAAGACCGGGACCATCACCCTCGGCGACCGGCAGGCTGCCGCCTTTCACGCCGCGCCGGGGGTCAGCGAGGCGGATCTCGCCGATGTCGCCCAGCTGGCGTCGCTGGCCGACGAGACGCCGGAGGGGCGCTCGGTCGTGGTGCTCGCCAAGCAGCGGTTCCAGCTGCGCGGGCGGGACCTCGCGAACGTGCCGCACCACTTCCACAAGTTCTCGGCGCACACGCGCATGAGCGGCGTCGACGTGGATGGCCGCTGCCTGCGCAAGGGCGCGGCGGACGCCATCAGGGACTTTGTCCGGCAGGGCGGCGGAACGTGGCCGGAGGCGATGGGCGTCCTCGTGGACAACATCGCGCGGACCGGCGCCACGCCCATCGTCGTTGCCGACGGCGCGCGCGTGCTGGGTGCCATCGAACTGCGCGACGTCGTCAAGCGCGGCATCCGCGAGCGCTTCGCCGAACTGCGGAGGATGGGGATCCGCACCATCATGGTCACGGGCGACAACCGGCTGACGGCGGCGGCGATCGCCGCCGAGGCGGGGGTCGACGACTTCCTCGCCGAGGCGACCCCCGAGGCGAAGCTGGCGCTGATCCGTCGTCACCAGGCCGACGGCAGGCTGGTCGCCATGTGCGGCGACGGCACGAACGACGCGCCCGCGCTGGCGCAGGCCGACGTCGCGGTCGCGATGAACACGGGCACCCAGGCCGCCAAGGAAGCCGGCAACATGGTGGACCTGGACTCCAATCCGACGAAGCTCATGGAGATCGTCGGGATCGGCAAGCAGCTGATCATGACCCGGGGCGCACTGACGACCTTCAGCCTGGCGAACGACATCGCCAAGTACTTCGCGGTCCTGCCGGCCATGTTCGCCGGGCTCTATGCGGGCCAGGGACAGGCCGGCCCACTCGAGGCGATGGATGTCATGCGGCTGCACTCGCCGGAGTCGGCGGTGCTGAGTGCGGTGATCTTCAACGCGCTCATCATCGTGGCGCTCATCCCGCTGGCCCTGAAGGGGGTCGCCTACCGGCCGGTCGGCGCGGCGAGCGTCCTGCGCAGGAACCTGCTGGTCTTCGGCCTCGGCGGCATCATCGCGCCCTTCGTCGGCATCAAGCTGATCGATGTCGTCCTTGCCGGCCTTCACCTGGTCTGAAAGGGCAATGCCCATGAACGCCACCCTCCTCGCCGCCGGACTCGTCATTGGCAGCGCCATCCTGCTGTCCTGGCCGCTCGGCCGGTACATGGCCTGGGCCCTGGAGCCGGCCACGGCGGGTGCGGGCCGGGCGAAACTCGACCTGTGGTTCGCCCGCATTGCCGGTGCTGCGGGACGCGCGTCCCAGGACTGGAAGCGGTATGCGTTCGCGATGCTGGCGTTCAATGCGGTGGCATTCGCCTTCTGCTTCGTGGTCCTGGCGCTGCAGCAGCACCTGCCGCTCAATCCCGATGGCAAGGCCGCCCTGGAGGGCAGTCTCGTCTTCCACACCGCGGCGTCGTTCGTGACGAACACGAACCTGCAGCACTACGCCGGCGAGGTGTCGCTCAGCTACTTCTCGCAGCTCGTGGCGCTGATGTGGCTGCAGTTCGTCTCGGCGGCCACCGGCATCGCGGCGCTGGCCGCGCTGGCCCGCGGCCTCGCAGGCGAGGCGTCGATGGGCAACTTTTTCATGGACCTGCAGCGCGCAGCGTTCCTGGTCCTCCTGCCGCTGGCGCTGCTGGTCGCGACGCTGATGGTCCTGGGAGGCACGCCGATGACGGTCGACGGAGCGGCCGAGGCCACCACCCTCGAAGGCGCACGCCAGGTGATCGCCCGCGGTCCGGTGGCGGCCTTCGTGGCGATCAAGCAGCTCGGCACGAATGGCGGCGGCTTCTTCGGGCCGAATTCCGCCCACCCGTTCGAGAACCCCAACTTCTGGACCAACGCCCTGGGCATGGTCGCGATTCTCCTGGTCCCGATGGCTTCCGTCTGGATGTTCGGGCGCGTGGTCGGAAACATGCGGCACGCCCGCGTGGTCTTCGGCGTGATGCTGCTGCTGCTCGTCCTCAAGCTTGCGGGCGCCGCGTGGTTCGAAGGCGCGCCGACGGCGGCCCTGGCCGACCTGCCGGTGGCGCAGGACGCCGGCAATCTCGAGGGCAAGGAACTGCGATTCGGAGTGGCGGGTGTGTCGTTGTGGCCCGTGCTGACGACCGCCACCAGCAACGGGTCCGTCAACGCGATGCATGACAGCCTCAACCCCATGACGGGCCTCGTGGCGATGACCGGCATGTGGCTGAACGCGACCTTCGGCGGGGCAGGCGTCGGCATGATCAACATGTTCGTGTACGTCGTGCTCGCCGTGTTCCTTGCCGGGATGATGGTCGGCCGGACGCCCGAGTACCTGAACCGGCGCGTGGAAGAGCGGGAGGTCAAGCTGGCGGCGCTCACGCTGCTGGCCCACGGCGCGTTCGTACTGGTCGGGACCGCCGTGTTTGCCGCGACGGCCTGGGGCCAGGGCACCGTCGGCAATGGCGGCCCGCATGGCTTCAGCGAGATCCTCTACGAGTTCTCGTCGGCGAGCGCCAACAACGGCTCCGGCTTCGAAGGCCTCGCGGACACCACCGTGCCTTGGAACGTGGCAACGGGCATCGTCATGCTGCTGATGCGGTTCATCCCGATCATCCTGCCGCTTGCCATGGCGGGATCGCTGTCTGCGAAGCGGCGGACCGCGCCGTCCGAGGGCACGCTGAGCATCGAGGACGGGACCTTCGCGGCCATGCTGATCGGGACCATCCTGTTCCTCGGCGCGCTGACGTTCCTGCCGGCGGCGGCACTCGGGCCGATCGCCGAACACTTCATGTTCATGCGCTGACCGGCAGCATGACCGGAGGAACATCATGACGCTCGTCCTCGGCAGCCTTCGCCTCCTGGCCGCGACCCTTCTGGTGTGCGTCGGCGCCTACACGTCGGCCGTACTGGGGCTCGCCAGGCTGGCGGCGCCCGCGGCGGCACAAGGCTCGCTGGTCACGACGCCGGACGGAAGGGTCGTCGGCGGCCGGCTGGTCGCACAGTCCTTCTCTTCGCCCCGGTACTTCTGGCCGCGGCCGTCGGCCGTGGGCTACGCCGCCGACGCGGCCGGCGGCAGCAACGAATCGCCCACCAGTCGCGATCTCGCGGACCGGGCCAGGATCCACATCGACCGCCACGGTGCATCGGCCGGGCGCCCGCTGCCGGCCGATCTCGCAACCGCTTCCGGGTCGGGACTGGACCCGCACATCACGGTGCGTGCCGCCCTGTACCAGGCCGGGCGCGTGGCCGCGGCCCGCGGCACTTCGGTGGCCGACGTCGAGGCACTCGTCGGCCGGCGCGCGTTCTCGCCTGGCACGTTCCTGGGGCAGGATCGCCTGGTCAACGTGCTGGAGCTCAACCTGGCGCTCGACGGCGTACAGTAGGCTGAGCAGGCTACCCGCCGAACCCCGCGCATGAGCGAAGGACGCCCCGATCCCGACCAGCTCCTGGCGACCGTCCAGGCGGAGGAGGCGCGCGCGAGGCGTGGCAAGCTGCGGATCTTCTTCGGCGCGGCCGCGGGGGTCGGCAAGACCTTCGCGATGCTGGAAGCCGCCCGGACCGCGAAGGCGAATGGCCAGGAGATCGTCGCCGGTTACATCGAGTCCCACGGCCGCAAGGAAACGGAGCAGCTCCTGGAGGGCCTCGAGCAACTGCCGCCACTGGCCGTGCGCTACCGCGGCATCGTTCGCCGGGAGTTCGACCTCGACGCCGCGCTGCGGCGCCGTCCCACGACCCTGCTGGTGGATGAACTGGCGCATTCCAACCTGCTCGAGGGCGAGCCGCGGCCGCGGCACGCGAAGCGCTGGCAGGACATCGAGGAGCTGCTGAGTGCCGGCATCAACGTGTGGACCACCGTCAACGTCCAGCACATCGAGAGCCTCAACGACCTGATCAGCCAGATCACCGGCGTGCGGCAGCGGGAGACCATCCCGGACGCCGTGCTGGACCAGGCCGACGACATCGAGCTGATCGACCTGCCGCCGGACGACCTGCTCGAGCGCCTCCGACAGGGCAAGGTCTATGTGCCGGAGCAGGCGCGCTTCGCGGTGGACCGCTTCTTCCGCAAGCCCAACCTGGTCGCCCTGCGTGAGCTCGCGCTGCGCCGCACGGCGGACCGTGTCGACGCCGCCGCGCGGGCGGCGTTCCCGGCGGATGCCGACTCACGGCCCTGGCTCGCCCGTGAGCGCCTGCTCGTTGCCGTCGGGCCCGATGCCCAGGCCGAGCAGCTCGTGCGGACCGGCAAGCGGCTGGCCGACGCGCTCGACGCCGAGTGGGTGGTCGTGTTCGTGGAGACGCCGAACCTGCTGCGAATGCCCGAGGCGGAGCGCAACCGGAGGATCGACGTGCTGCGCCTGGCCGAGTCGCTGGGAGCGGAGGCAGTCACCCTGGACGGTCCTTCGGCCGCGGAGACGCTGCTGGCGTACGCGGCGACACGCAAGGCCAACCGAATCGTTGCCGGGATGAGCACGCGTCGCGGACCCCGGGCCTGGTGGCGGCCCTCGACCACGACCGAGCTCGTGCGCATGGCGCGCGACGTGGACATCATCACCGTGGCGGCGGCGTCCAAGGCGGCGACGCCCGCGCCGTCGTTGTCGTCGCCTGCGCCCGCCACACGACCGGAGACGCACTGGGGCAGGTATGGCTGGGCGCTGGCGGCGAGCGCAACGTGCACGGCGGCCGGGTTCGCGATGTACCCGCTGTTCGACGCCACCGACATCGCGATGCTGTACGTCCTGACGGCGGCGCTCGTGGCGGTGCGGCTCGGACGCGGCCCGTCGGTGCTGGCGGCCTTCGCCAACACCGCAGCCCTCAACTGGTGCTTCGTGGAGCCGCGCTTCTCGCTGTCAGTGGCCGACGCGACCTACTTCATCACCTTCGCGGTCATGCTCGCCGTGTCCGTGGTCGTGGCGACCCTGATGTCGAGCGTCCGCCAGCAGACCCGCGTGGCGGGCGCCCGTGAGCGGCGCACGACATTGCTGTACCGGATGACCCGCGAGCTGGCCGCCACACGCGGCCTGGCGCGGCTGCCCGCGGTTGCCGTCCGTCACGTCGCCGAGGTGTTTGACGCCGAGGCCGTCATCCTGCTGCCGGACCGGTCGGGCCGGCTCCGCCCGCCCCGGGAGCTGCCGCTTGCGGAGTCGCTGCGCGAGGCCGACATCCCGATTGCGCAGTGGACCTTCGACCACGGGCGACAGGCCGGGCTGGGCACGGACACCCTGCCTGCGGCAGCGGCCGTGTACCTGCCGCTCCAGGCAGGCGCGCGGGCGCTGGGCGTGCTCGCGGTCCGGCCGCGCAATCCGCGGCGAGTCCTGCTCCCGGAGCAGCGTCACCTGCTCGACACCTTCGCCGCCCAGATTGCCGCGGCGCTCGAGCGCGTGCAGCTGGCGGAGGCCGCGGAGACGGCGCGGGTCGCCGCCGAGACCGAGGGGCTGCGCAACACGCTCCTGGCGTCGATCTCCCACGACCTGCGGACCCCGCTCGCAGTGATTGCCGGTGCCGGCAGCGCACTGGCTGAGCATGGCGATGAACTCGACATCGAGACGCGGCGCCGGCTCGCGAGATCGATCCAGTCCAGGGCCGGGCAGATGTCGGACCTGGTGTCCAACGTGCTGGACCTGATGCGATACGAGTCGGGTCGCGTGACGCTGAATCGCGACTGGCAGACGATCGACGATCTCGTCGGCGCGGCCCTCGGCAGCGTCGAGCAGCGCCTCGAGGGGCGCCCGGTCGAGATTCGCCTGGCTGCCGACCTGCCCGCCGTGTACGTCGACGCCAGCCTGGTGGTGCAGCTGATGGTCAACCTGTTCGACAACATCGCCAAGTACACGCCGGTCGGCACGCACGTGACCGTGGCCGCCGCGCGTGCCGGCGACTGGGTCGAAGTCGCCGTCGAGGACGACGGTCCGGGCCTGCCGGACGGCGATCGCTCCCGGGTCTTCGACAAGTTCCAGCGTGGGGATGCCGAGGGCACCGTGACCGGCGTGGGCCTGGGGCTCGCCATCTGCCGGGCCATCGCGCGAGCGCACGGCGGCGACATCCGCGCAGAGACCGTCCCTGCCGGCGGCGCGCGCTTCGCTTTTACTTTACCGGCCGCCGGGCCGCATTCCACGTGACGCAGGCGATGCACCAGGTGCTGGTGGTCGAGGATGAGCCGGACATCCGGCATGTGCTGCGCGTGACCCTCGAGGCCAACGGTTACCGCGTCATCGAGGCGGCGACCGCCGCGCGCGCGGAGATCGAGGCGCGTTCGCACAAGCCGGACCTGTTGCTGGTCGACCTCGGGCTGCCGGATGGCGATGGCCTGAATGTCATCCGCAAGGTCCGGGAGTTTTCGCCGGTCCCGGTCATCGTGCTCTCGGCACGGACCCTGGAGCAGAGCAAGGTCGAGGCACTGGACGCTGGCGCGGATGACTTCGTGACCAAGCCGTTCGGGGCCCGGGAGCTCCTGGCGCGGATCCGGGCGGCGCTGCGGCGCTCACCGCGGGGCGAGCGACTCAGCACGGAACTCGTCATCGGGCAATGCAGGATCGACCTGGCGGCCCGGTCCGCCGCACGCGCAGGCGAGGAGATGCGCCTGACGCCGCTCGAGTACCGCGTCCTCGAGACCCTCGCCCGCAGCGCGGGGCTCGTTGTCACGCACCGCCAGCTGTTGCGGGAGGCCTGGGGACCGGACCGGCCGGAGGACAGCTCGAGCCTCCGGGTGTGCATCAAGAACCTGCGCGACAAGCTGGAACCGGACCCCCGCCGTCCGCGATTCATCGTCACGGAGGCCGGCCTCGGCTACCGCCTGCGGTTGGACGGCCGGTGACTCGAGTCGCTCGCGCCGCGCCCGGCGGATGGTCCGCCAGGGCGTAGCGGCCTGTTCTCGCCAGGCAATTCCCTGCGGTCTAGAGCAGGTCCTTCACCCCGTCGCGTTCCTCGAGCAGTTCCTTGTGGGTCGCGTTCATCTTGGCGCGGCTGAACTCGTCGACGGCGAGCCCCTGCACGATCGAGTAGCGGCCGTTGGCGCAGGTGACCGGGTAGGAATAGATCACGCCCTCGGCAATGCCGTAGCTGCCGTCCGACGGCACCGACATGCTGACCCAGTCGCCGGCCGGCGTGCCGAGCAGCCAGTCGTGCACGTGATCGATCGCCGCCGAGGCGGCCGAGGCGGCCGAGGACGCGCCGCGCGCCTTGATGATCGCCGCGCCGCGCTGCTGCACGGTCGGGATGAAGTACTCCTTGTACCAGGCGTCGTCCACCAGCGACTTCGCCGGCTTGCCGGCGACGGTGCAGTGCGCGATGTCGGGGTACTGGGTCGCGCTGTGGTTGCCCCAGATGAGCATCTTGCGGATCTCGGTCACGTGCGTGCCGGTCTTCGCCGCCAGCTGCGACAGCGCGCGATTGTGGTCGAGCCGGGTCATCGCGGTGAAGTTCGCCCGGTCGATGTCCGGCGCGTTGGACGCGGCGATCAGGGCGTTGGTGTTGGCCGGGTTGCCGACGACCAGCACCTTGATGCCGCGGCTTGCGACCTCGTTGATCGCCTTGCCCTGGGCCGAGAAGATCTGCGCGTTGGCCAGCAGCAGGTCCTTGCGTTCCATGCCCGGGCCGCGCGGCCGCGCGCCGACCAGCAGGCCGACGTCGCAATCCTTGAAGGCGACCCTGGCGTCGTCGGTGGCGACGATGCTGTGCAGCGTCGGGAACGCGCAGTCGGAAAGCTCCATCACCACGCCGTTCAGTGCCGCGAGGGCAGGCGTGATCTCCAGCAGGTGGAGGTTGACCGGCTGGTCGGCGCCGAGCATCTGGCCGGAGGCAACGCGAAAGGCGAGCGCATAGCCGATCTGGCCGGCGCCGCCGGTGATGGTGACGGTAACGGGCTTCTTCATGGGGATCCCCTGGACAGATTAAGCCGACCGGCCGTGTCTCCGGGCCGGATTCCTGAATGCCGCGGGATTCTAGCAGCGGGCATCCGGGCCACAGATCGTGGCTAATCGCGACTCCGGGCCCGCTGCTCGAGCCACCCGGGATACGCCGCCTCGAGGCGTTCGCGCTCGGCGACCGCCTCCTGCATCCGGCCCTCGGCCTCGAGCGCCTCGATCTTCGCCAGCCAGGCTTCGGGCTCCGGCAGCGCGTCGGCCTCGGCGCTCGCCGGTGCGCGCATCGCGGCCACTCCGGCCTGCGGCGCCAGTTTCGCGGCCCGCGCCGGCGCAGCCTCGGGGACGGCCGTGTCATGGGCCGGCTCCCCGGATGGAACCGCGACCGCCGCCGGCGCCGCGCGGGGCGCCTGCGCCGCGACCTGCGGTGAGGGCTCGGAGAGCGCCGCGCCGACCGGGGCTTCCGCCGGGGCGGCGCGCGTCGCCGCGGGAACCGGACCTGCGGCCTCGCCGCCAGCGGGCGTCATCACGGCTTCCTGCTGGACGCGCAGCATCAGCGAGAACGCGATCACCACCGTCGCGGCGAGCGCCGCCGGCACCCACCACGCCGGGAGCCGCCGCTGGCGCCCGGCCAGCTGACGGGCGTGCGCGACGACCGCCGCATCGACTTCCGCGGGCGGCGCGTCGCCGGGCCGGCCGCGGTAGCCATGCGACAGCCCGTCGAGTTCGCGCGTGAGCGCGTGATCGTCCGCGGACCTTTCTTTCATGTCCCGTCTCCCTGCCCCGCGGCCGACATGGCGGCGCGCAGTTTCGCCGCGGCATAGCGCAGCCTGCTCTTCGCCGTTTCCGGGCCGACGCCGGTCGCGTACGCGATCTCCGCGAGCGATAGCCCGCCCTCGGCGTACATCAGGAATGCCGCGCGCTGTTCGTCGGGCAGCTGCGCCACCGCGGCGTGCAGCGCCTCGATCGCCTGTGAGTTCATGGCGTGCTCCGCGGGACCCGTCGCGTGCGTGTCCGGCAGCGCGTCGAGCGCGGCATCGTCGGCGGCAACTTCGCGGTGTCTCGTCCGCCCGCTGCGGCGCCAGTGATCCACGCAGCAGTGATGGGCGATGCGATAGAGCCATGCGCCGAATGGTGCGGTCGGCCGGTAGCGGTCCGCGTGGGCGATGACGCGAGTCCAGGTCTCCTGGAACACGTCCGCCG
This sequence comes from Pseudomonadota bacterium, assembly GCA_018261655.1. Taxonomy (GTDB): domain Bacteria; phylum Pseudomonadota; class Gammaproteobacteria; order Steroidobacterales; family Steroidobacteraceae; genus SG8-30. The sequence continues at coordinate 510 of JAGTSG010000051.1, read as the reverse complement.
TGGCGGCCTCGTCGCGCAGTTGCCGCTTCAGGAAACGCCACAGCGGCGCGCGGTGCCTTTCATAGAGCTGCTCGAACGCGGCGACGTCGCCGTCGGCGTAGCGGCAGATCAGGTTTGCGTCGTCGCCGACCCCTTGTTCCACGGTGGGCAGCATAAGAGTGCGCGCGCGGCGCGCAACTGCCCGGGTCGGGGCGGGGGCGAACAGCGCGACCTCGGCGGCGTCGGTGCCGGACATCGTGAAGGAACCCTCGGTTGGGCCCTGAACGGGGCCTGACAGACCCTTGGAACGCTCCGAAGGGCCCCGCGGTGTTATAGCCGGCTGCGCAAAAAAACCGGTCGGACGGGACGGCGTGGCCCTGGGCAGCCCCGCGCGATCCACTTTCCGAAATTGTAACTAATTGATTTTCATAAAAAACCCCGAATCCGTGTAAGCCGAAGTCAAAAAGGGCTTGCAATCAGATCGGTGTTATAGTTGACTACAACACCAGAGGAGCACATCACTGAATCAGG
>JAGTSG010000050.1 GCA_018261655.1 Pseudomonadota bacterium | reverse complement strand
AGCGCGGGGTTGATGCGTTCGACCATCAGGTCGGCGATGCGCTGCTGGTTGCGCAGGACCGTGCGGCGGGTCGACTCGGTCGGGTGCGCGGTGAAGACGGGATAGATCGTCGTCCCGGCGAGCAGCTGCAGCACGCCCTCGGCATCGACGCCGGCTGCCTTCAGCCGGAACAGGCAGTCGCCGATTCCGCCCGGCTGCGGGCGGTCGCTGCGGCTCTGGTAGGCGCGGCGGCGGCGGATGCGGTGGACTTTCTCGGCGAGGTTGACCACCTGGAACCAGCTCGAGAAGGCCCGGATCAGGTCCCGCGCCTCGGCCGGCGTCCGCTCCCCGGCGCGGACCAGCACCTCGACCGCAGCCTCGGGCTCGCCGTCCCGGCAGCGGATGGACGCCTTGCGGTCGGCCTCGACCTGCTCCAGCAGCCGGTCGCCCCCCTGGTCCCGCAGCACCTCGCCGACGAGGCCGCCGAGGGCGTGCACGTCGTCCCTCAGCGCGATGTCCTTCGCAGGGAAGTGGATGTTCTGTCTGAGGCTCACGGGGAATCGGCGGCGGTGGCACGCCCTCAAGGCTGCGCGATCATATCAGACGGGCCCGTCGCGGCCGTCCGCCCGGGCCGGTGTCGCTTTTGTACACATCTGGCACCCGGAGACGTCGCGGTCCAGGGCCGCCCCCCCCGCGCCCCACCGGGCAGATCGCTGGCATGACCGTGATTTTCCGCGGCCGGGCAATGCACTGCAACAATCCGTCGCGGCGTTGCGACGCCTCGCGGGCGCGGCGTATGATCAGCCCCGCCCGGGATTGTATACAGTAAATGTCCTGACTCCAGCGAGGCAGCCCATGCACCACCGCACTCCCCGTTTCTCGGCCCTGGCCATCGGCATCGCCGGCGTCCTGGCCTCGGCGCAGGCCGCCGCGGCCGAAACCCAGCTCGAGGAAATCGTGATCACCGCGCGCCAGCGCGAGGAGAGGATCGAGGACGTACCCGTCACGGTGCAGGCCTTCACGGAGACCACGATCGAGTCCGCCGGCATCGAGCGCCCGTCGGACTTCATCGCGCTGACGCCCGGCGTGGCGCAGGTGCAGACGGCGGAGGCCGGCGACCTGCAGGTGGTGATCCGCGGCATCAACACCGGCCGCGACGCCGAGACCAACTTCGCGCTGGTCGTGGACGGCGTGCTGCAGACGAACCCGAACGCGCTCAACGCCGAGTTGAACGGCGTCACCCAGATCGAGGTGCTGAAGGGCCCGCAGGGCGCGCTCTACGGCCGCAACGCCCTGGCCGGGGCGCTGATCGTGACCACCCGCAAGCCGGGCGACGAGTTCGAGGCCGACGTCGGTGCCGGCTACGCGACCGATGACACCTACAAGGCGAACCTCTGGCTGGGCGGCCCGATCGGCGGGTCGGCGAGGGGGAGCTTCACGGCCTATACGCGCCACACCGACGGCCAGTGGAAGAACGACCTGCTCGGCTGCGACGACTGCGTGGACTTCTTCGAGGAAACCGGCGCCTCCGGCCGGCTGATGTTCGATGTCGGCGGAGGAAGCGTGGACGTGAAGGGCCGGGTGTCGAAGGTCGAGTCCGGCGCCATCAACTTCAACGCGGCCGTTGCCTTCGCCGAGGCCGCCGCCATCTTCGGGGCGCCGGTCTACGACCAGGACCCGAACCAGAGCACGTTCTTCTACACCAACAACGTCATCCCGCAGAACGAGCAGGAGAACCTGAACCTGTCCGCCAAGGGCGACTGGGACGTCGGTGTCGGCACGCTCACGGGCATCGTCGCCTACAACGACCAGACCAACTTCTTCCTGACGGACGGCGCGAGTGACGCCTATTACCTCTATGCCTTCACGGACTCCTGCGCCGAGTCATTTGCGGCGCGCACCGCGGACACGCCGCTGCCGCCGCCGTTCAACTATGGCAACCCCCCGGGGACGATCCTCAGTTTCGCGTCGTACTCGTCCTCGTTCCAGCCGCCCTACGGCCCGACGACCTGCGGCGGATACCAGTACCAGCAGCGCGACCAGGAAGACATGAGCGTCGAACTCCGGCTGACCTCGCCGGGGGACCAGGTGCTGCGCTGGCTGGTCGGCGCCTACTTTGCCGACATCGACCGCCACGTCGTCGTCTCGCAGGGCGGCGACCAGACCGGCGCATCGCTGGCGCAGGACTTCGACACCAAGGCGTTCGTCCCCACGAGCGGCCCGAACCCCACGGACCTGCTCTACGATGACGACTTCACAAGCCAGGTGTACGCCGGTTTCGGCCAGGTCGCCTACGACCTCAGGGAAGGGCTCGAACTGTCGCTGGCCGTGCGCTACGACACCGAGAAGCGCGACGTGGACAACAACGTTCCGACCTGTGACAGCCCGGATGACACGTCAGGCCCCTGCCGCCCGCAGACTCCGGGGTTTGGCGCGCTGTACGTGCTGCTCGGTCAGCCGCAGCCGTACATCAACCCCGCTTATGCGCAGGTACCCGAGTACGCGGCCAGCGGCATCCCGAGCCGCAGCAAGACCTTCAGCCAGTTCCAGCCGAAGCTGTCGGTGAACTGGAAGGTGACCGACGAGGTCGCGCTCTACACCTCTTACGGCTACGGCTTCCGTTCGGGCGGTTTCAACTCCTCGGGCAGCGCGGCCACCATCGAGCAGTACTACGGCAACCTGTGCCTCGGACCCAGCACCGCCTACAACGTCGACCTGGACGGTGACGGCACGGGTGAATTCACGCTGCCGCTCAACCTGCCGGCGTGCACCAACGAGTCGGTCCGCAACCTGACCGGCATCGAAACCGACGACTACAACAAGGAAGTGTCGAAGGCCTTCGAGATCGGCTTCAAGTCCACGCTGCTGGACGGCACCCTGTCGCTGAACGGCGCCGTCTATCACACGGATGTCGAGGACGCCCAGTTCTTCAACTTCATGGCCGGACCGTTCGGCCTGCTGCGCGTCGTGACCAACCTCGATGAGGTCACCATCCGCGGCGCGGAGCTGGACTTCCACTGGAACGCCACCGACATGCTGTCCATCTACGGCGGCTGGGGCTGGACCGACGGCGAGATCGACAAGTACTCCGACCGTCCCTACACCAACGGCAACAAGCTGCCCTACGCGCCGGAGTACACCGGCAACCTGGGCGCCGAGCTGGTCGTGCCGGTGGGCGGCTCCGGCCTGGAGTTCGTCGGCCGCGTGGACGCGAGCTTCGTCGGCGAGACCTGGTTCCACCCGGTCCAGGACGAGACGGTGCCGAACCTGGCCACCTCATTCGGCTTCGGCCAGGGCAACTACGGCAAGATGAAGCGCGACCCCTACAGCGTCATCAACGCCCGCCTCGGCCTGCGCGCCGAGCAGTGGACCGTGACGGCGTGGGGCCGCAACATCGCCGACGAGGACTACCTGCAGGAAGTCATCGTCGCGCCCGAGTTCGGCGGCTCGTTCATCCACGACTCGCCGGGCTCGAGCTACGGCCTCGACGTGAGTTACTCGTTCCGCTGATCGCGGCGGCGTGAAGGCACGCGGGCCCGGGCGGGGCAACCCGCCCGGGCCTTTCCTGTCTCAACCCGCGACGGCCGCGCCCGACGCCAGCAGTTCCTCGATCCTGGCTGGATCGTAGCCGGCCTCGGCCAGCAGCTCGCGCGTGTGCTCGCCGAGCCGCGGCGCGGGCAGGCGCGCCTCGTCCGCGGGCGTGCCGAAGAAGTTCACCGGGAAGCCGGCCCCGCGCAGGCGCCCCTCCGTCGGATGGTCCGTGAACTTCCAGAAACCCGTCTGTGCCAGGTGAGGGTCGTCGGCAAGGTCCGCGAGCGAGTTGACGCGATTGACCGGCACGCCGGTCTTCTCGAACAGGTCGAGCCACTCCTGGGTCGTGCGGTTCGCCATGATCTTCGCCGTCTCGGCGTAGGTGTCGTCGATGTTCCGCGTGCGGTCGCCCATCGTGCGGAAACGAGGGTCCTCGAGCAGGTCGGGGCGCCCGGCGGCCCGGCAGAACGTGTCCCAGTGCGCGTTCATGTAGGGCAGGATCGCGACGTAGCCGTCGCGTGTCCGGTAGGGCCGGCGGTCCTGGCTCAGCAGGCGGACATAACCTGGCGGCCCCGTGCGGGGCTCGAAGGTCATGCCCCAGAGGTGCTCGGCCATGACGAAGGACACCATGGTCTCGAACATCGGCACTTCGATTTCCTGGCCGCGACCGGTGCGCTCGCGGCTGTACAGCGCGGCCAGCACGGCGTACACGGCGGTGATGGCGGTGGTCTTGTCGCAGACGATGGTCGGCACGTAGCGCGGCTCGCCGGACACCGCCTCGTTCAACGCGGCGATGCCAGCGACGGCCTGGACCGAGTCGTCGAGAGCGCCGCGGCTGCCGTAAGGCCCGCTGCGGCTGTATCCATAGGCGCCGCAATAGATGATCCGCGGATTCACGTCCTGGATGGCGCCGTAGTCGAGGCCGAGCCGGGTCATGACCTGCGGGCGGTTGTTGTGGAGGAAGACGTCGGCGTCGCGGCACAGGTCGAGCACCGCCTGGCGCGCGGCCGGCTGCTTGACGTCGAGCACGATGTCGCGCTTGTTGCGGTTGCAGGTCAGGTACAGCGCTGCCATGCCCTCGTGGCGGGCGGCACCGATCTGGCGGTTGCTGTCCCCGTAGGGCGCCTCCACCTTGACCACGTCCGCGCCCATGTCGGCCAGGATCTGGCAGGCCCAGGGACCGAGCACGACGCTGGAGAACTCGATGACGCGCACGCCATCCAGGGGACCGGGCATGGATTCCTCCTCGGTTGCGGTGGTGACTCAGCGACGCATCGCCCGCTCGGCCTGCTCCCAGGCGAGGCCGGCGATCAGGTCCACTTTCCGGGCGTAGTCGCGGGCGCGCACGCTCGCGGCCGTCCCGCGCAGGACCCGCCCACGGATGCCGTGCAGCACGGCGGCGAGCTTGAACAGGTTGAAGGCGACGTAGAAGTCGAGGTCCGGGATGCCGCTGCGTCCGGTGCGCCGGCAGTACGCCGCCACGCAGTCCTCCTCGGACGGCAGGTTCAGCGCCCGCAAGTCACGACCCGCGAGGCCGGGCACCCCGGCGTCGGGCATGCGATAGATCATGAGGTAATAGGAAAAATCGGCGAGCGGATCGCCGAGGGTCGCAAGTTCCCAGTCGAGGATGGCCGCCACGCGCGGCTCGGTCGGGTGAAACACGACGTTGTCGCAGCGGTAGTCACCGTGCACGACGCAGGTCTCGTCGTCGGCCGGCATCCGGGTGGGAAGCCACTCGACGAGGCGGTCCATGGCCGTCACGCGGCCCGCCGCCTCGTCCTGCAGGTACTGCTTCGACCAGCGCGCGAACTGGCGGGCGACGTAGCCCCCCACCCGGCCGAAGTCCCCGAGGCCGGCGGCCCGGAAGTCGACCTGGTGCAATCGCGCGAGTGCGTCGACGAGGGCCTCGCCATGCGCCGGCCGGGCCGGCGCGGGGACTTCGGGGAAGGACGGGTCGCGCAGGATCCTGCCCTGCACCCAATCCATCACGTAGAACGCCGTGCCGATGACGGCATCGTCTTCGCACAGCAGCCAGGCGCGCGGCACCGGCACGTCGCTGGCGGTCCCGAGGGCCGAGATCACCCTGAATTCGCGGTCGACGGCGTGCGCGGACGGCAGCAGCCTTCCCGGCGGCTTGCGCCGCAGGACGTAGCGGCGGCCGGGCGTCGACAACAGGTAGGTGGGGTTCGACTGCCCGCCCTCGAACTGGCCGATCTCGAGCGGGCCGGAATACCCCGGAAGGTGTTGCCCGAGATACCGGTCGAGCGCCGCGGCATCGATCTCGAAACCCGCGCGGGCGGCAAAGACGCCTGCGGGGACGGTCGGGTCGGGCATCGACGGCTCCTGGTCGCGGACGGCGGCACACCTCAATTCATGCAGTATACTGAATACCGAACGCCCGTAGTCACGCGGCGCCCACGCTTTGGCCGGGCGCGACATCGAGGCCGCATGGACCGATCTCCGGCAGCGCAGTCGCTATTCCCCACTGGTGCGGCGGACCACGCCGTAGCCCATCGGGACAAGCTGGCCTGGCAGGTTGCGCGCCGCCTGGCGGAGCGGATCATGCGCGATGGCTGGCCGGTAGGCGCGCGGCTCGGTACCGAGACCGAGCTGCTCGCGGATCTGGGCGTCAGCCGGGAGCCGTTCCGCGAGGGCGTGCGCCTGCTCGAGCTGCAGGGCATCGTCCGCATGACCCGCGGCCCGCACGGCGGCCTGTTCGTCATGGCCCCGGCGCTCGAGGTCGTCTCCGGGCTCATCCGCGGCTACCTCGAGCTGAGTGACATCACCTTCCGCGAGGTGATCGAAGCCCGGAAGGTCATCGAGGCGCACGCCGTCGCGCTTGCCGTCGGGCGCCTCACGCCACCCGGCGCACGGGACCTTGCGCGGGCCGTGGACGCGGCGCGCGACGCGAAGTACGACCGTGCCCGGCGCAGCGGCGCGTATTTCGACGTCCTGCGCACCGTGGAGCGCGTTGCGGCCGACCCTTGCCTCGCCATTTTCGACGAGGCGCTGCATCGCATCACGATCGATTTCGGCCTGCACGAGCGGCTGCCGGGCGACCTGTGGTCCGAGTACTCGGAACGCGGCCTGCGGTCGCTCGAGAACGTCGTCGAGGCGGTGCTGGCCGGCAACGCCGACGCGGGGCAGCGCGCCATCGACGCCCTGCTCTCGCGCATGGACGACTACGTCCACCGGGCGGAGGGCGCGGATGCCGGATTGTGGACGACGCGCTCGTTCATTACCGGGGCCTACCTGTCGGCCGGCAAGCTGTTGTCGGGCACCGAGAAGGCCGGGCTGCGGCTCGCCTACCGCATCACCGCGCAGGTCCGCCGCCAGTCCCTCGAGGTCGGGCGCGCCATCGGCGCTGAGACCGACCTGATCGCGCGCTACGGGGTGAGCCGCGCCGTGTTCCGCGAAGCGGTCCGCATGCTGGAGTTCTTCGGCGTGGTCGAAGTCCGGCGCGGCAAGGAAGGCGGACTGGTCGTGGCCCGCATGGATGCCTCGGGCACGGTCGGCTCGGCCCTCCTGTACCTGAGCTTCGCCGGCATCGACCCGGCTGGGACCCGGGCGCTGCTGCGTCAGTTCCGTGTCGCCGGTGCGTCCCGCGCCGCGAATCCTGCGCTGGCCCTGTTCGAGCGCGTCCTCGAAGCGTGCTCCGGGCCGCATTCCGGCGCCGTCCCGGCGTGAGTCCCGGCGCTCAGCCCGCCAGCTTGCCGGCGTCGGCGAGCATCCCGATCACGAATTCCGCCGCCTGCTCGGCCGTCATGGCCGTCGTGTCGATGCGCAGCTCCGCGTGCTCGGGTGGCTCGTAGGGCGAGTCGATGCCGGTGAAGTTCTTGATCTGCCCCTGCCGCGCCTTGCGATAGAGCCCCTTGGGGTCGCGCTTCTCGGCCTCGGCCAGCGGCGTGTCCACGAACACCTCGAGGAACTCGCCGTCGTCCATGAGCTCGCGAGCGAGGCGCCGCTCGGAGCGGAACGGCGAGATGAACGACACCAGCACGATCAGCCCGGCATCGACCATGAGCTTCGAGACCTCCGCCACGCGGCGGATGTTCTCGACGCGGTCGGCCTCGGTGAAGCCGAGGTCCTTGTTGAGCCCGTGGCGGACGTTGTCGCCGTCGAGCGTGTAGGTGTGCCGCCCCAGCGCCTGCAGCCGTTTCTCCACCAGGTTGGCGATGGTCGACTTGCCCGCGCCCGACAGGCCGGTGAACCAGAGCACGCAGGACTTCTGTCCCTTCTGCGCCGCCCGCGAGCGCTTGTCCACGTCGAGCGCCTGCCAGTGGACGTTCTCCGCGCGGCGCAGCGCGAAGTGGATCATCCCGGCGCCGACCGTGTCGTTGGTCAGCTTGTCGATGAAGATGAAGGCGCCGGTCTCGCGGTTTTCCTGGTAGGGGTCGAAGGCGACCGGCCGGTCGGTGCTCAGGTTGCAGACGCCGATCTCGTTGAGCTCGAGCTGCCTCGCCGCCGCATGCTCCAGCGTGTTCACGTTCACGCGATGGCGCAGGTCGGTGACGCTGGCGTTCACGGTGCGCGTCCCGATCTTCATCAGGTAGGGCCGGCCCGGCAGCATGTGGTCCTCGTGCATCCACACCAGCGTGGCCTGGAACTGGTCGGCGACGCCCGGCGGCGCGTCGGCCACGGACAGCACGTCGCCACGGCTGATATCGATCTCGTCCTCGAGCGTGAGCGTGACCGACTGGCCCGCGACCGCCAGGCCGAGGTCGCCATCCCGGGTGACGATCCGCGCCACGCGGCTCTGCCGGCCCGACGGCAGCACGCGGACGGTATCGCCCGGCCGGATGGTGCCGGCCGCGATGGTCCCGGCGAAGCCGCGGAAGTCCTGGTCAGGGCGATTGACCCACTGCACCGGCAGCCGGAACGGGCGGTGCTGCAGGTCCTCCTCGATCTCGATCGACTCGAGGTGCTGCATCAGCGTCGGCCCGTAGTACCACGGCGTCTGCGCGCTCGGCGCGGTGACATTGTCGCCCTTCAGCGCCGACAACGGGATTGCCGTGATGTCCTCGAATCCCAGCCTGTGGGCGAAGTCGCGGTACTCGGCGACGATGGCCTCGAACACCTCGCGGCCGTAGCCGACCGCGTCCATCTTGTTGACCGCGAGCACCACGTGCCTGATGCCGAGCAGCGACACGATGTAGCTGTGCCGGCGGGTCTGCTGCAGCACGCCCTTGCGGGCGTCGACCAGGATCACCGCGAGGTCGGCGGTGGAGGCGCCCGTCGCCATGTTGCGGGTGTACTGCTCGTGCCCCGGCGTGTCGGCCACGATGAACTTGCGCCGTTCCGTGGAGAAGAAGCGGTAGGCGACATCGATGGTGATGCCCTGCTCCCGCTCCGCCGCCAGGCCGTCCACCAGGAGCGCAAGGTCGATCTCGCCGCCCTGCGTGCCGACCTTCTTCGAGTCCGCCTCGAGCGCGGCGAGCTGGTCCTCGAAAATAAGCTTCGACTCGTAGAGCAGGCGGCCGATCAGCGTGCTCTTGCCGTCGTCCACGCTGCCGCAGGTGATGAAGCGCAGCAGGCTCTTGTGCTGGTGCGCCTCGAGATAGCGCTCGATGTCCTCCGCGATGAGGTCCGACTTGTGCGCCATCAGAAGTAGCCTTCCTGCTTCTTCTTCTCCATGGATGCCGCCGAGTCGTGGTCGATCACCCTTCCCTGCCGCTCGGAGGTGGTGGTCAGCAGCATCTCCTGGATGATCGCGGGCAGCGTGTCGGCCTCGCTCTCGATCGCGCCCGTCAGCGGGTAGCAGCCGAGCGTGCGGAAGCGGACCTTCTTCATCATCGGCTTCTCGCCTTCCCGGAGCGGCATGCGGTCGTCGTCCACCATGATCAGGGTGCCGTCACGCTCGACCACCGGCCGGACCGCTGCGTAGTACAGCGGCACGATCGGGATCTGTTCCAGGTAGATGTACTGCCAGATGTCGAGCTCGGTCCAGTTCGACATCGGGAACACGCGCAGGCTCTCGCCCTTGTGCTTGCGCGTGTTGTACAGCCGCCAGAGCTCGGGCCGCTGCTTTTTCGGGTCCCAGCGGTGCTGGGCCGAACGGAAGGAGAACACGCGTTCCTTGGCGCGCGACTTCTCCTCGTCGCGACGCGCCCCGCCGAAGGCGGCATCGAACCTGTAGTGGTCCAGGGCCTGCTTGAGCGCCTGGGTCTTCATCACGTCCGTGTGCACCGCCGAACCGTGGGTGAACGGGTTGATGCCCTGCCGGAGCCCTTCGGGGTTGGTGTACACGATCAGCTTGAGCCCGAGCGTCTGCACGAGCTTGTCGCGGAAGGCGATCATCTCGCGGAACTTCCAGGTCGTGTCCACGTGCATCAGCGGGAACGGCGGCTTCGCCGGGTAGAAGGCCTTCATCGCCACGTGCAGCATCGCGGCGCTGTCCTTGCCGATCGAATAGAGCATCACCGGGTTGTCGCACTCCGCGACGACCTCGCGCATGATCTGGATGCTCTCGGCCTCCAGCCGCTGCAGGTGGGTCAAGGTGCTCATCGCGCCAGGTGGATCCTTCGAGGGCGAGATCGGGTGGCGAATTCTACCCGATGCGATGCCCCGGCAGCCGGTCAGCCAGGGCCGGCGGCCAACCGCCCCGCAGCGCCAGGACCCGTCGCGCGCGCGACGACCCGACCAGCGGCATCGATCCTACCGTCCCGGGCTCCATGCCCGCCCGCCGCTCGAGCCGCGGGACCGGCCGGCCGAGCGTGGCCGGCGACTGCGCCATGCCGGCCCTGGGCGGGACGATGCCCGTGAGGCCCGGCCGGCGCGACCTGAAGGACGGTCATTGCCTTCAGAACGAGTAGCCGAGCGAGGTGACGACGTTCCAGTCGTTCACTTCCGAACCCTCGGAAGGCCGGTTGTCGTAGCTGTCATAGAGCGAGATCTCGAAGAACAGGTCGTGGATGATCTCGTAACGGGCGTTGACCGCCGCCTCGCCGCGCACGCGTCCCGACTCGGTCAGGCTAGGCAGCACCGTCAGCTCGATCTCGACGTCCGTCTTGGGCGAATCCAGACGGAAGAGCCTCAGGCTGGTCGTGACTGGGAGTTCCAGGCTGTCCACCGTCGTGCCATCGGCCCGCTGCTCGCGTGAGACGGCGAGGCCCGCGCCGGCGCGCCACTCCCGGTCCTGACGCTGCACGAGGTAGCGCCCGACGGTCCCGGAGACGAGGCTGCGCAGGTCCAGCCCAAGCTCGTCGTTCGTCGCGAACATGAGCTGGCCCTCGTAGTAGTAGCGGTTCTTCAGGTAACGCTCGAGCGTCCCGGTCAGCGTCGCGCGCTCGCTGGACTCGCCCCCGGACTCGCTGGAGGAATTCCAGTCGGCCGCCAGGCTCCATTGCCGCTTGACGTTGCGGGTGCCGATGTCGCCCGCGAAATTCGACTGCGTGATGTCGGTGGCCTGCGTGTAGTTGAAGCCGAAGCTGACCGACCCATCCAGCCGCTGGAAGAAGGCGCCCTGTTCGAGCGTGCTGATCCGGGCCACGTCGGCCATGAAGATCACGACAGGCTGGTCGCCGTCGCCGGCCCGCTGCGGCGTGAGGACCAGGGCCAGCGGCGCCTTTGCCGCCTCGGGCGCGGTGCCGAAGTACCGCAGGCCGTCGAGCGTCTCCACCTGCAGGACCTGCTTCGTCGTCAGCGAGCGGATCTTGTCCCACTCGATGTAGACCGTGCCCATGTCGTCGGTCTTGAACTCGAGCTGGCCGTAGGACAGCTCCTGGATCTCGCCGGTGACCCGGTCGCCGTTGACCAGCACGACGACATCCGTCTTCGGGGCAGCCAGCGCTGGCGTCGTCCAGAGGCAGCAGGACGCAGCCACGCAACCGAGGAACCGCTTCCATGCGCCTGTTCGAGTCGTGCCCATAGCATGATTCCCTGGCCAGTCACGGCCATCCGGCCAAACGTCGGCGCAGTCTACAGTCGGGGCCACCGCGAGGCGATTGGCAGTAATCGCAATGCATGTCTCCAGGAGTTCAGCATGAAGCTCGAAGGCATCCGCGTGCTCGACCTGTCGGTCTTCCTGCCCCGGCCACCCGGCGCTTCGTGCTCCACGGATGCCGACCGGGCGCGCCTGTGCAAGGCTTTGTGCACTGCGTCAGCCGGTGAAACATGTTTGCCTTCATCAGGCGGCCGGACGGAGGCTACCTCGTCAGGACCGACCTTCGTGGACGATCGCTCTACGGTGAGCCATTGCTCAACAAGGGCACGGCCTTCACCGCGGACGAGCGCCGGCGGCTGGGCGTCGAGGCCCTGCTGCCGGTTCGCGAGACGTCCATCGAATACCAGGCGGCGCGAACGTTCCGCCTGCTCTCGCGGTTGCAGGACCCGTTCGAGAAGTTCATCGAGCTCGAGCAGGTCCGTGATCGCAACGAGCACCTCTTCTACCGGGTGCTGAAGGACCACCTCGTCGAGCTCCTGCCGATCGTCTACACGCCGACGGTGGCGCGCGCGGTGCGCCTGTTCAGCACGACCTTCCGGCGCGCCCATGGCGTGTGGATCACGCCCTTGCAGCGCGGCCGGATCCGCGAGACGCTGCGTGCCGCGATCGGCGACCGGCACATCCGGCTCATCGTGCTGACCGACAACGAGTCGATCCTCGGGATCGGCGACCAGGGCGCGGGCGGCATCGCCATCGCCAACGGCAAGATCGCGCTCTATTGCGCCGGCGCGGGCATCCACCCCGCGGAGGCGCTGGCGGTCAGTTTCGACGTGGGCACCGACAACGAGGAATTGCTGGCTCACGAGGCCTACCTGGGTGTGCGCGCACCGCGACTGCGGGGCCACGACTACTTCTCGCTCCTCGACGAGGCCGTCGAGGCGATCCGCGATGTCGCCCCCTGCGCCGTCCTGCAGTGGGAGGACTTCCGCAACAACACCGCGATCGACGTGCTCGAGCGCTACGTGGACGTGATCCCGTCCTTCAACGACGACATCCAGGGCACCGGCGCCATCGCCCTCGCGGGCATCCTCGCGGCCGGCCGGACGGACGGCGTGCCCCTCGCCGACCGGCGGGTCGTGGTCTTCGGCGGCGGTGCCGCAGGTTATGGGGTCGCGCGCCAGGTCACCACGGCGCTGCGCGGTGCCGGCCTCGACCCGGCGGAAGCCGCGGCACGCGTGGCGGTGCTCGACAGCCAGGGGCTGATCGTTCGCGGCGGTCGCCCGGGCGCGCCCTACAAGGACCGCATCGCCCTCGATCCCGAGGCCGCCTCCGCCCTCGGGCTCGCGGCCGGGGACGGCCTGGCCACGGTCGTTGCCAGGTTCCGGCCGACCGTGCTGGTCGGCACCTCCGGCCAGCCCGGCAGCTTCACGCAAGAGATCGTCGCCGGGATGCTCGCCCACGTGGCGCGGCCGGTGATCATGCCGATGTCGAATCCCACGGAACTCGCGGAAGCGGATCCCGCCGACGTCCTCGCATGGACCTCGGGAAGAGCGCTGGTCGGCACGGGGAGCCCCTGCGCGCCGGTCGAGATCGAGGGCCGGACGATGCAGATCGGCCAGGGCAACAACGCCTTCATCTTCCCGGCGCTCGGGCTCGCCGCGCTGATCACGAAGGCGCGGCGGATCGACGACGAGTGGCTGACGGCGGCCGCTGAAGCCGTCGCGAACGCAGTCATGCATCCGGAGGCGCAGGCGGGCCTGATCTACCCCGACATCGCGCGCCTGCCGGAAGTGCTGTCGGA
>JAGTSG010000015.1 GCA_018261655.1 Pseudomonadota bacterium | reverse complement strand
CCCGCCCGACGAGCGCCTGGGCCGGGCCACTCAGAACGAGTCGATGCCGGCGAGCCTCCAGTCACAGCCGCCGGCGATCACCGCCGCGACGCGCTCGAGTCCGGCGGCATCGTCCGCGTCGAAGCGTCCGCGCGACGGGCTGTCGAGGTCCAGCACGCCGACGAGCCGCCCCTCGCTCACGATCGGCACCACGACCTCGGAGTTCGACGCCGCGTCGCAGGCGATGTGGTCCGCGAACGCGTGGACGTCGGGGACCACCAGCGTGCGCCGCTCCGCCGCGGCGGTGCCGCAGACGCCGCGCCCGAGCGCGATGCGCACGCAGGCCGGCTTGCCCTGGAACGGGCCGACCACCAGCCCGCCGCCGCGCAGGAAGTAGAAGCCGGCCCAGTTCAGGTCCGGCAGCGTTGCGAACAGCAGCGCCGCGGCGTTGGCAGCATTGGCCCAGGGATCCCGCTCCGCGGCGATGACTCCCTCGACCTGCGTCAGCAACTCGCGATACAGGCCCGGCTTGTCGCGGGCAGTCGGCGCGTCGGGCTGGAAGGTCATCGCCGGTACCTCATGCGCGGTCCACCGCAAATGGCATGGCCTGGTCGATCGAGTCGAGCCCGAGTGCGGCCATGACCAGGCGGTCGAAGCCGAGCGCCACCCCGGCGCAGTCGGGAAGGCCGTGTGACAGGGCCGCCAGCAGGCGCTCGTCCACGGGACGAGGCGGCTTGCCGACCGCCGCCCGGTGGGCGAGGTCTGCCTCGAAGCGCCGGCGCTGTTCGACCGCATCGCCGAGCTCGTGAAAGCCGTTGGCGAGCTCGATGCCGTCGAGGTACAGCTCGAAGCGCTCGGCCACCGGAAAGTCACCGGGCCGGATGCGCGCGAGCGCGGCCTGCGAGGCCGGGTAGTCGTGGATGAAGGACGGCCGGGGGGCGCCCAGGCGGGGGCCCACCACGGTCGAGACCAGCAGGTCGAGCAGGGCATCGCCGTCGTCGAGCGCGGTGGGCGGCGCATCGACGCCGTGGGCGCGCAGCGCCGTGGCGATCTCCGCGGCCGTCGCGGTCATCGGGTCGACGCCGGAGGCCCCGCGGACCGCCTCGCGGTAGGTCGTGCGCTCGGCGCGGGCCAGCGGCCGCAGTCCCTCGAGGACGCGCGCCACCAGCGCCTCGACGTCGTCCATGAGTGCGGAAACGTCGAAGCCCAGCCGGTACCACTCGATGAGGGTGAACTCGGGGTTGTGCTGCGCGCCACGCTCCCCGTCCCGGAAGACGTGAGAGACCTGGTAGCAGTCGCCGATTCCTGCCGCGAGCAGCCGCTTCATGGCGTACTCCGGCGAGGTATGCAGGTACATCGGGCCGACGCCGGCCACCGTGGCCGGTACGGACTCGAGGTGGATGTCGGTCACCGCGGCCCGTGACAGCAGCGCCGTGTCCACCTCGATCACGCCCTCGTCCGAAAAGTACTCGCGCGCGGCCGCGAGCATCCGGGCGCGGGTCCGCAAGGTCGTCAGCGATGCCGCGGGGCGCCAGTCCGCGGCGTTCATCGCGACAGGACGGCGATCCGCTCGCCCATGCGGACCGCCCTTCCCGGCGTCAGTCCGGCATCGGGCCGGACGGCGCCGCGCGGGAACATCAGGATCACCGTCGAGCCCATGTTGAAGCGGCCGAGCTCCGCCGCCTTGTCCAGCGTGACCGGGGAGCCGCCGGAACCGATGTCGTAGGCCTTGCGTCCCGGGCGCGCGAGGACCTCACCGGTCCACGACAGGCTCATGCTTCCCACGAACAGCGCGCCGACCATGACGACGGCCATCGGCCCGGCCGCGGTCTCGAAGACGCAGGCGATGCGCTCGTTGCGCGCGAACAGGCCCGGGACCGCCGCAGCCGTCGCGGCATTGACGCTGAACAGGTCGCCGGGGACGAACCGCGCGCGCGCCAGCGTGCCGGCCAGCGGCATGTGGATCCGGTGATAGTGATACGGCGCAAGGTAGATCGTCGCGAAGTGGCCGCCTTCGAACCGGCGCGCCAGGGTGTCGTCGCCGCCGAGCAGGGCCGCGGCGGAGTACTGGATGCCCTTCGCCTGCAGCAACATGTCGCGCTCGAGCGGCCCGGCCTGGCTGACCAGGCCGTCCACCGGCGAGACGACCGCCTCCGGCGCCGGATCGGCCGTCCTCGCGCCGGGCTTGAGCGCGCGCGTGAAGAAGGCGTTGAAGGACTCGTAGGCCGTCGGGTCGGCGTGCTCCGCCTCGGCGAGGTTGATGGGGTAGTGCGCCAGGAATGCCCTGATCGCCAGGTCCTTGACCGGGCGGGCGCGGACCCGGGCGAGCGCGTTCATGCCGCGCGACAGCAGGTGCTGCGGCAGCAGGTACTGCAGGCCGACGAACAGCCGGTCGCCAGGTCCGGTCCGTTCCTCGTTCATCGGCGGCTCCGCGAGGCGTACTCCAGGATCCTGCGGTAGTCCTGCGCGATGCCCTCCGGCGTGTGCGGCGTGCCGAACACCGCGGCCAGGCTCCCCGCGGGATCGATGAGGAACAAGGTAGCGGTGTGATCGATCGTGTACTGGCCGGCCGCGTCGGGCTCGCCGACGATGACGGCGACGCCAAGTTCGCGGGTGAACGCTGCGAGCGCGGCCGGGTCGCCGGTCACGCCGGTGAAGGTGGGGTCGAAGAAGCGGACGTACTCCGCCAGCCTGGCCACGGTGTCGCGCTGGGGGTCGACGGAGACCAGCACGACGGTGGGCCGTTCCGCTGCCGGCAGGTCCGCCAGTTCACGGCGGGCCGCCGCCAGGGTCGCGAGCGTCGAGGGGCAGACGTCGGGGCACTGGGTAAACCCGAAGAAGAGGATGCTCCACCGGCCGCGCAGCCGTTCCGGGCCAAACGGCGATCCGAGCTGGTCGACCAGGTCGAAGGCGGGCAGGGGACGCCCGGCCGGGAACAGCGTGGCGTGGTCGAGAACGACCGGAACGGGCGCCCGCTCGCGGGCGAGCCACATTCCGGCCACGGCAGCGGTGACGGCGACCAGGACGGCGATGGCGATGCGGAGGGTGGAGGACACGTTTGGAAACCTGCGCGGCCCAAACCTCAATTATCCCACACGCGCAGCGGGCGCTGGTCCGCTGCCGGGTGCCGGCAGGCCCGAGCCGCTAGAATCCCGTCCATGCCCCGACCGCCCGTCCCCCGCGCTCCCCCGCATCCGGATGTGGCCACCGTCGCCGAACTCATCGCCTGGGCCGCCCGGCGCCTGTCCCGCGCGCGCCTGCACTACGGGCACGGCACCGACAACCCCCGGGACGAAGCCGGGGCGCTGGTGTTCCACGCCCTGGGCCTCGCGCACGACGACGCGGCGCGCGCCTATGCGTTGCCGGTCGATGCCGCCGCGATTGCCCGCGCGGCGGACCTGGTCGACCGGCGCATCCGCGAGCGCGTCCCTTCCGCCTACCTGACGGGCCGCACCTGGTTCGCGGGCCACGAAATCGAGGTCACGCCCGACGTGCTGGTGCCGCGCTCGCCGATTGCCGAGTTGTGCGAGACGGGCTTCGCGCCGTGGACCGATGCTGCGCGCGTCCGCCGCGTACTCGACATCGGGACCGGCTCGGGGTGCATCGCCATCGCCTGCGCCTACGCCTTCCCGGCGGCGCAGGTCGATGCCACGGACATCTCCCCCGCGGCGCTCGAGGTGGCGAAGCGCAACATCGGCGCGCACGGCTTGCAGGGCAGGGTATCGCCGCTGCTCTCGGACGTTTATTCAGGCGTCGGCGACAGACGCTACGATATCATCGTCAGCAACCCGCCCTACGTGCCCGAGGCCGAGATGCGCGCCCTGCCGAGCGAGTACCATCGCGAACCGCGCATCGGGCTCGCCGCCGGCGAGCGCGGCCTCGACGTGGTCCGTCGCATCCTCGCGGGCGCGGACGAGCACCTCGAGCCGGGCGGGCTGCTCGTGGTCGAGGTGGGCGACTCGCAAGCGGCGGTCCAGGAGTCCTGGCCGCGGGTGCCGTTCACCTGGCTCGAGTTCGAGCGCGGTGGCGGCGGCGTCTTCGCGCTGGCGGCGGCCGATGTCCACCGCTGCCGGCGGTACTTCCGACGGGAGTCCTAGCGCATGTCCGGCAACACGCTTGGCAAGTCGTTCACCGTCACGACCTTCGGCGAAAGCCACGGTCCGGCGCTGGGCGCGGTCGTCGACGGCTGCCCGCCGGGTCTCGAGCTGTCAGAAGCCGACCTGCGGGCGGACCTCGATCGACGCCGCACCGGCACCTCGAAGTTCACCAGCCAGCGCCAGGAGCCGGACGCCGTGAAGATCCTGTCGGGCGTCTTCGAGGGCCGCACGACCGGGGCGTCGATCGGCCTGCTGGTGGAGAACACCGACCAGCGCTCGCGCGACTACGACCGGATCAAGGACCGGTTCCGCCCGGGACACGCCGACTACACCCACCAGCAGAAGTACGGCTTCCGCGACTACCGCGGCGGCGGGCGCTCCTCCGCCCGCATCACGGTCGCCACCGTGGCGGCCGGGGCCATCGCGCGCAAGTACCTGCGCGAGAAGCTCGGGCTCACGGTCGGCGGCTGGCTCTCGAGGATGGGACCGATCGACCTCGATCCGGTCGATCCGGCGACCGCCTGCGACAACCCGTTCTTCTGCCCGGACCCGTCGCGCGTGCAGGAACTCGAGGACTACATCTGGTCACTGCGCAAGCAGGGCGATTCCGTCGGTGCGCGGGTGACCGCCGTGGCGCGCGGCGTGCCAGCGGGGCTCGGCGAACCGATGTTCGACCGTATCGACGCCGACCTGGCGCACGCCATGATGGGCATCAATGCGGTGAAGGCGGTCGAGATCGGCGACGGCGTGGAGGTCGCCCGGCAGCTCGGCAGCGAGCACCGCGACGAGCTGACTCCCACGGGATTCCGTTCGAACCATGCCGGCGGGACGCTCGGCGGCATCACCTCCGGGCAGGACCTCATCGTGCACGTCGCATTGAAGCCCACCTCGAGCATCCAGGTGCCCGGCTGGACCATCGACGTGGCCGGGGCGCCGGTCGAGATCGTCACCACCGGGCGGCACGATCCCTGCGTCGGCTTCCGCGCCGTGCCGATCGTCGAGGCAATGCTGCTGCTCGTCCTGATGGACCACTACCTCCGGCACCGCGCCCAGTGCGCGGACGTGGTCTCCCCGACGCCCGACATCACGCGGCCCCGGTAGGTCAGCGGCTTGTTCCCGCAGCGCGCGCCCGGTGCGGGCGCAGGACCGGGGCTCCCGGCCGCGAGCGCCGAGCGGCGACGCCTCGCCCAGGGGTACTTCTGGTACTTCTCGACCGTGGGCCTGATGGTCCCGTACTGGCCGCCGTTCCTCGCCATGCGCGGCCTCGACCCGGTCGAGATCGGCCTGCTCATGGGCGCTGCCGCCGCGATGCGGGTCGTCGTGCCGCCCGTCTATGCGCACTGGGCCGACATGTCGGGGCGCCGGCTGGCCCTGTTACGCGCGGCGGCGCTCGTCGCGCTGTGCTGCGCGCTGTCATTCGCCTGGCTCGACACGGCCTGGTCGTTCGTGATTCCGCTGGCGCTCTACAGCGCGGCGTGGAATGGCGTCATGTCCGTCTACGACGCGCACGTGCTCGAGCGGGCCGGCGCGGACTCGGGGCGCTACGGGACACTGCGGCTGTGGGGCTCGATCGGGTTCATCGTGCTGGCCGTGACGGCTGGCAGGGTCCTCGACCTGGCCGGGCTCGATGCGCTGCCGTGGCTGCTCGTCGCGTTGATCGCCCTGACCTGGAACACCCTGCGCGGGCCGGACCGCGGGCCGGTCAGGCAGGCCGGCGAGCCGTCGCCTCGTCTCGCCCGCCTGCTGGCGGACCGGCGGGTCCGCGTGTTCCTCGTGGTCGCCTTCCTGATGGTCGCCAGCCACGGCGCCTACTACAACTTCTTCTCGATCCACCTCGCGGCGGTCGGGTACGGCCGGACCACCATCGGGCTGTTGTGGGCCTGGGCGGTGATCGCGGAGATCGGCGTCTTCCTGGCGGCGCGGCGCCTGCTCGCGCGATTCACTCTCAGGACGCTGATGGTGACGGCGCTGACCGTGACGGCGCTACGCTGGGTGATGCTGGCCCTGTGGCCCGCCCTGATCGGGGTCGTCTTCGCCGCGCAGACGCTGCACCTCGCCAGCTTCGGGTTGTTCCACCTGTGCTCGGTGGCGCTGGCCGGGCGGCTCTTCCCCAGCGGCGCCGCGGCCCGCGGCCAGGCACTCCACGGCAGCGTCGGTTATGGACTGGGCGGCATGGCAGGCGCGATCGGCAGCGGCTGGCTTTTTAGCGAGGTTTCGCCCGCAGCCGCCTTCCTGGCCGGCGCGGGACTTGCCATGGCGGCCGCGCTGCTGGCTATCGTGGGTCTCCGGGGGCTGCCGGCGTCGCAGGATCGCGTGCAGAATCCGTGACGCCCGGCCAGATTTTGGTAAATGGACGAGGGTAGGCTATAGTCCGCTGGATCAGGGACTTGTGATTGATTTCACAACGGTTTGGCCTGTCCGGGACCATTCTTGGGGTCGGGCGATGTCCGTTCGGGAGCCACGATGAGCTGGAAACTTCGCGCCGCAGTGTCGGCGCTTTTGCTCGCGCCGCAGGCCGCTTTCTCACTGGGTCTCGGCGACATTCGCCTCGGCTCGGCCCTGAATGAGCCGCTTTCCGCAGAGATCGAGCTGGTCGCGCCGACGAGCGACGAACTCGGCTCGCTGTCCGCCCAGCTGGCGTCGCGCGAACTGTTCCAGCGCCTCGGGCTCGACCGCCCGGCCTACCTCGATACCGTGCAGTTTTCCGTCGGCCGCGGGCGCGACGGGCGCAACGTCCTGCTGGTGAGTTCGGCGGCACCCATCAGCGAGCCGTTCGTCACGTTCGTGGTTGAGGTCACCTGGCCGCGTGGCCGCCTGCTGCGCGAGTACACGGTGCTGCTCGATCCGCCCGTGTTCGCCCCTCAGGAAGCCGCGCCGCCCGCGCCGGTGGCGGCGCCGCGGACGGCGCGCCAGGAACCGGCAGCCGCTCCTGCGCCCGCCGCGGCGCCGGCCGAGGCTGTCGCGGCGGCGCAGCCGGCGGCGCCCTCGGGCGAGACCCCATCGACGTACCGCGTGCAGCGGGGCGATACGCTGTACGGCGTTGCCTCGCAGTTCAGCGGCGGCGGCCGCAGCGAAACCAACCGGATGATGATCGCGATGTACCGGGCCAACCCGGAGGCATTCGGCGGCAACATCAACGTGCTGCGCTCCGGCGCGATCCTGCGGGTCCCGGGGCCGGAGTCGCTGGCCGAGGTCGGCGCCGGTGAAGCGGCGAGCGAGATCGGCCGGCAGACGGCGGCGTGGCGCGGCGAGCAGCCCGCGCAGGAGCCCGCGCGGCTCAGGCTGGTCACGCCGACCGAGTCGGCGCCGGCCGCCGCGCAACCCGAGCCGGCCACCACCGATGCGGCCGGGCGCATCGAGCAGTTGAATCGCGAGATCGAGGAGTCCCGCCGGCTGCTCGAACTGAAGAGCCAGGAGCTGGCGCAACTCCAGCAGCAGGCGGCACAGGAAGCCGCGGCTGCCCAGGCGCCGGCCGAGGCGCCAGCCGCGGAGCCTGAAGCGGCGGCCCCGGCGCCAGCCGCGCCGGCCGAACCGGCCCCGGCCGAAGCCCCGGCACCACCTGAACCCGCGCCCGCGGAAGCGGCCCCCCAGGAGACCGAGCCGGAACGGTCCTTCGTCGACAGCCTGACGGACAACTGGCAGTACGTGCTCGGTGCAGCCGTGTTGCTGCTCGGCGGCGGCCTGGCCTATGGCTTCGTGCGCCGGCGCCGCGAGGAGGAGTTCGACGACTCGATCCGCAGCTTCGAACCGCCGGTTTCCGCCCCCGTCCCGTCGGAGACGCAGCGCCTGCGCGCGCTGTCCGGAACGGGCATGGTGGTCGGCACCACGACCGAGGAACAGGAACTCGAGGACTTCCGCACGTCGACGCTCCCGCCGTCGGGCCGGACGGCGCGGGACCTCGGCGTCTCCTTCGAGGACACGCTCAGCAGCGAAGCGGCGACCGACCTCGACAAGGGCGATCCGCTGGCCGAGGCGGACTTCCACATGGCCTACGGCCTGTATGACCAGGCCGCCGACATCATCCGGCTCGGGCTGGAGCGGGAACCCGGCCGCCGCGACTACGAGCTGAAGTTGCTCGAGATCTTCTTCGTCTCGGGCGACAAGGCGCATTTCCTCGAGGCCGCGCGCAAGGCCGCGTCGAGGCGCGGTGACGGCGACGCGGCCGACTGGGACCGCGTGCTGATCATGGGTCGCCAGCTGGCGCCGGAAGATCCGTTGTTCGAAGGTGCTGCCGCAGGCGGCGGCCTGGACCTGAACCTCGAGGGTGGCGACAGCCTCGTCGACCTGGAGCTGCTGACGCCCCCGGGCGGCGAGGATGGCATCGACCTCGATCTGGGCGAGGCGCTGGAGGCGTCGGATTCCGAGGCGGAGACCGGCGAGGCCGAGGTCCTGGATTTCGACCTCGACTCCCAGGGATCGGCGCCGACGGTCGAGATGCTGCAGCCGGGCGCGAAGACGGCAGAGATGCCCACGGCGAAGATGCCGCGCGTCGGCGACGACACCGCCGAGATGCCGACCATGGAAGCCACGCAGATGCAGCCGGTGTCGCCGGATGCGACCGCCGAGCTGGCCATGGACGACCTCGGCATCGATCTCGGGGACCTGGACGCCCTGTCGGGCGACGCCCCGGAGGACGATGTCACGCGGATCGCGCCTGCGGACGAGGCGACCCGCCGGATGCCGGCGGGCGAGGCGGGCATGGACTTCGACCTGACCGAGCTGTCGCCCGAAGTGTCGGCGGCCGGCACGGAGGAAGTTACGCAGATCGTGGACGTGGGCCGCGCCTTCGAGGACAAGGCGGGCGAGTTCACCGCGACCGAGCAGATCTCGCTCGACGAGCTGCCGCAGATGTCGGAGCTCGAGCCGGTGACGATGTCGGAGGTCGGCACCAAGCTCGACCTGGCGCGGGCCTACGTGGACATGGGCGACCCGGACGGCGCACGCAGCATCCTCGAGGAGGTCCTCAAGGAGGGCAGCGCGTCCCAGAAGCAGGAGGCGAAGCGCCTGCTCGACTCGTTGCCCGGCGCCTGATCGCCCGGCTGCGACTCGCCGTCCACGGCGGTCCCACGCGCGGATGAACACCCGCGACCCGGTGCAGCAGCGCATCGCCGTCGGCATCGAGTACGACGGCCGCCGTTTTGCCGGATGGCAACGGCAGGCGGATGCCCCCTCCGTCCAGGCCGAGGTCGAACGCGCCCTCGGTGCGGTCGCCGACCATCCGGTCGAGGCCACCTGCGGCGGCCGGACCGACGCGGGCGTGCACGCGCTCGGCCAGGTGGCCCACTTCGACTCGACCGCCCGGCGCTCCATGCGCGGCTGGGCGCTCGGCGCCAACACCGCCCTGCCTCCCGACATCGCCGTCCTGTGGGCCGTCCAGGTGCCCGGGGAGTTTCACGCCCGCCACTCCGCGCTCGCGCGCAGCTATCGCTACGTGATCCAGAACCGCGCCGTGCGGCCCGCGCTGGCGCGGCAGCGCGCGTGCTGGGTCCACGAGCCGCTCGACGAGGCCGCAATGCACGACGCCGCGCAGTGCCTGCTGGGCGAGCACGATTTCTCGGCGTTTCGCGCCTCGGAGTGCCAGTCCCGGACCGCCGTGCGGCGGCTGGACCGCATTGCCGTCGGCCGCGACGCGGACCGCGTGACGATCGAGGTCACCGCCAACGCCTTCCTGCACCACATGGTGCGCAACATCGCCGGCACCCTGATTGCCGTGGGCCGCGGCGACCGGCCGCGTGCGTGGGTCGCCGAGGCGCTCGCCGGCCGGGACCGCCGCGCGGCCGGGATCACCGCGCCGGCCGGGGGGCTGTACTTCCTGCGTATCGAGTATCCTCGCCACTTCGGCCTGCCGGCTGCGGATCCCGCCGCGTCGGCCATGATCGCCGGCGCATGACCGCCGGGCGCGAGGCGCTATGACCTGGTTCGAGAAGATCATCCCGTCGCGGATCAAGACCGAGCGCCGCACGCGTTCGGTGCCGGAAGGGCTGTGGATGAAGTGCCCGACCTGCGACGCCGTGCTCTACCGTCCCGAGGTGGAGCGCAACCTGCAAGTCTGCCCCAAGTGCTCGCACCACATGCGGATCGGCGCGCGCGACCGGCTGGTCCGCTTCCTCGACCCCGACAGCGGCACCGAGCTGGCGGCGAATGTGTCGCCCGAGGACCCGCTCAAGTTCCGCGACACCAAGCGTTACCGGGACCGCCTCACGGCCGCGCAGAAAGGCACCGGCGAGAGCGACGCGCTGGTCGTCATGGCCGGGCGCCTCAAGGGCATGGACGTCGTCGCCGCGGCCTTCGAGTTTGCCTTCCTCGGCGGCTCCATGGGCTCGGTCGTCGGCGAGCGCTTCGTGCAGGCGGTCGAGCACTGCATCCGTCACCGCACACCGCTGGTGTGCTTTTCCTCGAGCGGCGGCGCGCGCATGCAGGAAGGGCTGCTCTCGCTGATGCAGATGGCGAAGACCAGCGCCTCCCTGGCCGCGCTCGCCCGCGAGCGGTTGCCCTTCGTCTCGGTGCTGACGGACCCGACCACCGGCGGCGTCTCGGCGAGCCTCGCGATGTTAGGTGACGTCAACATCGCCGAGCCCAAGGCGCTGATCGGCTTCGCCGGCCCGCGGGTCATCGCACAGACGGTGCGCGAGACGCTGCCCGAGGGCTTCCAGCGCAGCGAGTTCCTGCTGGAGCACGGCGCCATCGACATGATCGTCGACCGACGCGACCTGCGCGACCGGATTGCCGGACTGCTGGCGATCCTGATGAAGGTCCCGCCGGCCCGCGAGTGAGCCCGGGCTTGCGATTCGAATCGCTGCAGGACTGGCTCGACTGGCAGCAGTCGCTGCATCCGAAGGCCATCGACCTGGGCCTCGAGCGCGTCCACCACGTGCTCGGACGGATGGGGCTCGGGCGACCGGCCGGCATCGTGCTCACCGTCGGCGGCACCAACGGCAAGGGATCGGTCGTGGCCTATCTCGATGCGATCCTGCGCCAGGCGGGTTTCGCAGCGGGATGCTTCACCTCGCCCCACCTGGTCCGGTACAACGAGCGCATCCGCATCGGCGGCCGGCCGGTTGACGATGCGGACCTCGTCGCGGCCTTCGCGCGCATCGACGCGGCCCGCGGCGAAACCAGCCTGACCTTCTTCGAGTGGAATGCGCTGGCCG
Organism: Pseudomonadota bacterium; assembly: GCA_018261655.1. Taxonomy (GTDB): domain Bacteria; phylum Pseudomonadota; class Gammaproteobacteria; order Steroidobacterales; family Steroidobacteraceae; genus SG8-30. Next base: position 22,814 of record JAGTSG010000015.1, on the reverse strand, counting down.
CCTTCTCGATCCTCGAGGGCGCCGGTCTCGACGTGGCGGTGCTCGAGGTCGGCCTCGGTGGCCGGCTGGACGCGGTGAACGCGGTCGACGCGGACGTCGCGGCGGTGGTCTCCGTTGCGCTCGACCATTGCGAGTGGCTGGGCGACACCGTCGACGAGATCGGCCGCGAGAAGGCCGGGATCTTCCGCCAGGGCCGCCCGGCCGTGTTTGGCGACCGGCAGATGCCGTGGTCCGTGGCCGCCGTGGCCTCGGCGGTCGGCGCCCGGCTCAGGCGGCTGGGCATCGACTTCGACTTCGTCGAGCGGCCCGACGGCTGGGACTACGTAGGGACCGGATCGCGGCGCGCCGAACTGCCGCTGCCTGCGATCGGCGGCGCGGCCCAGCTCGGCAATGCGGCCACCGCGCTGGCGGTGCTCGAGGCGGCCGAGCCCGGCCTGCTGGTTCCCGACGACGCGGTGAAGTCCGGGCTCGCCCGCGCGCGGCTCGCCGGCCGGTTCCAGGTCGTCCCGGGGCCGCCCGAGTGGATCCTCGACGTCGCCCACAACCGGGACGCGGCCCGCGTGCTCGCCCGCAGCCTCGCAATGCGGTCATGCCGGGGCCGGACGCTGGCGGTCTGCGGGATGCTCGCCGACAAGGATGTGGCCGGCGTGGCGCGCGAGATGTCGCCCGGGGTGGACGAATGGATCGCCGTCGGCGTCGGTGGCCCGCGGGCGCTCGACGCTGCGGCGCTGGCCGGGCGCCTCGGGCAGGCGATCGGCAAGTCCGTGCAGCAGGCCGCCGACGTGGCCGGCGGCCTTGCCCTGGCCCGCGACCTCGCGCGCGACGGCGATCGCGTCGTCGTCTTCGGTTCGTTCCACACGGTGGGCCCCGCGCTCGAATGGCTCGGCCTCGATGCCGCGGAAGGCTAGAATGGGTGACCGCCCAAGCTGAGGAACTGCCTGGACCGCGGTCCGGGAGCCCGATGATGGACAACGCCGTCAAGGAACGCCTGGTCGGGGCCGCCATCCTGGTCGTGCTGGTGGTGCTCGTGGTGCCGGCGCTGTTGAGCGGGCCCCGCGAGCCGGTGCCGGCAGGAGAGCCGCCGTCCGCGGCGGCGGACGCCGCCGGCGAGGTCCGCGTGGTGGAAATCGACCTGTCGAGGACGCAGGCGCCGGTAGGGACGGCGTCCGTGCCGGACATCGTCGAGGACCCGGTGGCCATGCCGCCGCCCGCGCCGGAAGCCATCGCCAGCCCGGCGCCGCAGGCCGGGTCCGCGGTCGTGGCGGATCAGGCGGCGGTTCAGGCGGCGGAACCCGCGGCGCCACCGGCGTCCGGGCCGAAGGTCGTGCCGGCCTCCCCGATGCCGGGTGGCGCCTGGGCCGTGCAGGTCGCCGCGCTGTCCAGCCAGGACGCCGCAGCGAAGATGGTCGCCGAACTCCGGGGCAAGGGCTATTCCGCCTTCGTGCTCGAGCACCGGGCCGACGGGCGGGTGTTCTATCGCGTACGCGTCGGTCCCGAGCCGCAGCGCAACCGGGCCGATGCACTGGCAGCCCGCCTGCAGGCCGAAGGGATGAAGCCCAGCGTCGTTTCGCATCCGTGACGCGACCGGCGCCCGCCGGCCGGTACGCATGGGTTAGAATCCCGGCCACCTCATCGGGAGCCCGCGACACATGAACGGAGCCGATTACCTCTTCATCGGGATCCTGGTCGTTTCGCTGATGCTCGGGGTCATGCGCGGGTTCGTCCGTGAAGGGATCGCGTTGCTGGTCTGGCTGATCGGCCTGTGGCTCGCCTGGCACTACGCCGACCTGCTCCATCCATACCTCGGCGGCACGCTCGCCCAGCCAGGCCTGCGCGAATGGGTGGCGCGCGTGCTGATGCTCGCCCTCGTGCTGCTGGTGGGGTCGGCGATCGGCGCGCTGGTCAGCTACCTCGTGACGCGCGCAACCGGACTGGCCGTGACCGACCGCCTGCTCGGCGCGATGTTCGGCCTGTTCCGCGCCCTGGTGATGATCGGCGTCTTCGTGATCGTGGGGCAGGGGCTCGACCTCGACGGCGAGCGGTGGTGGAAGTCCTCCCGCCTGATGCCCTATGCCGAACACGCCGGATCCTGGCTGGAACGTTATGCCGAGCCGGCCGTAGAACCGCTGCTCGACGAGGCCGCCGACCTGATCCGGAGGTGAGCCGATGTGCGGCATCGTTGGCATCGTCGGCCAGTCCCCGGTCAACCAGCGGATCTATGACGCCCTGACGGTGCTGCAGCACCGCGGGCAGGACGCTGCGGGCATCATGACGGTGCGCGAGGGAGAGCTGTTTGCGCGCAAGGATGCCGGGCTCGTGCGCGACGTATTCCAGCAGCGGCACATGCTGCAGCTGGCGGGCAACGTCGGCATCGGGCACGTGCGCTACCCCACCGCAGGCTGCGACCGGGCCGACGAGGCGCAGCCCTTCTACGTCAACTCGCCCTTCGGCATCGGCCTCGGCCACAACGGCAACCTCACCAACGCCATGCAGCTGACGGAGTCGCTGGTCCGCGACGACCGGCGCCACCTCAACACCAGCTCGGACTCGGAGGTGCTGCTCAACGTCCTGGCCAGCGAGCTGCAGAAGCGCTCCGGCGGGAAATTCGCGCCGCAGGACATCTTCGCGGCGCTCGAGAACGTCTTTCGCCGCTGTCGCGGCGGCTTTGCCGTGGTCGCGCTGGTGGTCGGCCACGGCGTGGTCGGCTTCCGCGACCCGAACGGGATTCGCCCGCTCGTGCTGGGACGCCGCGAGTCGCCACGCGGCACCGAGTGGATGCTCGCCTCGGAGAGCGTGGCGCTCGACATGCTCGGCTTCCGCCTGGTGCGCGACGTCAACCCGGGCGAGGCGGTCTACGTCGACCAGGAGGCGCGGCTGCACACGCACCAGTGCGCGCCCGCGGCCCGGCACACGCCCTGCGTGTTCGAGTACGTCTACTTCGCGCGCCCGGACTCGATCATCGACAACATCTCGGTGCACAAGGCCCGGATGCGCATGGGCGAGCGCCTGGCCGAGAAGGTCCGCCGGCTGCGGCCCGACCACGACATCGACGTGGTCATCCCGATTCCCGACACCAGCCGCACGAGCGCGATGCAGATGGCCGCCGCGCTGGGCGTGAAGTACCGTGAGGGCTTCGTCAAGAACCGCTACATCGGGCGGACGTTCATCATGCCGGGCCAGGAGATGCGGGAGAAGTCGGTCCGCGGCAAGCTGAACGCCATCGACCTCGAGTTCCGCGGCCGCAACGTGCTGCTGGTGGACGACTCGATCGTGCGTGGCACGACCTCGGCGCAGATCATCGAGATGGCGCGCGAGGCGGGTGCGGCCAAGGTCTATTTCGCCTCGGCGGCGCCGCCGGTGCGCTACCCGAACGTCTACGGCATCGACATGCCCGTCGCTTCCGAGCTGGTCGCGGCGGGCCGGTCCGAGGACGAGGTCGCCCGCATCATCGGCGCCGACTGGCTCATCTACCAGGACCTGCAGGACCTGATCGCAGCCTGTCGTCACGACAACGCGCAGATCGAGGACTTCGACACGTCCTGCTTCTCGGGCGAGTACGTCACCGGCGACGTCACTGCCGACTACCTCGGCCGCCTCGTGCGCGAGCGCGCCGACGACGTCAAGGCCCGGCGCCGCGACGACCCGCAGGCCGGCCGGGTGATCCGCGCGGTCTGAGGGCACGGTGCGTCCTGCCCGCGACGCGCGACGCGACTTCCTGCTTGATCTGCTGGAGACCGGGCTGGCCGCGGTGGACGGCCGCCGCCGCATGCACGCGGCGCTGGCCGGCCGGCACGACCTCGACCGCGCCTGGATCCTCGCGGCAGGCAAGGCGGCCGACGCGATGACCGTCGGCGCGATCGACGCGCTCGGGTCGCGGGTCGAGCGCGCGCTGGTCATCTCGCGGGAGGGTCACTTCGGGCCCGGCCTGCAGCAGGACCCCCGGGTGCGCTGCCTGGTGGGCGGCCACCCGGTGCCCGACTCGCGCAGCCTCGCGGCGGGCTCGGCCGCGCTGCAGTTCACGCGCGAGGCGCGGCCCGGCCAGCCGGTCCTGCTGCTCGTGTCCGGCGGCGCCTCGAGCCTGGTGGAGTCGCTGGCGGAAGGCCTGTCGCTCGACGACCTGCGGCGCGTGTCCGCCTGGGCCCTGTCCTCCGGCGAGTCCATCGAGCGCGTCAACGCGGTTCGACGGCGCCTGTCGCAGCTCAAAGACGGCCGGCTGCTGCTGCGCGTCGGGCACTGTCGCGTCGAGGGCTACTACCTCTCCGATGTGCCCGGTGACGACCCGGCGGTGGTCGGCTCGGGACTGCTGGCGCGCTCGGCGGCGACCTTCGACCCGGCGGGCCTGCCCGGCTGGCTGGCTGCCATGCTAACGCGCGGCGCCGGCGAGTCCCCCGTGCCGCCCCCGGTTCCGCTGCGCTGCGTGGGACGCCTCGACGAGGCCCTCGAGGCCATGGCGCAGGCCGCGTCGGCGGCCGGGTTCCCGGTCGAACGCCCGGCGGGCCGGCTCGAGGGGTCCGCCGTCCAGGTGGCACGATCCGTTTGCGAGCACCTCGCCGGCGGGCCCCCGGGGCTCTGGCTGTGGGGCGGCGAGACGACCGTCGTGCTGCCCCCCGGGCCGGGGCGTGGCGGGCGAAACCAGCACCTGGCGCTCGCTGCCGCCGAGGCGCTGGCCGGTACCGGCGACCGGCTGCTGCTCGCGGCCGGGACCGATGGCACGGACGGCAATACGGACGATGCCGGGGCGCTGGTCGATGGCGGCACGATCGAGCGCGGCCGGGACGCGGGCCTGGACGCCGCGGCCTGCCTCGAACGCGCCGATAGCGGCCGGTTTCTCGAGGCCAGTGGTGACCTGGTTCACACCGGGCATACCGGGACCAACGTCGGCGACCTGCTGTTGGCGCTGCGCTGGGAGAAAGGTCACAGTCCGCGGCGGCCCCCCAGTATGTAAAATGCGGGTATGGGCCTGCGCGTGCTGGTCATCGACGACGAAGAGGTCTACCGGCGTCTGCTCGCGCAGCACGTCTCGACCGCCTTTGACGCACCCACGGTCGCCGAGTACGACCCGGCGACGAAGGGAAAGCTGCCGGCGGAGTTCCAGGCCTCCGGCTACGACGTGGTGCTGCTCGACGACCAGCCGGGCGCGGGCACGGGCCTCGAGTGGCTGAAGGACCTGCGGCGGCGACCCGGTTTCCCGCCGATCGTGTACCTGCTGTCGGAGCCGTCGCCGGAGGCCGAGTCCGAGGCCGGCAAGGCGGGCGCGTTCGCGTGCGTGTCGAAGCGCAAGATCGATCACCAGCGGCTCGCCGGCGCATTGCGCGCGGCCCACGGCCAGGGCAAGGGGCGCGGCGCGGCCGAGCCGGCCGTCGGGACCGAGGCCGAGGAACGCCAGTGCCGTTTTGGCGACCTGACCATCCGCGGCTTCCGGTTCGTGCGCAAGCTGGCCGAAAGCCCGGTCTCGACGGTCTACCTCGCGGACCGGCTCTCGTCCGGCGAGAAGGTCGCCCTCAAGGTCCTGCGCCAGGCGCCGGAGGTCGGCGGCAAGGCGGCGGAAACCTTCGACCGGTTCCTGCGCGAGTACGAGATCGCCTCCGCGATCCGCCACCCCAACATCGTGAAGATCTTCGATTTCGGCGCGGGGGACGACTACGCCTACATCGCGATGGAATATTTCCCGCAGGGCGACCTGCGCGCCCGCATCAAGTCCGGCCTCAAGCCCCGCGAGGCAGCGACCCTGGTCCGGCAGATGGCGGAGGCGCTGCTGGCGCTGCATGCCGCCGGCGTGCTGCACCGTGACCTGAAGCCCGGCAACGTGATGCTGCGCGAGGACGGCTCGGTCGTGCTCATCGACTTCGGGATGTCCAAGCAGCTCGAGCTCGACGCCAACATCACCGGCAGCGGAGAGATCTTCGGCACGCCGTACTACATGAGCCCGGAGCAGGGCCACGGCCGCGAGACGGACGAGCGCAGCGATCTCTACAGCCTCGGGATCATGTTCTACGAGATGCTGACGCGGCGTAAGCCTTACGTGGCCGGCACGCCGATGCAGGTCATCTACAAGCACGCCCATTCGCCGCTTCCCGAGCTCAGGCCGGAACTCAAGCGGTTCGAGTCCATCATCTTCAACTGCATCGCCAAGGATCCCTCCCGCCGCTATTCTTCGGCCGAGCAGCTGGTGGACGCGTTGAAGGAAGCGGAAAAGGATGAGGCGGACCGCGAGGCGATGGGATTCTGACGCCGCCTGGCGCGGCGCCGCGGCGCAATCCCCGACGGAACTCCTCAGGGCGCCCACGCCGGCGGCCTGGTTCGACGCCGCCGCCGAGCGCCAGCATGAACTGCTGCTGGACCACGCCAACTGCGAGAAGAAGGCTGCCTCGACGGCGCTGGCGCTCATGTTCGCCTACGCCGACGACTTCGAGCTGACGCGGCAGCTGTCGAGGCTGGCGCGCGAGGAACTGCGTCACTTCGAGCAGGTGCAGAAACTGCTCATGTCGCTCGGCCTGCCGTACCGGCGGCTCAAGCCTTCCCGCTACGCCGAGGGGCTGCGCGCCGCGGTCGCCACCGGCGAGCCCGCGCGCCGGCTCGACCTGCTGCTCTGCGGCGCCCTGATCGAGGCGCGATCCTGCGAGCGTTTCGCCGGCCTCGCGCCGCGCCTGCCGGCGCCGGTGGCGTCCTTCTACCGTGGCCTCGAGGAATCCGAGGCGCGACACTTCACGCTGTACCTGGCGCTGGCGCGCCGTCATGCCGACAGGCATGGGCTCGACATCGAGGCGCGCCTGGCGTCGCTGGCCGGGACCGAAGCCGGGCTGGCGACGTCACCGGATGCGCAGTTCCGGTTCCACTCGGGGGCTCCTCAGGTCCGCGGCAGTTCCAGCAGCTCGTAGCCCGTCTCGTCCCACCGCAGCACGCTTCCCTGCCGGTGCCAGTCGCCGAGCACGATGCGGGTGCAGTCGCGCCCGGCCACGCGCCAGCGATGGACCGCGGGGCGGTGGGTGTGACCGTGCAGCAGCAGCGAGACGCCGGCCTGCTGCAACACGCGCTCGACCGCTTCCGGGCTGACGTCCGTGACGTACTCGTCGGCCCCGGCGAGGTGCGCCCGGCTGCCGGCACGGGCCTCGGCCGCCAGCACGCGGCGTCGGTCCACCGGCAGCGCGAGAAAGGCGCGCTGGACCTCGGGGTCCCGCAGCAGCGACCGCAATCGCTGGTAACCGGCGTCGCCGGTGCACAGCGCATCGCCGTGGGTGAGCAGGACCCGCTGCGGCCCGATCGTGACGAGCGTCGGGTCGGTCAGCAGGGTTCCGCCCGCGCGCCGGCAGAAATCCTCGCCCAGCAGGAAGTCGCGGTTGCCCTGCATGATGAAGAGCCCGACACCGGACGCAGACAATGACGCGAGCGCGGCCATGACCGTCTCGCCGAGCGTGCCGGGCGAATCGTCGCCCAGCCAGGCTTCGAAGAGGTCGCCGAGCAGGTACAGGGCCCCGGCCTCCCGGGCCGGGCCGTCGAGGAAGTCGAGAAACTGGGTCGTGATGTCCGGCCGGCCCGGATCGAGGTGCAGGTCCGAGGCGAAGAGCCGGGTCACGCCGGCGGGTCGGCCGCGGTCTCGCCCGGCGATTCGCCGCCCGGGGCGTCCTGCTGGCCGCCGTCGCCGGAGGCGCCGGAGCCGTCACCCGGGGCGGGCGGGGCGGGCGCCGCGGTCGGCGCCGAGGGCTCGCCCACGACCGAGGCACGCCGGATGACGATCGACTCGAGCGGCGTGTCCCCGAACCCCGCACGCTCGCCGGTCGGCAGGTAGGCGATGCGGTCGATCACGTCCATGCCCTCGACCACCTGTCCGAACACGGCGTAGCCCCAGCGGCTGGGCAGGGGGTTGAGGCCGGGGTTGTCCTTGACGTTGACGTAGAACTGCGACGTCGCCGAGTGCGGTGACTCGCCGCGCGCCATGCCGACGGTGGCGCGCAGGTTCGACAGGCCGTTGCCGGACTCGTTGTGGATGCTGGCGCGCGTCGTCCGCGCCTTGAAGTCGGGCAGGTAGCCGCCACCCTGGACCACGAAGTTCGCCACCACGCGGTGCAGGATCAGGCCGTCGTAGAAGCCGTCGCGCACGTAGCGCAGGAAATTCTCGGCGGTGAGCGGCGCCCGCACCGTGTCGACCTGGATGACGAAGTCGCCTGCGGTCGTCTCGATCCGGACGCGCGGCTCGAGGCTCGATGGCTGCTGCGCGGAGGCGCCGAAGGGCAGCGCGATTGCCAGGGTTGCCGCAAGAGGTACCAGGTACCTGGAAGGTACCGGGTACCTCCGGAGAGCCCACATCGTCCGTGCTTTCATGCTGTTGTCCACCGTCGAGCCCGCGTCGCAGGCTGATCTTAACCGATGACGGCACGTGAGCGGCCGGGTCCGATCCCGTAAACTGTGCCGCTGATGCCGAGCCCGATCACCACCCGCTACGCGCCCAGTCCGACCGGCCGCATGCACCTCGGCAATGCGCGCACGGCGTTGTTCAACTACCTGCTGGCGAAGGCGCAGGGCGGGCGCTTCGTGCTGCGCGTCGAGGATACCGACCTCGAGCGTGGCAGCGAAGCCTTCCTGGAATCGCAGCTGGCCGACCTGCGCTGGCTGGGCCTCGACTGGGAGGCCGGGCCGGGGAAGGAGGACGAGCGCGGGCCCTATCGCCAGTCGGCCCGCGGCGGGCTCTACGAGGACCACTACCGACGCCTGGTCGGGACCGGCTCCACCTATCCGTGCTATTGCTCGGCGACCGAGCTCGAAGTGTCGCGCCGCACCCAGCTCGCCGCCGGCCAGCCGCCGCGCTACGCCGGGACCTGCCGCGAACTCAACGCCATCGAACGGGCGCGCCACGAGGCGGCCGGACGTCGCCCCACACTGCGCTTCCGCGTGCCGCCGGGACGGCGGGTCGCCTTCGACGACCTCGTGCGCGGGCCGCAGGAGGTCTCGACCGAAGAGATCGGCGACTTCGTCGTTCGCCGTGCCGACGGGGTGCCCGTGTTCTTCTTCTGCAACGCGCTCGACGACGCGCTCATGGGCGTGACACACGTGCTGCGCGGCGAGGACCACCTGACCAACACGCCGCGACAGCTGCTGCTGCTCGAGGCGCTCGGCCTGGCGCCCCCTGCCTACGGCCACCTGCCGATGCTGCTGGGCGCCGACGGCGCGCCGCTCTCCAAGCGGCGCGGCAGTGCCAGTGTCGGCGACCTGCGCGCGGCCGGGTACCTGCCGGCGGCCGTCACCAACTACCTGCTGCGCCTCGGCCACGCCGGCGCGCCGGACGACTGGGTCGATCCGGCGGCGCAGTCCGGCGCATTCCGGCTGGACCGCGTGGGCCGTGCCCCGGCGCACTTCGACGAGGTCCAGCTCCAGCACTGGCAGCGCGAGGCCGTGAAACGGCTGGACCCTGCCGCGCTCGAGGCGTGGCTGGCGCCGGCGCTGCCGGATTCGCTCGGCGCGCGCGAGCGCGGGCTGCTGGGCGCCACCGTGAGCCACAACGTGGTCTTTCCGTGCGACGCGCTGCCGTGGGTCGAGGTGCTGTTCGGAGAGCTGCCGCCGCTTCCGGATGACCTGGCACAGGTCGTGGAGCGTGCCGGCCCGGGGTTCTTCCGCGCGGCGCTCGCGGCGCTGGAGGCCACGGGCCCGGACCTCGCGGCGCTGGCCCGCGAGGTCCGCCAGCGCACCGGCCGCAAGGGTGCGGAGCTCTTCATGCCGCTGCGCATCGCGCTGACCGGCCGCGGCGACGGTCCCGAACTCGGGCCGCTGCTCGGGGCGCTGCCACCGTCTACACTGCGCCACCGGCTCGCCGTGCACGCCGGGGGAAGGGACTGATGCTCCGGATCCACAATTCGATGACCGGCAGGAAGGAGGCCTTCGAGCCGCTCGAGCGCGGCCACGTCCGCATGTACGTCTGCGGCATGACGGTCTACGACTATTGCCACGTCGGTCACGCGCGCTCGCAGGTCGTCTTCGACGTCGTCCGCCGCTGGCTCGAAGCCAGCGGCTACCGGGTGACCTACGTCCGCAACATCACCGACATCGACGACAAGATCATCCAGCGCGCAGCCGAGAACGGCGTGCCGGTCGGCGAGCTGACCGCGCAGTTCATCCGTGCGATGCACGAGGACTTCGAGGGTCTCGGCATGCTGCCGCCGCACCACGAGCCCCGGGCGACGCAGTACATGCCCGAGATCCTCGCCATGATCCAGGCGCTGGTCGACAAGGGCTATGCCTACGTCGCCGACGGGGACGTGCTGTATTCCGTCTCGAAGTTCGAGGGTTACGGCCGCCTCTCCGGCAAGAGGCTGGCCGACCTGCGCGCGGGGGCGCGCGTCGAGATCGGCGAGCACAAGCGCGACCCTCTCGACTTCGTGCTGTGGAAGGCGGCAAAGCCTGGCGAGCCCTCCTGGGACTCGCCCTGGGGCGCGGGCCGGCCCGGCTGGCACATCGAGTGCTCGGCGATGTCCACGGCGCTGCTGGGCGGGCACTTCGACATCCACGGCGGCGGCATGGACCTGAAATTCCCGCACCACGAGAACGAGATCGCGCAGACCTGCGCGGCCTGCGGCTCGAAGTTCGTGGACGTGTGGATGCACAACGGCTTCCTCAACATCAACGACGAGAAGATGTCGAAGTCGCTCGGCAACTTCTTCACCGTGCGCGAGGTGCTGCCGAAACTGCGGCCCGAGGTCTTGCGGGCGTTCATCCTCTCGAGCCACTACCGCGGGCCGATCAACTACAGCGAGGGCAACCTGCAGCAGGCGGATGCCGCGCTGTCGCGGCTGTACCTGGCGCTGCGCGACGTCGCCCCGGCGGCGCCGGCGCCCGCGACGGCGTGGTCCGACCGCTTCCGCGAGGCGATGGACGACGACTTCAACACGCCGGAGGCGCTGTCGGTGCTGCAGACGCTGGCGCGGGAACTCAACACGGCCAAGGCGGCGGGGAATACGGGCGTGATGTCGCCGCTGGCGGGCGAGCTCAGGGCCCTGGGCGGCGTGCTGGGCATCCTGCAGCACGATCCGGGTGCGTGGCTCGCCACCCGGTCCGAGCTGACGGCCGGCGAGTCCGCCAGCGGCGGCCTGGACGACGGCCGGATCGAGGCGATGATTGCGTCCCGCACCGCGGCGCGGCGGGCAAAAGACTGGGCCGAGTCCGACCGGCTGCGCGACGAGCTGGCCGCGGCGGGTGTCATCCTGGAGGACGGTCCGGGCGGCACGACCTGGCGGCGAAAGTGAGGCCCACATGAAGTCCGACATCGAGATTGCCCGCTCGAAGAGGCTCGCGCCGATCACCGAGATCGGCGCGAAGCTCGGCATCCCGCCGGAGGCGCTCATTCCCTACGGCTGGGAGATGGCCAAGCTGTCCCCGGACTTCATCGCCGGGCTCGGCGGCCGTTCCGAAGGCCGGCTGGTCCTGGTGACGGCGACCAGCCCGACGCCGGCGGGCGAGGGCAAGACCACCGTGTCGGTCGGCCTCGGGGACGCGTTGAACCGCATCGGCAAGCGTGCCGCGATCTGCCTGCGCGAGCCCTCGCTCGGGCCGTGCTTCGGCATGAAGGGCGGTGCCGCGGGCGGCGGCCACGCGCAGGTGGTGCCGATGGAACGCATCAACCTCCACTTCACCGGCGACTTCCACGCCATCACCGCCGCCCACAACCTGCTGGCGGCGATGATCGACAACCACGTCCACTGGGGCAACGAGCTGACCCTCGACCGGCGCCGCATCACCTGGCGGCGCGCGATGGACATGAACGACCGGGCCCTGCGGTCGATCATCAACTCGCTCGGCGGCGCGGCCAACGGCTACCCGCGCGAGGACGGGTTCGACATCACGGTGGCGTCCGAGGTCATGGCGGTCTTCTGCCTGGCGCTCGACCTGCGCGACCTGGAGGAACGGCTGGGCCGCATGATCATCGGCTACCGGCGCGACAAGTCGCCGGTAAGGACCGCGGACCTGAAGGCGCAGGGGGCGATGACCGTGCTGCTCAAGGACGCGCTCGCGCCGAACCTGGTGCAGACGCTGGAGGGGAACCCCGCCTTCGTCCACGGCGGCCCGTTCGCCAACATCGCGCATGGCTGCAACTCGGTCGTGGCGACGCGCACGGCGCTGCGGCTGGCCGACTACGTGGTCACGGAGGCCGGCTTCGGCGCCGACCTCGGCGCGGAGAAGTTCTTCGACATCAAGTGCCGCATGTCGGGGCTCAGGCCGTCCGCCGCGGTCGTGGTGACGACCATGCGTGCCCTCAAGATGCACGGCGGCGTGCCGCGCGACCGGCTCGAGCAGGAGGACCTGGGGGCGCTGCAACGTGGCCTCGCCAACCTGCAGCGGCACGTGCGCAACGTGGGCAAGTTCGGGGTGCCGGCGGTCGTGGCCATCAACGCCTTCGCCGCCGACACGGAGGCGGAGCACGAACTGGTGCGGCAGGCCTGCCGCGAGACGCTCGGCGTGGACGCGATCGTGTGCCGCCACCATGCAGAGGGATCGAAGGGTGCGGAGGAGCTGGCCCGGGCGGTGACCGAGCTGGCGGCCCGGCCGGCGCGCCGCGGGAGTGACGGCTTCAGGGTGCTCTACCCCGACGACCTGCCGCTCTGGGACAAGGTGCGCACCGTGGCGACCGAGCTCTACGGCGCCTCGGACATCATCGCCGACAAGAAGGTGCGCGACCGTTTCCGCGAGCTCCAGTCCGAGGGCTTTGGCCGCTTCCCGGTGTGCATCGCCAAGACCCAGTACTCGTTCTCGACCGACCCGGACCTGCGCGGCGCGCCGAGCGGACACGTGGTGCCGATCCGCGAGGTCCGGCTCGCCGCCGGCGCCGGCTTCATCGTGGTCATCTGCGGGGACATCATGACCATGCCGGGCCTGCCGAAGTCGCCGGCCGCCGAGCGGATCCGCATCGGCGAATCCGGCCAGACCGAAGGGCTGTTCTGACGGTGCGCCCGGCTGCTCGTCAGCCGCCGCGGCGCTCGTAGGCCAGGACCGTGTTGTCGAGCAGGCAGGCGATGGTCATCGGCCCGACGCCCCCGGGCACGGGCGTGATGGCGCCCGCCACGGCAGCCGCGGCGTCGTAGTCGACGTCGCCCACCAGCCGCGAACGGCCGTCGGCCGTCGGCACGCGGTTGATGCCGACGTCGATCACGATCGCGCCGGGCCGGACGTGCTCGGCCCCCAGCATCCGTGGCCGGCCTACGGCCGCCACCAGGATGTCGCCCGCCCGGCAGACCGCGGGCAGGTCGCGGGTGCGCGAGTGCGCGATGGTCACCGTGCAGTTCTCCGCGAGCAGCAGCTGCGCGACCGGTTTGCCGACGATGTTGGAGCGGCCGACGATCACCGCGTGCAGGCCCGTGAGGTCGGCGACCGCGCGCCTGGCGAGCATCACGCAGCCGCGCGGCGTGCAGGGGACCAGCGCGGGCAGGCCGGTCGACAGGCGCCCGACGTTGATGGGGTGGAACCCGTCCACGTCCTTGGCCGGATCGATGGCCTCGATCACCCGCGAGCTGTCCATGCCTTTCGGCAACGGCAGCTGGACCAGGATCCCGTCCACCGCCGGGTCGGCGTTGAGCCGCGCGACCAGCGCGAGCAGTTCCGCCTCGCGCGTTGTCTCCGGCAGCCGGTGCTCGATCGACCGCATGCCGACGGCCTCGGTCTGCTTGACCTTGGCTGCGACATAGACGTGGCTTGCCGGGTCGCCGCCCACGAGCACCACCGCGAGTCCCGGTGCACGGCGGCCGGCCGCGCAGATCGCCGCCACCCGCGCCTTGATGTCCTCGCGCAGCTCCGCCGCAAGCAGCTTGCCGTCCAGGATGACCGCCATCACGAACCTCCGGCCGCGGGGAAGGGCCGCGATGCTACACCATTCCGCCGTCGCGGTCGGCCACGACCCGGCAGGCCGCGTACTTGAATTCCGGGATCTTGCCGACGGGGTCGAGCGCCGGGTTGGTGAGCCGGTTGGCCGGTGCCTCGGCGTAGCAGAAAGGCACGAAGATCATGCCCTCGCGCATGAGGGGGTCGGAGCGCGTGGCCAGCGTGATCGTCCCGCGCCGCGTCGTGATGCTGACCGGATCGCCGGCGGCGATGCCGAGCCGGTCGAGTTCCGCCGGCGCCATGGAGGCCACCGCGGCCGGCTCGAGCCCGTCGAGGACGCGCGTGCGCCGGGTCATCGAGCCGGTGTGCCAGTGCTCGAGCTGCCGCCCCGTGATGAGCACGACCGGATAGTCGGCGTCGACCGGCTCGTCGGGTGGCAGCGGCACGGTCGCCACGAAGCGTGCCCGGCCGTCTGCGGTCGGGAACCGGTCGCCGAAGACCACGTCCTGCCCCGGCGCGTCGTCCGCCGCGGTCGGGTAGGTGACCGAGTCCTCCCGTTCGAGCCGCTCCCAGCTGATGTGCGCCAGCGATCCCATGCCGCGCTGCATCTCCGCGAACACGTCGCGGGGTCCACGGTAGTTCCAGTCGAGCCCGAAGCGGCGCGCGATCTCCTGGATGATCCACCAGTCCGGGCGCGCCTCGCCGGGCAGCGGCACCGCCACGCGGCCGCGCTGCACCTGGCGGTTGGTGTTGGTCACGGTGCCGTCCTTCTCCGCCCAGCCCGAGGCCGGCAGCACCACGTCCGCGAACTGCGCGGTCTCCGTCACGAACAGGTCCTGGACGACCAGGTGTTCGAGCCTTGCGAGGGCCGCGCGCGTGCGGTCGAGGTCCGGGTCGGACATGGCCGGGTTCTCGCCCACGATGTACATGCCGCGGATGGTGCCGGCATGGATCGCGTGCATGGTCTCCACGACGGTCAGTCCCGGCCGCGGGTCGAGCGTCGCGTTCCACAGCTCCTCGAACGCGGCGCGGTACTGCGGGTTGCCGACGGGCCGGTAGTCCGGGAGCACCATCGGGATCAGTCCCGCGTCGGAGGCGCCCTGCACGTTGTTCTGGCCGCGCAGCGGGTGCAGGCCGGTGCCCGGCCGGCCGACCTGCCCGGTGGCGAGCGCCAGCGAGATCAGGCAGCGCGCGTTGTCGGTGCCGTGCACGTGCTGCGAGATGCCCATGCCCCAGAAGATCATCGCGGTCCGCGCCTGCGCGTAGGTCCGGGCGATCGCGCGGATCTCGCCGGGCTCGACCCCGCACAGGGGGGACATCGCTTCCGGCGTCATGGGCAGCACGTGCGTTTGCAGCGCCTCGAAGCCCTCGGTGTGTGCGGCGACGTAGGCCGGATCGTGGAGGCCCTCGGTGACGATCACGTTCAGCAGCGCGTTCAGCAGCGCCACGTCGGCGCCGGGCGTGAGGCGCACCATCCGCCAGGCGTAGTCGGCCAGCACCTGGCCCCGCGGGTCGAGGACGATGAGTTTCGTTCCGCGCCTGGCGGCTTGCTTGAAGAAGGTGGCGGCGACCGGGTGGTTCACGGACGGGTTGCAGCCGGTCAGGATCGCCACGTCGGCATGCTCGACCTGCATGAACGACGCCGTGACCGCGCCCGAGCCGATGCATTCCATCAGCGCCGCGACCGAGCTGGCGTGGCACAGGCGGGTGCAGTGGTCCACGTTGTTCGAGCCGAAGCCCGTCCTGACGAGCTTCTGGAACAGCCAGGCCTCCTCGTTCGAGCACTTGGCGCTGCCGAAGCCCGCGAGCGCCGCCGGCCCGTGCCGGTCGCGCAGGGTCATGAGGCCCGCGGCCGCGCGGTCGAGCGCCTCGTCCCAGCCTGCCTCGCGGTAGTGGCTCAGCGGACGGGCCGGATCGAACGCCGGGTCGAGCCCCTTGGGCACGCCGTCGCGCCGGATCAGCGGCCGCGTCAGCCGCGCCGGATGATCGAGATAGTCGAGGCCGAAACGACCCTTCACGCACAGTCGATTGTGGTTCGACGGCCCGTCGCGGCCCTCGACGCAGACGATCCGGTCGTCCTTCACGTGGAAGGTGACCTGGCAGCCGACGCCGCAGTAGGGACAGACGGAATCGACCTTCCGGTCGGCCACGGCGGAGTCGCCGCGCCCGGCCGCGTCCACCAGGGTCGCGGGCATCAGCGCCCCCGTCGGACAGGCCTGGACACACTCGCCGCAGGCGACGCAGGTGCTCGCGCCCATCCGGTCGCCGAAGTCGAACACGATCCGGGCGCGCTCGCCGCGGCCCGCCAGCCCGATCACGTCGTTGACCTGGACTTCCCGGCAGGCGCGCACGCACAGCCCGCAGTGGATGCAGGCGTCGAGGTTGACCCGCATCGCCGGATGCGAGTCATCGCGCGACCGGGCGTCGGGCGCGCGGCGGGGCAGGGCGCCCGGCGACGCGTCCGTGTCGAGGCGCAACTGGTCCGCCGTGCGCCAGAAGTGGCTCGAGCGGTCCGGTGAGTCCTGCCGGCCGGGCTGGTCCGCGAGCAGCAGCTCCATCACGCCCTCGCGCGCTGCGCGGGCCCGCTCCGAGGTCGCGCTCCTCACCACCATTCCCGGCGTCGCCTGGCGCGTGCAGCTGGCGGCCAGGGTGCGCTCGCCCTCGATCTCGACCATGCAGGCCCGGCAGTTGCCGTCGGGCCGATAGCCCGGCGCGTCCCTCAGGCACAGGTGCGGGATGTGCTCGCCGTGTCGTCTCGCAAGCTGCCACAAGGTCTCGCCGGGCCGGGCGGTCACCGTCCGGCCGTCCAGCGTCAAGGCAAAGCCGGCGTCGCGCGGTGCCTCGTTCACGGCGCCGGCTCCTCGCCGACGATCCGGATGCCCTGCGCCTCGAGGCGGTCCCGGAAATGGGCCAGCGCCCCCAGCACCGGGTTCGGCGCCGCCTGCCCGAGCCCGCAGATGGACGCATCGATCATCAACCGGGACAGCCCGTGCAGCTGCGCGGCGTCCCAGCGATCCTGTTCGAGCAGCCCGAGCATCTTGACCGTGCCGACGCGACACGGCGTGCACTGGCCGCAGGACTCGTCGGCGAAGAAGGCCATCAGGCTGGCCAGCGCGGCGCGCAGGTCGTCGTGCTGCGAGAGGACGATGACGGCGGCCGAGCCGATGAAGCAGCCGTAAGGCTGCAGGGTATCGAAGTCCAGCGGAACGTCGGCCAGCGAGGCGGGCAGGATCCCGCCCGAGGCGCCGCCCGGCAGGTAAGCCAGCAACTCGTGCCCCTCGGCCATGCCGCCGCAGTGCTCGTCGAGCAGCTCGCGCAGGGTGATGCCCGCGGGCGCGACGTGCACGCCCGGGCGCCTGACGCGGCCCGACACCGAGAAGCTGCGCAGCCCCTTCCGGCCGCGACGACCCTGGTTTGCGAACCACTCGCCGCCGCGCCGATGGATCTCCGGGATCCACCAGACCGTCTCGACGTTGTTGACGAGGCTTGGCCGGTCGAAGAGGCCGCGCTGGGCGACGTAGGGCGGCCGGTGGCGCGGCTTGCCGGGCTTGCCCTCGAGCGACTCGATCAGCGCCGACTCCTCGCCGCACACGTACGAACCCGCCCCGCGGCGCAGCACGATGAAGCCCGGCGACGCGAGGCCGGCGGCCTCGACCTCGGCGATAGCTTCGCGCAGCACGCCGTGCAGGCCGGGGTATTCGTCGCGCAGGTAGATGTACACCGCGGCCGCCTCGACCACTTCGGCACTGACCAGGGCACCCTCGAGGAACTGGTGCGGCGCGAGCTCGAGGTAGTGGCGGTCCTTGAAAGTCCCGGGTTCGCCCTCGTCGGCATTGATCACGACGTAGCGGGGCCCGGGCTCGGCCAGTACGAAGCGCCACTTGCGGTGCGTCGGGAACCCGGCGCCACCCAGCCCGCGCAGGCCCGCGGCCTCGAGCTGGGCGGCCAGCTCGTCGCGCGTGACCGCGCCGGCGCGGAGCGCCTGCAGCAGGCCATACCCGCCCGCGCCGCGATAGGCGTCGAGCCGCGGCCAGGAAACGGGCGCGGGCTCGTGACGTCCCGAGTCGGCGACCTGCCGCACCTCGGCAAGCGTCGCGCGCCCGACGTGCCGGTGGCCGACCTCGACCACCGGCGCTTCGTGGCAGCGACCCATGCAGGGCGCGCGGGTCACCCTGACCCGCGCGGAATCCATGCCTGCGGCGAGCGCCTGCCCGAGGCCGGCTGCGCCAGCGAGCAGGCAGGGAAGCGAATCGCATACCCGGAGGGTCAGCGGAGCGGGCGGCGCCTGGCCTTCGTCCACGATGTCGAAGTGCGCGTAGAAGGTCGCGGTCTCGTACACCGCAGCCATGGGCAGGCGCATGGCGTGGGCCAGTGCCCGCAGGTGACGCGTGGCCAGGTGCCCGTAACGGTCCTGCAGGCGATGAAGATGCTCGAGCAGCTGCTCCCGGTCGCGGGGGCAGCCCGCCAGCAGCGCCTCCACCTCGGCGAGCGCGGCCGGATCCAGCGCACGGCCCCGCGGCAGGCCACGGGCCGTCCTGCGTGGACCTGGCGTTGGGATTCGCGACATCTCGGGCGACTCGCGGGGCGACACCTTCATCGATGCCGGGGCATCTTAGCGCATCACCGCTGCGTCCCGGCGTCGTGACCGGCTCGCCGGACCGCGCGACCGCCGGCAGTCCCGACGCCTCGCGGGAGGGGCGCTGCGCGCTGCCAAATTGACGCCCCGCGGCGGCGACCGTAAACTTCCGGGCCCCGTGCAGGCTTGCGGCCCGCGCGGTTGCATCCGACAGGACTCTGGCGGGGCATGGCGCAGTCTGGTAGCGCATCTGCTTTGGGAGCAGAGGGTCGGGGGTTCGAATCCCTCTGCCCCGACCACGGATCTGGCGGCGCCGCGGGCGAACCACGTGCGCCCGTAGCTCAACCGGATAGAGCACCGGCCTTCTAAGCCGGCGGTTGCAGGTTCGAGTCCTGCCGGGCGCGCCAGACTGGGGTCGCAACCGGGGGCGGTTTTGATGGCGGGCGTAGCTCAGTTGGTAGAGCCCCGGATTGTGATTCCGGCCGTCGTGGGTTCGAGTCCCATCGCTCGCCCCAGTTTTGAAGTTCGGGCCATTAGCTCAATTGGTAGAGCTGCGGACTCTTAATCCGTAGGTTGTAGGTTCGAGTCCTACATGGCCCACCAGTTACGGCGCCCCGCAGTGCAGGCTGCGGGGCGTTTTACCTGGCCAACCGGCCGTACCGGCGGTGGCACGGCGCAGCGATGACGAAACCCGACCCGATCAAGGAACCGAGCTACAACTGGCCGACCGGCCGGACGGACGATGACGCGACGCCGGTGGAGAAGGCCCTGGCGGCCCTGAAAGTCGGCGCGCTGCTGGCCGGGACCGTGACCATCGCCCTGATCTATCTCGGGACCTACGCCGGCCTGGAAGGTCGCAGCGACCTGGTCAGCATGTGCGTGCTCGCGGCCTTCCTGACGCCGAGTCTGGCGGCCTTCCTGCTCGCCCGCCGCCGCGATCGGCGGCGCCGGCGCGAACGGCGCTAGACGGTGGCGGCCGGCGCTGCCGGTCATTCGGTTCCGGCGTGCGAAAGTGGCGGAATTGGTAGACGCGCTGGATTTAGGTTCCAGTGGGGCAACCCGTGAGAGTTCGAGTCTCTCCTTTCGCACCATCGGTGCCGCCCGGAGGCGTCGGGATTGCCACGGTCGAGGCAGACATCCAGAGGTTGAAGAAGAGATGATGGTTTCAGTCGAGGCGCTCAAGGGGCTCGAGCGCCGCATGCAGGTCTCGGTGCCGGCCAGCCGCGTCGAGCAGCAGGTGGACAAGCGGCTGCTCAACGTCAGCCGCACGGCGCGCATCAAGGGCTTCCGGCCGGGCAAGGCGCCGATCCACGTGGTGCGCAAGCACTATGGCGCGCAGGTGCGCGAGGAGGTCGTCAGCGACCTGATCCGCGAGACCTTCGCCGAGGCGGTCCAGCGCGAGCAGCTGGTGCCCGCGGGCGGACCGCGCATCCAGCCGCTCGCCACCGACAAGGGCGGCGACCTGAAGTACAGCGCGACCTTCGAGGTGTATCCGCGGGTCGAAATCGCCGGCATCGAGGGCATGGAGCTCGTCCGCCCGAAGGCGTCGGTGGCCGCCTCCGACGTGGACGCGATGATCGAGAGCCTGCGCAAGCAGCGCCCGAATTTCGTTGCCGTCGAGCGCGCATCGGCGGACGGCGACCGCCTGACCATCGACTTCGAGGGGCGGCTCGACGGCGAGCCGTTCGAGGGCGGCAAGGCCCAGGGGCACCAGTTCACCCTCGGCGCGGGCCGGATGCTGAAGGACTTCGAGGACGGCCTCCGCGGCGCCGCGGCCGGCGAGACGCGGACCTTCGACGTCGCCTTCCCGGCGGACTACCCGGCGAAGAACCTCGCGGGCCGGACGGCGCAGTTCACGGTGACGGTCGGCGCCGTGGACGAGGTCCAGCTGCCGGCGGTGGACGACGACTTCTGCAAGGCCTTCGGCGTGGACGAGGGCGGCGTCGAGGCCCTGCGCACCGAGGTGCGCGAGAACATGGAGCGCGAGCTGGCCCAGGCCGTGCGCAACCGGCTCAAGGCGCAGGTCATGGACAAGCTGCTCGCGGCCAACCCGCTGGAGCTGCCCTCGGTGCTCGTCGAGCAGGAGATCCGCGACATGCAGGTCGAGGCCCTGCGGCGCATGGGCGCCCGCAGCACGCGCCAGATGCCGCCGCGCGAGCCCTTCGAGGCGAACGCCCGGCGGCGCGTCGCGCTCGGACTGCTGCTCAACGAGGCGATCCGCAAGGCCGGGATCAAGCTCGACGCGACCAAGGTCCAGGCCCGGCTCGACGACCTGGTGTCGGGTTTCGAGGACGCGGCGGCCGCCCGCGAGCAGTACACCGGCAACGAAGGTGCGATGCGCCAGCTGCAGATGATGGTGCTGGAAGACCAGGTCGTGGACCACATCGTCGGCGCCGCCAGGGTGACCGAGCAGCCGGCCACGTTCAAGGACATCATGAACTTCGGCGCCGAAGAGGCGTCTGAGGACTGAGGTAGACCGCGGTGGACCGAAACATGGAAACGAAGGCGCTGAACCTCG
Source organism: Pseudomonadota bacterium (assembly GCA_018261655.1). GTDB lineage: Bacteria > Pseudomonadota > Gammaproteobacteria > Steroidobacterales > Steroidobacteraceae > SG8-30. Next base: position 1,923 of record JAGTSG010000015.1, on the reverse strand, counting down.
TGCCGATGGTGGTCGAGCAGACCGCTCGCGGCGAACGGGCCTACGACATCTACTCGCGGCTGCTGAAGGAGCGGGTGGTCTTCATCGTGGGACCCGTCGAGGACTACATGGCCAACCTGGTCGTGGCACAACTGCTGTTCCTCGAGTCGGAGAACCCGGAAAAGGACATCCACCTCTACATCAACTCGCCGGGCGGGTCGGTGTCGGCGGGGCTCGCGATCTACGACACGATGCAGTTCATCAAGCCGGACATCGGCACGATCTGCGTCGGCCAGGCGGCCAGCATGGGCGCGGTGCTGCTCGCCGCCGGCGCGGCCGGCAAGCGCTACGCGCTGCCCAACTCGCGGATCATGATCCACCAGCCCCTGGGCGGCTTCCAGGGCCAGGCCACCGACATCGAGATCCACACCCGCGAGATCCTCGACGCCCGCGACCGGCTCAACACGATCCTGTCGCGGCACACCGGCCAGCCGATCGAGAAGATCCGCGTGGACACGGACCGCGACAACTTCATGAGCGGCGAGCAGGCCAGGACTTACGGCCTGGTCGACGCGGTGCTCGACCGGCGCGGGCAGCTGCCGGCGGCCAACCCGTCGGCGTCAACCGTTCCGGGTGGGACTTGACGCACAAGTCCCCGTCTACAAAGGGATTTTCAGGCCGGCGGGGCCCGTGCTATAAGGAAGCTGCCGGCATGCGGCCGGAAGGCCTGAGGACCTCGTTTAATGGTTGACGACACCCGCGGCAAGCACGACGAAGGCAAGCTCCTGTACTGCTCCTTCTGCGGCAAGAGCCAGCACGAGGTCCGCAAGCTGATTGCCGGCCCGTCCGTCTTCGTCTGCGACGAATGCGTCGAGCTCTGCAACGACATCATCCGCGAGGAACTCGAGGAGAAGCAGGAACGCTCGCGCGACAAGCTGCCGCGCCCCGCCGAGATCAAGAAAGTCCTCGACGACTACGTCATCGGGCAGGAGCGGGCCAAGAAGATCCTGTCGGTGGCGGTCTACAACCACTACAAACGCCTGCAGTCGCAGCCGTCGGACAAGCGGCCGCGCGGCGAACACGCCGAGGTCGAGATCGCCAAGAGCAACATCCTGCTGATCGGCCCGACGGGCTGCGGCAAGACGCTCATCGTCTACATCGACGAGATCGACAAGATCTCGCGCAAGTCCGACAACCCGTCCATCACGCGTGACGTGTCGGGCGAGGGCGTGCAGCAGGCGCTGCTCAAGCTCATCGAAGGCACCGTCGCCTCGGTGCCGCCCCAGGGCGGCCGCAAGCACCCGCAGCAGGAATTCCTGCAGGTGGACACGAACAACATCCTGTTCATCTGCGGCGGCGCATTTGCGGGGCTCGAGAAGATCATCGAGCGGCGCAGTTCGCGTGGCGGCATCGGCTTCGCCGCCGAGGTGAAGAGCCCGAGCGAGCGGCCGCAGGGCACCGACCTGTTCAAGGACGTGGAGCCCGAGGACCTGATCAAGTACGGCCTGATCCCCGAGTTCGTCGGCCGCCTGCCGGTCGTCGCGACGCTCGAGGAACTCGACGAGAACGCGCTCATCACCATCCTGACCCAGCCGCGCAACGCGCTGACCAAGCAGTACGGGCGGCTGTTCGAGATGGAGGGCGTGGAGCTCGAGTTCCGCGGCGACGGGCTGATGGCCATTGCCCGGAAGGCCATGGAGCGCAAGACCGGCGCGCGCGGCCTGAGGACCATCCTCGAGAACGTGCTGCTCGACATCATGTACGACCTGCCGTCCATGAAGAACGTCGAGAAGGTCGTACTGGACGAGACCGTCATCGCCGGCGACAGCAAGCCGTACGTCGTCTACAAGGCGGCCGAGACGCAGGTGGCCGAGCCGGAGCCGCGGCGCGCCACGCATTGACAGAGGTACCAGGTGCCGACCTGTCCCCGGACGGGGACAGGTC
>JAGTSG010000003.1 GCA_018261655.1 Pseudomonadota bacterium | reverse complement strand
GGCGACTACAACGCCGCGCTCGACGTCGCGCGCCAGCAGGTGGCCAGCGGCGCGCAGGTCATCGACGTCAACATGGACGAGGGCATGCTCGATTCGGAGGCGGCGATGGCCCGCTTCCTGAACCTCGCCGCCGCCGAGCCGGACATCTCCCGCGTGCCGGTCATGATCGACTCGTCGAAGTGGTCGGTCATCGAGTCCGGGCTCAAGCGCGTGCAGGGCAAGGCCGTCGTCAACTCGATCTCGCTGAAGGAAGGCGAGGCGCCCTTCCTGGAGCAGGCGCGCAAGGTCCGCCTCTACGGCGCGGCGGTGGTGGTCATGGCCTTCGACGAGCAGGGCCAGGCGGACACCGTCGAGCGCAAGGTGGCGATCTGCGAGCGCGCCTACCGGCTGCTGACGACCCGGGTGGGTTTCCCGCCCGAGGACATCATCTTCGACCCCAACATCTTCGCCATCGCCACCGGGATCGAGGAGCACGACGGCTACGGCGTCGACTTCATCGAGGCGGTGCGACGGATCAAGGAGCGTTGCCCGGGGTCGCTGACCAGCGGCGGGCTGTCGAACGTCTCCTTCTCCTTCCGCGGCAACGACCCGGTGCGCGAGGCGATGCACGCGGTGTTCCTGTTCCACGCCATCCGCGCCGGACTCGACATGGCCATCGTCAATGCCGGCCAGCTGGCGATCTACGAGGAGATCGACCCGGAGCTGCGCGAGCGGGTCGAGGACGTGATCCTGAACCGTCGTCGCGACGCCACCGAGCGGCTGGTCGAGATTGCCGGGCGCTTCAGGGGCGAGGCCGGCGCGCGCCGGACGGAGGACCTCGCCTGGCGGCAGTGGCCCGTCGACAAGCGGATCGAGCACGCGCTGGTCAAAGGGATCGACGAGTACGTCGAGACCGACATCGAGGAGGCGCGGCTCGCGGCCGACCGGCCGCTCGCGGTGATCGAGGGACCGCTGATGGACGGCATGAACGTCGTCGGCGACCTGTTCGGCGCGGGCAAGATGTTCCTGCCGCAGGTGGTGAAGTCGGCACGCGTCATGAAGAGGGCGGTCGCCTACCTCGTGCCGTTCATCGAGCGCGGGAAGGGCGAGGCGCGCCGCGCGAACGGCCGGATCGTGCTCGCCACGGTGAAGGGCGATGTGCACGACATCGGCAAGAACATCGTCGGCGTCGTGCTCCAGTGCAACAACTTCGAGATCGTCGACCTCGGCGTCATGGTGCCGGCGGCGAAGATCCTCGACACGGCGCGCGAAGTGGGCGCCGATATGATCGGCCTGTCGGGACTGATCACGCCGTCGCTCGACGAGATGGTGCACGTGGCGCGCGAGATGCAGCGGCAGGGTTTCACCATCCCGCTGCTGATCGGCGGCGCGACGACCTCGCCGGCTCACACCTCGGTCAGGATCGAACCGCAGTACGCGTCGCCGGTCGTCTACGTCAAGGACGCGTCGCGCTCGGTCGGCGTCTGCCAGGCGCTGGTGTCCCCGGACTCCCGTGACGGGTACATCGCCCGGGTGAAGGCCGAGCACGCTGCGCGCCGCGAGCAGCACGCGGGCAAGCGCGTGAAGGCGCCGGCGCTGTCGCTGGCCGAGGCGCGTGCGCGGCGGCCGGCCCTCGACTGGCCGTCGTACCGGCCGACCGTCCCCCGCTTCCTCGGCACGCGCCGGCTCGAGGACATCCCGCTCAGGGACCTGGTCCGCTACATCGACTGGATGCCGTTCTTCAACGCCTGGGAATTCTCCGGGACCTTCCCGGCCATCCTCGACGACCCGGCGAAGGGCCCGGCGGCGCGGCAACTGTGGGAGGATGCACAGCGGATGCTGGACCGCGTGGTCCGCGAGCGCTGGCTGGCCGCGCGCGCGGTGGTCGGCTTCTTCCCGGCCGCCTCCGTCGACGAGGACCTGGAGGTCTACGCGGACGCCTCGCGGCAGCGGGTGGCATTCAGGCTCCATCACCTGCGGCAGCAGAAGGCCAAGGCCGAGGGCCAGGCGCAGCTGTGCCTCGCCGACTTCGTCGCGCCGCGCGGCAGCGGCGTCGACGACTACCTCGGCGCCTTCGCCGTCACCGCGGGGATCGGCATCGAGGAGCACGTGGCGCGTTTCGAGGCCGCCCACGACGATTACTCCGCCATCCTGCTGAAGGCGCTCGCGGACCGGCTGGCCGAGGCGGCGGCCGAGGCGCTGCACGAACGCGTGCGCCGCGAGTTCTGGGGTTATGCTCCCGACGAGCGGCTCTCGGGGGAGCAGCTGGTCCGCGAAGAATACCGGGGCATCCGCCCCGCGCCGGGCTACCCGGCCTGCCCGGACCACACCGAGAAGGCCACGCTCTGGCAGCTGCTGGATGCCGAGCGGGCGACGGGCATCCGCCTGACCGAGTCGTTCGCGATGTATCCCACCGCCTCGGTCAGCGGCTGGTACTTTGCCCACCCGGAGGCGCGCTATTTCGCGGTCGGCCAGGTCGGTCCCGACCAGGTGGCGGACTATGCGGCGCGCAGGGGCATCACCCTCGCCGAGGCCGAGCGCTGGCTGGCGCCGAACCTCGGCTACGATCCGGCCGCGACGGCCGCCTGAACCGCTGCCGGCGGCCGTATGCCGCCGTCTTTGTTGCCTCTAACCAACAACTCTGACCCGACGCTTGACGGGGCAGGGCTTCGTGTTGCGTAATCGCATCAGTACCTGCCCCAAGTCGAGGCGGGACAGCGTCCTTAAGGGGATCAACATGAATTCAGTGCGTCACGGCGTCCGGCTCGCGCTCGGAACCGGATTTGCAGCGTTACTCGCCATGCCCGCGGCCCATGCGCAGCAGGCACCGGCCCAGACCCAGCTCGAACAGATCATCGTGACGGGCACGCGCGTGGCCGACCGGTCGGCCACGGACACGGCAGTGCCGGTCGACGTGGTGACGGCCGAGACCCTCACGCAGCAGGGCGTGACGGAACTGAACCAGGCGCTGTCCACCGCGCTGCCGTCGTTCAACTTCCCGCGTCCGGGCCTCAATGACGGCACGGACACCATCCGCCCGGCGACGTTGCGCGGCCTGGCGCCGGACCACACACTGGTGCTGCTCAATTCGAAGCGCCGCCACTCGGCCTCGCTGGTCAACGTCAACACGATCAGCCGCGGCTCCTCCGCGGTGGACCTGAACACGATTCCTTCGGCGGCTGTGCAGTCGATCGAGGTGCTGCGCGATGGCGCCTCGGCGCAGTACGGCTCGGATGCGATCGCAGGCGTGATCAACGTCCGCCTCAAGGAGGAGGGCGAGGGCGGCGAGGTGAACGTCAGCTACGGCTGGCGCGAGTCGAGCTATTCGGTGCCAGTCGCCGCGGCTCCCGCGGGTGCGACCTGGCGGCCGGGCGACAAGGTCAGCCGCGACGTGTCCGACGGCGAGACGACCGTGCTGTCGGCGTGGAAGGGTCTGACTCTCGGCGACGACGGTTACCTGACGCTGGCGCTGGAGTACAAGGACCAGGCCCGCACCGAGCGCGACGGTTTCGACGTGCGCCAGCAGTACCCCCTGGTCGGCGGCGCCTTCGACGCGCGCGAGGACACCTTCGAGCGGTTCAACGCCTGGTACGGGGAGCCGGAACTCGAGCAGCTCACGCTGTTCGCGAATTTCGGCATGGACCTGTCGAGCGGCGCGCACGCCTATGGCTGGGCCAGCTTCCAGGACCGTGACGCCCAGTCCGCCGGCTTCTACCGGCGGGCGCTCGACGACCGCAACGTGATCGAGATCTATCCCGACGGCTTCCTGCCGATCATCGCGCCGCGGGTCACCGACGCCAGCGCAGCCTTCGGCGTCGCCTGGAACTGGGGCGAGTGGGCCATGGACTCGTCCCTGGTCTACGGCTACAACAAGATGGAATTCACCATCGAGAACACGCTGAACCGTTCGCTCGGCGTCGACAGCGGCACGGTGTTCGATGCCGGCGGCTTCGACTACGACCAGGCGGTGTTCAACTTCTCCGGCATCCGGGAGCTGGACTGGGGACTGTCCTCGCCGGTGAACCTGGCTGCGGGCCTCGAGGCGCGCCTCGAGACCTACTCGATCTTCGCCGGTGAGCCTGACTCCTACCGCAACGGCGGCGTGCTGCTGCCGATCGGCACGGGGGGCTGCACGGGCAGCGCCGTGACGCCGGCGGTGATTGCCGCCGGCGGCTGCGCCACCGCCTCGGGTGCGCAGGTGTTCCCCGGCTTCCAGCCCCAGAACGAGGTCAGCGAGGACCGCACGGCGGTCGGCGCCTATGTCGACCTCGAGGCCAACCTGACCGAGAAGCTGCTCGGCTCGGTCGCGGTGCGGGTGGAGGACTACTCGGATTTCGGCAGCAACGTCTCGGGCAAGCTGTCGCTGCGCTACGACTTCACCGACAACTTCGCGCTGCGTGGCTCGGTGTCGAATGGTTTCCGCGCCCCGTCGCTGCAGCAGCAGTTCTTTGCGACGACCTCGACCAACTTCATCGACGGCGTCCCCTACGATATCACCACCTTCCCGGCGACCGACCCGGTGGCCGCGGCGCTCGGCGCGAAGCCGCTCGACGCCGAGACCTCGCTCAACTACTCGGTTGGCGCGGTCATGCACTTCGGGACGGTCAGCCTGACCATCGACGCCTACCAGATCAACATCGACGACCGTATCGTGCTGTCGGAGAACCTGACCGACGCCGTGGTGCGGAACTACCTGCAGTCGCTCGGCTTCATCGGGGTCGGCGGTGGCCGGTTCTTCCTCAACGGCGTGGACACGGAGACCCAGGGCGTGGACGTCGTTCTGAACTGGCCGGTGGACTTCGGCAGCGCGGGCCGCTTCGACTTCACGCTGGCGGCGAACTTCAACCAGACCGACGTCACCAAGGTGCCGCCGCCGTCCGAGGCGCTGGGCGAGATCTATGCCCCGGCCAGCCCGCCGCCGCTGTTCGGCCGGCTCAATACGCTGGCGTTCGAGGAAGGCACGCCGTCGGACAAGTTCGTCGCGACCCTCAACTGGAACCTGCGCAGCTTCGGCGCCACGCTGCGCGCGACGCGCTACGGCGAGACGCTGAACCCCGGCACCAGCGAGGCGAACGACTTCGTCCTCGACCCGGCGGTACTGCTCGACATCGAGGCGCGCTGGGACGTGACCGAGAAGATCCGCCTCGCGGTGGGCGCGGACAACGTGCTCGACGAGTACCCGGACCCGTTCACCGTCGGGCTGAACGGCACGGCGAACCTGAACAGCACCGGCAACACGCCGTTCTCCAACTACACGCCCTACGGGTACTCGGGCCGCTTCGTCTACGGACGCCTGTCGGTCAATTTCTGACCTGAGGTCGTTGCTACCCTACGGGCCCCGGTGCGCGAGCACCGGGGCCCGTTTCGTTGCGCAGCTGTGTGATCCTACTCGAGCGTGTCGAGATAGGCCGTCCCGCCGAGCTGGCTCATCTGGCCGAGGATCCAGGCCTGGCGCTGGCGGACATAGTTCGAAGGCGCCTCCACCCGGAAGCGCTTCGGGTTCGGCAGCACCGCGGCGAGCAGCGCCGCCTCGCTGCCACTCAGCTGCCCGGCGGGCTTGCGGAAGTAGCGCCGGCTCGCGGCTTCGACGCCCCAGGTGCCGCGGCCGAACTCGGCGCTGTTGAGGTACACCTCGATGATCCGGCGCTTGGGCCACAGCGCCTCGATCAGCACGGTAAACCCCGCCTCGAGGCCCTTGCGGAACCAGCTCTGGCCCTTCCAGAGGAACAGGTTCTTGGCGACCTGCTGTGTGATCGTGCTGGCGCCGCGCAGCCGGCGGCCACGCTTGGCCTCCGTGAGCGCCTCGTCGATCGACTGGAGGTCGAAGCCGTGGTGCGTGGAAAACTTCTGGTCCTCGGCGGCAATCACGGCGACGGCGGCGTGCGGGGAGATGTCCTCCCAGCGGACCCAGTCGTGCGCGTAGAGGTAGTCCTTCTCGCCGGCCGACAGGGCGCCCAGCCGGTCCGCCAGCATGAAGGCGGTGACCGGCACCGGGACCCAGCGCAGCGCCAGCACCGTGAGGATGCTCGCGACAACGATTCCCGCCAGCGCCAGGGCGGCCGCCCGCGCCATGCGGGCCGGCAGCGAGCGTCGGCGGCGCGCCATCGCTCCCCGGCCGGGGTCAGCCGGCCTCGACGCGGCGCGCGGCGTGGACCACGACCGGCTCGAGCGGCACGTCCTCATGCCCGCGCTTGCGCCCGGTCTTGACCGCGGCGATCGCGTCGATCACGTCCATGCCCTCGACCACCCTGGCAAATACCGCATAGCCGAAGTTGCGCGGCCCCTGGTGGTCAAGGAAGGCGTTGTCCACCAGGTTGACGAAGAACTGCGAGGTGGCGCTGTTGACGTCGTTGGTGCGCGCCATCGACAGGGTGCCGCGCAGGTTCTTCAGGCCGTTGGTCGCCTCGTTCTCGATCGGCCTGCGCGTCGGCTTCTGGCTCATGTCGGCGGTCATGCCGCCCCCCTGGATCACGAAGCCGGGAATCACCCGGTGGAAGACCGTGCCGTCGAAGTGGCCGTCGTCCACGTACTGCAGGAAGTTGGCGACGGTGACCGGTGCCCTGGAGGGGTCGAGCGCAATGACGAAGTCGCCGAGCGAGGTTTCGAACTTGACCATGATGGAGTTCCGGGTGTGGGTGGGAGCAGTCCGCATTCTACCTGCACGGTCACGGCCGCGCGGCACGGTGGGCCACCGTCACCCGTTCGAGCCCGGCAAGGTCCGTGAGCGTGAGTGGCGCCCCGAGGCCCGCCGACGCGCACAGGCCGCGCACGGCCGCGCCCTGTGCTGCGCCGTGCTCCAGCAGCAGCCAGCCGCCCTCGCGCAGGTGGTCGCCGGCACCGCCGATGATCTCCTTGAGCGACTCGAGGCCGGTGGGCCCGGCCACCAGCGCGCTCTCTGGTTCATGGGCGAGGCTGGCCAGGTGCGGATCGGACCCGGCGAGGTAGGGCGGGTTGGCGACGATGCAGTCGAATCGCCGTTTCCCGACCGGCTCGAACCAGTGGCCCTGCAGGAAGACCACGCTGGAGAGCCCGGCCGCGGCAGCATTGGCGCGGGCGACGCCGAGCGCCGCAGCGCTCGCTTCCACCGCCACGACCTCGGCGCCGGGCAGTTCGGAGGCCAGCGCGAGCGCGATGGCACCGCTGCCGGTACCGAGATCCAGGATGGCCGGCTCCCGCAAGGGCCGCAGGCGCTCGAGCGCAGCCTCGACCAGCCGTTCCGTCTCGGGACGCGGCACCAGCACCGCGGGGCCCACGGCCACGTCAATCGTCCAGAACCCCCGGCGGCCGGTCAGGTAGGCGACCGGCTCGCCCGCCGCGCGCCGCCCGACCAGCGACTCGAATCGCGCGACGTCCGCCGGTGCGACCTGCCGCTCGCCGTGCGTGCGCAGCTGCATGCGCGGCAGGCCGAGCGTGTGCGCGAGCAGCAGCTCGGCGTCGAGGGCCGGGCTCTCCGACGCGCCTTCGAGGCGCCGGCGTGCCCGCAGCAGAAGGCCGTCGATGCGGGTGTCCATGGCCGCGTGCCGGGCGCGCCTCAGGCGATCTCGGCGAGTTGTTCCGCCCGGTGCTCCCTGAGCAGCGGCTCGATCACGGCGTCGAGGTTGCCGTCCACGATGTCGTCGAGCTTGTAGAGCGTCAGCTCGATGCGGTGGTCGGTCATGCGGCCCTGCGGGAAATTGTAGGTGCGGATCCGTTCCGAGCGGTCGCCGGTCCCGACCTGGAGCTTGCGGGTCGCGGCCGTGTGCTTCGCCTGCCGTTCGCGCTCGGCGCCCAGCAGCCGGGCCCGCAGAAGTGCCATCGCGCGCGCGCGGTTCTTGTGCTGCGAGCGTTCGTCCTGGCACTCGACGACGAGGCCGCTCGGCAGGTGGGTGATGCGGACGGCCGAATCGGTCTTGTTGACGTGCTGACCGCCCGCGCCCGAGGAGCGATAGGTGTCGATCCTGAGGTCCGCCGGGTTGACCTCGACCGACTCGACCGCTTCGACCTCGGGCAGGATGGCGACGGTGCAGGTCGAGGTGTGGATGCGCCCCTGCGCCTCGGTGGCCGGCACCCGCTGGACCCGGTGGGTGCCCGACTCGAACTTGAGGCGCGAGTAGGCGCCGCGGCCGATGACCCGGCAGATGATCTCGCGGTAGCCGCCGTGCTCGCCGCGACTCTCGGACATCACCTCGACCTGCCAGCCCTTCGACTCGGCGTAGCGCGCGTACATGCGGAACAGGTCGCCGGCGAAGATCGCCGCCTCGTCGCCGCCAGCGGCGGCGCGGATCTCGAGGAAGACATTCGATTCGTCGAGCGGGTCGCTCGGCACCAGGGCGAGCTGCAGCTCGGCCTCCCCGGCCTCGAGGCGGGCGGCCAGCTCCGCGGCTTCCTGCCCAGCCAGCTCGCGCACGCCGGGATCGGGATCGCGGGCCATCTCCCGCGTGGCGGCCAGCTGCCGCTCGAGTTCCTGCCATGCGAGGAACGAGGCGGCCAGCGGCTGCAGCCGCGCGTACTCGACGGACAGCTCGCGGAAGCGGTCCATGCGCTCGAGCACCTCGGGCTCGGCCAGCATGCGGCCGACCTCGTCGCAGCGGTCGGCGAGCTGTTCGAGCTTGTTGCGGATGGAGTCTTTCATGATGGAAGAGGGGTCAGGCCCCGCTCCGTCCCCTAAGGGGACGGAGCGGGGCCTGACCCCTCCTAGTGCTCGCCGTTGTGGTCCAGGCTGTACAGCTTGTGGGCGGCGTCGATCAGCGCCGCGTCGCCCTGTTCGGCGGCCAGCCGCAGGGCGCGCGACGGCGCGTGAAGCAGCCGGTTGGTCAGGGTGTTCGCCAGGAACTCCAGCGCTTCCTCCTGCTTGCCCGCCGCGAGCATGCGACGCGCCTGCTCGAGCGTCTGGGCCTTGGTGACGTCGGCCCGCGAGCGCAGGTCGCGGATGATCGGCGCGGCGTCGAGGGTGCGCAGCGCAGATATGAAACGTCCGACCTCGTCCTCGATCAGGCCACGGGCCTCCGCCGCCTCCTCCTGCCGGGCCTTCAGGTTCTCGTCCACGACCTGGCGCAGGTCGTCGATGGTGTAGAGGTAGACGTCCTCGAGCTCGGCGACCCCGGGCTCGATGTCGCGCGGCACCGCGATGTCGAGCATGAACATCGGCCGCCGCCGGCGCGCTGCGATGGCCTTGCGCGTGGCCTCAAGCGTCACCACCGGCACCGGGCTCGCGGTCGAGCTGATGACGATGTCCGCCGCGGGCAGGTGCTCGTCGAGGGCGTCGAGGGTGATGGCCGAGGCCTTGAACTCGAGCGCCAGGTCCTGCGCGCGGTTGATGCTGCGGTTCGCGATGATCATCCGCTTCAGCCCCTGCGCGTGCAGGTGCCGGCCGGCCAGCTCGATCATCTCGCCCGCGCCGATGAGCAGCGCCGTGTGCTGCTCGAAACCCGCGAAGATCCGCCGGGCGAGCTGCACGGCGGCCGAGGCGACCGACACCGCGCTGGCTCCGACTCGCGTCTCGGTCCGGACCCGCTTGGCGACGGCGAAGGTCGCCTGGAACAGCCGGTTGAGCAACGGCCCCGCCGTGCCTGCATCGTGCGCGGCGCGGTAGGCGTCCTTCAGCTGGCCGAGGATCTGCGGCTCGCCGAGGATCATCGAGTCGAGACCCGAGGCGACGGCGAAGGCGTGCTGGACGGCGGCAGGACCGTGCAGTTCGTAGCAGTGGTCCGTCAGGTCGTGGCCGGTCTGGTGGAAGCTCGCCAGCCAGTCAGGCAGCGCCGGTTCGCCGCCGTCCACCACGCAGTACATCTCGGTGCGGTTGCAGGTCGAGACGATCAGCCCCTCCTGCACGCCCGGCCGGGCACACAGGTTGTGCAGCGCCTCGGGCAGGCGGTCCGCGTCGAAGACGACGCGTTCCCGGACCTCCACGGGCGCGGTGCGATGGTTCAGGCCGATGACGACGATGGACATGGCATACCGGTCGGATGACGCGCCGGATTGTCCGGGATGACAGGGGGCAGCACAAGCCGAGGTCCCCACAGGGCGCCTCGCCGCTGCGCTATAGTGCGGGCATGCGCCTCGGATCGCTGTTTTTCAAGGTCGCGCTCGCGGCCGCGGCCGTGTTCGCGCCGGCGGCCGCGACCGCCGTGGACTGTGCCCGCGCGGACGCCGAAGGCCACGCGCACGTGGCGGGGATCGCCCTCGCCCAGGGCGACTGGCCGCTCGCCAGCGGCTCCCTGACCTGCGCCGCGGACGCTTCGTCCGACCCGGAGGTGGCCGAGCGCGCGACGCGCGCGGCCTTCGAGAACTTCCAGCTGGAGGACGCCGTGCGCAGCGCCACCCGCTGGCTGGCCCTGCAGCCGGAGAGAGAGGAGGCGCGCCGTTTCCTGGCCACGAGCCTGCTGCGCCTGTACCGCAATACCGCCGCTGCCGCGCAGTTCCGGACGATCCTGGACAGCGCCTACGAAGACCGCGCGCAGGGTTACACGGCCCTGCTCGGCATCCTCGCGGGCGAGCGTAACGAGACGGGCGCCGCACTGGTGATGGAGCAACTCGCCGCCGCCGACCCCGGGCTGGCCGAGGCCCAGCATGCCCGCAGCGTGCTCTGGCAGCAGGCGGAAAACGGCGCGCGCGCGCTCGAAGCGGCGCGGCGCGCCCGCGAGTTGAGGCCTGGCTGGCGGCTGGCCGAGCTGGCCGAGGTGCGCGCGCTGCTGGCCGCCGGGCAGACCGACGACGGCCTGGCGCTGGCCGCGTCGCTGGCCGCCGACGCCGATCCGCTCTCGCAGCTCAATTACGCCTGGCTACTGGTCGGCGCGCGCCGCGACGAAGACGCGCGCCAGGCCTTCGAGACCCTGCGGCGCGGCCAGGTCGCCGCGACCGAGGCGCTCGAGGGCCTGGGCACCCTGGCGTTCACGCGCCGCGACTACGACTCGGCGTTGCGCCACTTCAACGAGCTGGCACAGGGTTCCCGCGGCAACGAGACCGCACTGGCCTTTCTCGGCCTGATCGCGGACGAGCAGGGCAAGCCCGAGCTGGCGGTGCGCTACCTCGAGCGCGTGGTCACCGGGCCCAGGGCGGTCGCCTCGCAGTTGCGCGCCTACCGCCTGATGGAGACGCTGGGCGCGTCCCCGCGCGCGGAACTCGCGCTCGCTGATTTCATCGAGCAGTCGCCGGAGAGCATCCGTGACGTGGTCGCCGGGCGGGCCAGCCAGCTGGCGGACGCGGGTCGCGGCGACGAGGCGGTCGCGCTGATGCGCCGCGCGTCGCGCTACTACCCGGACGACGACGATCTGCGCCTCGCCGAGGCCTTCGTGCTCGAGCGGCTCGATCGCGTGCCGGAGGCGATCGCGGTCATGCGCGAGGTGCTGCGCCGCCGCCCCGACGATCCCACCGCGCTCAATTCGCTGGGCTACACGCTGGCCGACCGCACCGGCAAGGCGGCGGAGGGCTATGGCCTGATCGTCCGGGCACTCGAGGTGAAGCCCGACAGCTACGCGATCATGGATTCGGCAGGGTGGGCGCTGTTCCGCCTGAAGCGCAACGCGGAGGCGCTCGAATGGCTCGAACGCGCCTGGGGCCGGTCACGCGATCCGGAAGTGGCCGCACACCTCGGCGAGGTGCTGTGGGCTGCGGGACGGCGCGACGAGGCGCGCGACCTGTGGCGCCGGGCTCGCGAGGAATCGCCGGACAATCGCAGCCTGCAGCGCACGATGGAACGGCATCCCGGCTGAGGCCCGATGCGCCGCCTGCTGTCCATCGCGACGCTTGCATTGGCCGGGTGCGCGACCGTGCCGCCGGCGCCGGTCACGGTCGATTGGGACCTGCGCCAGCAGGAACTCCTGGCGCTCGACCACTGGCGGATGACCGGGCGCGTGGCGGTGACGGTGAACGGCGACGGCGCCTCGGCCAGCATCGACTGGCGCCAGTCGGGTGAGACCGCCGACCTGGCCGTCAGCGGGCCGCTCGGGGTCGGCGCGCTGCGCGCCATCCTCGATGGTTCCGGGCTGCGGCTGGAGGATGGCAGCGGCGCGCGGGTCGAGGGCGCGGATGCGGAGCGCCTGCTGGCCGAACGCCTGGGCGCCGAGATGCCCGTCCGTTCACTCCGCTACTGGATGCTCGGCATTCCCGCGCCCGGCGAGCCGTACGAGCAGACCCGGAGCGCCGACGGCCGGCCGGAGCTGCTGCGGCAATCCGGCTGGCAGGTCGAATTCAGCCGTTTCGGCGCGGCGCCCGGGGGCGAGCTGCCCGTCCGCCTGACCATCGCCCGCGACGGCGCCCGGGTGAAGCTGGCGGTCACGCGCTGGGATCTCGGGCCATGATCTCGCGTGGCTGGCCGGCCCCCGCCAAGCTGAACCTGTTCCTGCACGTCACCGGCCGCAGGCCGGACGGCTACCACGAGTTGCAGACCGTGTTCCAGCTGCTCGACCTGTGCGACACCCTGGCCTTCGAGCCCCGCCCGGACGGGGTCATCGCGCGGGTCGCCGGGCCGGGCGGCCTCGAGCCGGAGCGCGACCTGGTGGTCCGGGCGGCCCGGCTCCTGCAGTCGCGCACCGGCACGAGCCTCGGTGCGAACCTGTGGCTGGACAAGCACATACCCATGGGGGGCGGCCTGGGAGGCGGCAGTTCCGACGCCGCCACGGTCCTCGTGGCGCTCAACGCGCTGTGGGGCACCGGGCTGGATGTCGCGGCGCTGGCCGCCCTCGGGCTCGAGCTCGGGGCCGACGTCCCGGTCTTCGTCCGCGGGCGGTCGGCCTGGGCGGAGGGCGTGGGCGAGGTTCTCGAGCCGGTGGACCTGCCGGCGCGATGGTTCGCCGTCGTCTGCCCCGCGGTCGGGGTCAGCACCGCCGAGGTATTTCAGGCCCCTGAATTGACACGAAATTCCCCGAAGATCACAATTCGCGGTTTCCTGCAGGCAGGCGGACGAAACGACTGCGAACCGGTCGTCACTGCGCGCCAGCCCGAGGTGCGCGCGGCCATCGAGTGGCTGCGGGGCCGGGGCGCGGCGCGGCTGACGGGTACCGGGGCGTGCGTATTCGCCGGGTTTTCGACGCGGGAAGAAGCTGCGGCGGCGCTGGTCGGATTGCCGCGGCGGTGGGCGGGTTTCGTGGCCCGGGGGCTGGCGGTGTCGCCCCTGGTCCAGCGGCTGCAGGCCGGGCCGGCCGCGGACGTGCCGACCTTGGCTGACGGAGTTACTGGGGTGTAGCCAAGTGGTAAGGCAGCGGGTTTTGATCCCGCCATGCGAAGGTTCGAATCCTTCCACCCCAGCCAGTTGAGCGGCGTCGTCCGGCAGGGCCGGGCGCAAGGGAGAGCGGCGTGGACCATTCCACGATGGCGGTGTTTACCGGGAATGCGAATCCTGCGCTGGCGCAGGACATCGCCCGGCACCTGATGCAGCCGCTCGGGCGGGCGTTCGTCGGTCATTTCAGCGACGGCGAGACCCAGGTCGAGCTGATGGAGAACGTCCGCGGGCGCGACGTGTTCCTGGTGCAGCCGACCTCGCCGCCGGCAGCCGACCACCTGATGGAGCTGCTGGTCATGGCCGACGCCTGCCGGCGGGCCTCGGCCGCGCGCGTCACCGCAGTGATCCCCTATTTCGGGTACGCGCGGCAGGACCGCCGGCCGCGTGCGACGCGGGTGCCGATCACCGCGAAGCTGGTCGCCAACATGATCAAGGGAGCCGGCGTGGACCGCGTGCTGACGGTGGACCTGCACGCGGACCAGATACAGGGGTTCTTCGACATTCCGGTGGACAACGTGTACGCGTCGCCGGTGCTGCTCGGCGACGCCTGGAAGCAGAAGTACGACAACATGATCGTCGTGTCGCCTGACGTCGGCGGCGTGGTCCGTGCCCGGGCGCTGGCACGCCGGCTCGACGATGCGGACCTCGCGATCATCGACAAGCGGCGTCCCCGGCCCAACGAGGCGCAGGTGATGAACATCATCGGCGACGTGGACGGGAAGATCTGCATCCTGGTGGACGACCTCGTGGACACTGCCGGGACACTGTGCCTGGCGGCGCAGGCGCTGAAGGACCACGGGGCGGTGAAGGTGCTGGCCTACATCACCCACCCGGTGCTGTCGGGAAAGGCGGTCGAGCGCATCGCCAGCTCGGCGCTGGACCAGCTGGTCGTGACGGACACGATCCCGTTGCGGGCCGACGCGCGCGGCTGCGATCGCATCCGCGTCCTGTCGGTCGCAGGGCTGCTGGCCGAGACCATGCGCCGCATCCGCGACGAGGAGTCAGTCAGTTCGCTGTATGTTGATTGAGGGTTTCAGGCCGCCGGAGGGTCCGGCGGCCGTGTGGACGGCACGCCGTTGCCTGGTCGCGGGACGGCGGGCCATGACTTGGGAGTAAGTGCAACATGAAGACGTCTTTTGAACTCGTCGCCGAGTTCCGGGACGACCAGGGCAAGGGTGCGAGCCGCCGCCTGCGTCGTACCGGCAAGGTCCCGGCGATCCTCTACGGCGGTCACCAGGACGCGCGCGCCCTGGTGCTCGACCACGCCAGGCTGATCCTGATGCTCGACAACGAGCGTTTCTATTCGACGATCCTGAGCCTCAAGGTCGGCGACCAGAAGCAGGCCGCGGTGCTCAAGGACCTGCAGCGGCACCCCTACAGGAACCAGGTCGTGCACATCGACTTCCAGCGCGTGCTGGAGGACGAGAAGATCCGCATGCGGATCCCGCTGCACTTCCTGAACGAGGCCATCGCTCCGGGCGTGAAGACGCAGGGCGGCGTGGTGTCGCACCTCAGGAACGACATCGAGGTGCTGTGCCTGCCGAAGGACCTGCCCGAGTACATCGAGGTCGACCTGCAGAACCTCGGCCTCGGGCAGCTGATCCACCTCTCCGAGCTGAAGTTGCCCGCGGGCGTCGAGCTGCCGGAGCTCATCCACGGCAACGACGCGCCGGTGGTGTCGGTCCACGCGCAGCGTGCCGAGGAAGTCGCCCCGGTGGCCGAGGAGGCCGCGGTGGCGGCCGCGACGCCGGCGGCGGCAGCGGCGGCGCCGGCGGCCGAGGCAGGCAAGGCCGAGGCGAAGCCTGCCAAGGCCGAGGCGAAGCCGGCCAAGGCCGAGGCGAAGCCGGCCAAGTCCGATTCGAAGAAGTAAGCGGCGGCACTCGCGTCGCGACGGCGGGGCCGCCCGGCGGGCGGCCCCGGCCGTTTCGGCCGGGGCCACGAGGCAGGCGACATGCCCGGACTTCCCATCCGCATGGTTGCGGGACTCGGCAATCCCGGCCCCGAGTATGCCGCTACCCGGCACAACGCCGGGTTCTGGTTCGTGGACGAGCTGGCCCGGCGCCATGGCGGACGGCTGAAGCCCGAACGCCGCTACGGCGGCGACGCCTGCAGGGTCAGCATCGGCGCGACGGAGGTCTGGCTGCTCAAGCCGATGGCGTACATGAACCGCAGCGGATCCCCGATCCGCGCCCTGTGCGACTACCTGCAGATCCCTGCATCCGAGATCGTCGTCGCGCACGACGACCTCGACCTGCCGCCGGGCACGGTCCGGCTCAAGCGGGGGGGCGGGGCCGGCGGCCACAACGGCCTCAAGGACACGATCACGCACCTCGGCGAGGATTTCTGGAGGCTGCGCTTCGGCATCGGCCGCCCGGCCTACCGTGACGAGGTGATCGGCTACGTGTTGAAGCGCGCCAGCGCCGCGGAGGAGGAACGGATGCTCGAGGCGATCGGCCTCGCCGCCGACGAGTTTCCCCGCCTGCTGGCCGAGGGCGCGGGCAAGGTCATGAACAGGCTGCACGCGCGACCGGTCGCGCCGGCCGATCCGGAAGAAGGGCGGGATCCCGGCTGAGCCGGCCGCGAGGACGAGGAAAAGATGGCAATCAGGTGCGGAATCGTCGGCCTGCCGAACGTGGGCAAGTCCACGCTGTTCAACGCGCTGACGCGCGCGCAGATCGCGGCGGAGAACTACCCCTTCTGCACCATCGACCCCAATATCGGCGTCGTGCCCGTGCCGGATCCGCGCCTCGAAGTGCTTGCGGCGATCGCCAGGCCGCAGAAGGTCCTCCCGACCACGGTCGAGTTCGTGGACATCGCCGGACTCGTGGCCGGCGCGTCCAAGGGCGAGGGCCTGGGCAACCTGTTCCTCGCCAACATCCGCGAGACGGACGCCATCGCGCACGTGGTGCGCTGCTTCGAGAATCCGGACGTGGTGCACGTGTCGGGCAAGGTGAACCCGGTCGCCGACATCGGCATCATCAACACCGAGCTGGCGCTGGCCGACATGGAGTCGGTCGACAAGGCGCTGCTGCGGGCGGAGAAGGCCTGCAAGGCCGGCGGCGACAAGGACGCCATCCGCTGGCGCGACGCGCTCAGGCGGATGCACGACCACCTCGATGCCGGCCGGCCGGTACGCTCGCTCGCGCTCGACGACTTCGAGCGGCAGAAGCTGCGCGAGTTGCCGCTGCTGACCGCCAAGCCGGTCATGTACGTCGCCAACGTGCTGGAGAACGGATTCCACGACAACCCGCACCTCGACGCCGTCCGCGCGCTGGCGGCCGCCGAGGGCGCCGAGGTCGTGCCGGTCTGCGCGGCCATCGAGGCCGAGATCGGCCAGCTCGAGGAGGCCGACCGGGCGGCGTTCCTGGCCGACCTCGGGCTCGACGAGCCGGGCCTGAACCGCGTCATCCGCGCGGCGTACAGGCTGCTCGGGCTGCAGACCTTCTTCACCGTCGGCCCGAAGGAAGTGCGCGCCTGGACGGTGCACAAGGGCTCGACGGCGCCGCAGGCGGCGGGCGAGATCCACACCGACTTCGAGCGCGGGTTCATCCGCGCGGAGACCATCGCCTACCACGACTTCGTGGCCTGCAAGGGCGAGGCCGGCGCGAAGGAGGTGGGCAAGCTGAGGCTCGAGGGCAAGGAGTACATCGTGCAGGAAGGCGACGTCATGCACTTCCGCTTCAACGTCTGAGGGACCCCCCATGCGCACCGCAAGTCTCATCCTGTCCTGCTTCGTGGTCCTGCTGGCCGGCTGCGCCGGGTCGCCCGGGGGCGTCGAGCCGGTGCGCGGCTTCGAGGTCGAGCGCTACCTCGGGACCTGGTACGAGATCGCGCGGCTCGACCACTCGTTCGAGCGCGGCCTGACGCGCATCACCGCGACCTACGAGCTGCGGGACGACGGCGGCCTCAAGGTCGTGAACCGCGGTTTCGACGCGGCGAAGGGTGAATGGCGCGAGGCGGTCGGCAAGGCGTACTTCACCGGGCCCGCCGACGTCGGCCAGCTCAAGGTGTCCTTCTTCGGCCCGTTCTACGGCGGCTACAACATCATCGCGCTGGACCAGCAGGACTACCGGTGGGTGATGATCTGCGGCCCCTCGAGGGACTACCTGTGGATCCTGTCCCGCGAGCCGCGGCTGGCGCCCGAGGTCCTGGATCGCCTCCAGACCCTGGCGGCGAGCCACGGGTTCGAGACCGGCGAGCTGATCTTCGTGCAGCACTGAGCCGCCGCCGGCGGCTGGCGTTGCGGTCGCCGGCGCAACCCGGCAAGGCTGGCTGCCTGTTGGCTCGCGGGCCGGGATACACTGGCCGTTCGCTGCCGCAGGAACCCCGGCCATGAAGACCCATCCGCTGAATCCGCTCGATATCTCCTGGACCCAGGTAGAGTCCCGTGACACGCCGATGCACGTCGCCGGGCTGATGCCCTTCCGGCTGCCCGAGGACGCGCCGCCCGACTTCCTCCGGGACCTGATGACCGACCTGCGTTCCAGCCGCGAGTTCATGCCGCCGTGGAACTACTCCCTGCGCGGGCCGGGGTTGACCCATCCACGGCCGGTCTGGGTGGAGCAGGACACGGTCGACCTCGAGTACCACGTGCGGCACTCGGCGCTGCCGAAGCCGGGAGGCCAGCGGGAGCTCGGCCAGCTGGTGGCGCGGCTGCACAGCCAGCCGCTCGACCTGACGCGCCCGCCCTGGGAGTTCCACCTCATCGAGGGCCTCGACGGCGGCCGCTTCGCCGTCTACCTGAAGATGCACCACTCGCTCATCGACGGCATCAGCGGCGTCCGCCTGCTGACGCGCTGCATGTCGGAGGACCCCGGGAAGAGCCGCACGCTGCCCCCGTTCTGGAGCCCGAGCCTCGAGAAGAGGGTGCGCCGCGAGCCACGCATCGAGCCGCACCCGACGATGGAGGGCGTCCTGAAGACGATGATGGACGCGATCGGCACGCAGGTCCGCTCCGTGCCCCAGCTGGTGAAGGCCTTTGCCGCGATGCTCGCGCCGGGCGAGTCGGAGCCGGCGCTGCAACTTCCCTTCGACGCGCCGAAGTCGGTGATGAACGGTCGCGTGCGCGGCCAGCGCCGCGTGGCTACCCAGCTGCTCCAGCTCGATCGCCTGAAGGCGGCGGCCCAGGCCGGCGACTGCACGCTCAACGACGTGGTGCTGTCGATCTGTGGCGGTGGGCTGCGCCGTTTCCTGCTGGAGGAGGGCCAGCTCCCGGACAAGCCGTTGACCGCCGGCATCCCGGCGTCGTTCCGTGCGGAGGATGACGAAGGCACCGGCACGCAGGTCACCTTCATCATCAGCACGATGGGAACGGACATCGAGGACCCGATCGAGCGCCTCGCGGCGGTCGCGGCCTCGACGCGCGCGGCGAAGGCCCACTTCCGCAACCTGCCGCGCGAGGCCATCACCCAGTACACGATGCTGCTGATGGCGCCGAGCATCCTCTCCATGCTGACCCCGATCGCCGGACGCACCCGGCCGATGTTCAACGTCACCGTGTCGAACGTCCCGGGACCGCCGCGCCCGCTCTACTTCCGGGGCGCGAAGCTGGAGGCGAGCTACCCGATCTCGCTGATCGCGCACGGCATCGGACTCAACATCACCTGCCAGAGTTATGCGGACGTGCTGGCCTTCGCCTTCGTCGGCTGCCGCGACACGCTGCCGCACCTGCAGAACCTGGCGGTGTACACGGCAGAAGCCTTCGATGCGCTCGAAGACGCGCAGCTGCGGGCCGCGAAGAAAGCCGCGCGCCCTGCCCGCAGCCGCAAGGCGGCACGGCCGAAGGCCGCTGCGGCGCCGCCGGCCGCCACCGCGAAGGCGAAGCGCCGGACGACACGGCGCGCGAAGTAGGGCCGTTCAGGCCCGCCGGCGGCGACCCGGCGTAGACGTCTCAGCCCTGCCCGGGTCGCTCCGGAGGCGCGCCCCGCGCGCGGTCGTCGCGCTGCTCACGGCGGATCGTGTACACGAGCTGCGCAAAGGCTGCGCAGAGCATGCCGATCAGCGCCGCCATCAGCAGCACGAGGCCGCCGGCGAGCCGATAGGCCTCGTACAGCCCCCCCGCGACGCCGAGCGGGGTGATGATGAGCAGCAGGGGCTTGCCGATTCTCATGGCATCCACGCGAGCGTCGTGTCGCTGCGCCCTATTTCCTGGCCGCCTGCGCGGCCAGTTCGAGCGTACGCTTCGGGTTCATCAGCTTGAGCGTGCGTTCGCCCGCCTGCTTGTCGTCGGCGCCGTCCACGATCAGCTGCTTGACCTGCGCGACGGTGAGCCCGGGGTACAGCGCCCAGAGCTTGGCAGCCAGGTTGGTCATGTTCGGCGCCGACATGCTGGTGCCGCTGAACTTGAGGCGCGCGCCGCCCGGCACGTAGCTGTCGACCTCGAAGCCGTTCGCGTACACGTCGGAATTGCCGAAACTGGTGAAGGAGGTCTCGTCGCCGGCCTGGTCCACGGCGCCGGAGACCATGACGTTCGGCAGCTTGAACGAGCTCGGCATGAACTCGTCGAAGGCGACGTTGGCATCCGAGTTACCGGCCGAGATGACGAACAGGATCCCCGGCGCATCGCGCAGCGCCTCGAACAGGGACTTGTAGCCGATGTCGTAGATCCGCCGCGCCAGCGCGCGACGCTCCTCGGGCGTGCCGGGCGCGCCGGTCTGCTCGAGCGCGGCTTCGATGCCGGCCAGGCTGCCGCCCCAGCTCATGTTCACGACCTTGACGCCCTGTTCGACGAAGTAGTCCACGGTGCGTACCGCGGCCGCGGCATCCTTGTAGGCCTGCGCGATCGTGGGCCGGTCGCCGATGATGCGGTAGTCGAAGGTGATGCGCGCGGCCATCAGCCGCGCCGCCGGGTTGCCCGCGACGGCGATGCCGGCCACGTGCGTGCCGTGGGCGTACTGGCCATAGGCTGTCAGGCCCTCGACGAAGGGCTGGAACTCTTCCTTGGGCAGCGAGGACAGCTTCTGCTTCAGTTCGCTGGCTTCCCTGCTGTCCACGTTCGCCTGCAGGTCGCTGAAGCCCTTTGAGTACTGCTGGTACACCATCGGGTCCGCGACCACTTTCCTGACCGGGAACAGCAGCTCGGGCGTGTAGTCGCCGTGCAGCGTCCAGCCGATGCCGTGGACGTCGTCCACGAGGCCGTTGCCGTCGTCGTCCTGGCCATTGCCGGGCACTTCCTTCGTGTTCGCCCAGGTCTGCCGGCCCAGCGCCTCGATGCCGAAGTCCACGCCCGAGTCCCAGATGGCGACGGTCACCGGTGACAGCTTTGCCGAGGCGTCGAGCGCGACGTCGCGCGCTGCCCAGATGTCGGGTTTCAACGCCACCTTGTGCGAGTCGACGACGGCAGCGTAGGCGGCGTGCAGGGCATCCTTGTGCGGCAACATCACGGACAGCGTGTAGGCGGCGCCGAGGATGTTGTCGGCCAGCGCCTGGCTGAGCGCGCCGAGTTCGGCGGCCGCCGGGTCGAGCGAGCTCTCGAGGCTGCCGATCACCAGGCCCTCGGAGACGTACTCGAGGTAGCCCTTGGTGCCCTGCAGGTCGTCCTGGACCACGTCCCAGGGCAGCGCGGCGAGCGCGGCCTCGAGGTTGGTGCGCAGCGTCGCGTCGAAGGCTTCGGCCGGTCCCTGGCGGGCGGCCACGAGGGCCTCCGTGATGCGCCCGCTGGTCAGCTTCGCTGCCGGCTTTTCCTGCATGCCGCGCACGATACCGACCTGCTTCAGCGCCTCGGCGTCGTCGCCCTTGAGCATCGCGATGGTCAGCAGCGTGCCGTGCATGCGGCGCACGGCCGTCACGTCCTGGATGTCGAAGGTCGCGAGGTCGGAACGGATGTCCTTCTCGATGGCCTCGGCCAGCGCCCTGACGGCCACCGCGTCGCGCACCATCACGCTGGGCTTGGCCGGCATCGGATAGGTGTAGGTCGGCAGGTCGGACAGCCGGGTAATGACGGTCTTGCCCGGCGTGGCCGGATCCGCGGCGAACGCCGGGGCGGCTGCCATGACGAGGGCGGCAAGCAGAGCGGGAAGGAGGCGCTGGGGCGCGTTCATCGGTGCGGACTCCGGTTGAGGGCTCCCGCCATGGGCGGGAAAGGCTGCAAATGCTAGCAGATGGGTTCCGGGACCGGGACCCGGCGCCTTGACAGGGGGGGTGCACGGCCGGAGAATCCGCGCTCCCCGAGGGTGTCCTTCCCACCGTGTGGCTAGGTAGCTCAGCCGGTTAGAGCACGGGATTCATAACCCCGGGGTCGACGGTTCGATTCCGTCCCTAGCCACCATCCCGAACCTGCCACGGCCGGGCCCGACTGGGACCCGGCCGTGGCAACGTCAGGCGGTCTTGCGCGAGGCCGCCTGGGCGCAAAGCTCGCCCAGCGCCCGTTCGATGATCGACAGGCCCTCGTCCACGACGGCGTCCTCCGCCGTGATCGGCACCAGGACCCGGATCACGTTGCCGTACACGCCGCAGGCCAGCAGGATCAGCCCCAGCTCGCGGGCCCGTGCGGTCAGCGCCCGGGTCAGGTCGGCGTCCGGCCGGTGGGGATCACCGTCCTTGCACAACTCGATGGCGATCATCGCGCCGAGTGCGCGCACCTCGGCGATCTCGCGATGCCGCGCAGCCAGCGCCTTCAAGCGGGGGACCATGCGCTCGCCGAGCGCGACCGCGCGGTCGAGGATCCTCTCCTGCTCGAACACCTCGAGGACGGCGCAGGCCGCTGCGCAGGCGACCGGGTTGCCCGCGTAGGTGCCGCCCAGTCCGCCGGGCCCGCAGGCGTCCATGATCTCCGCGCGCCCCACGACGGCGGAGACCGGGAAGCCGCCGGCGATCGACTTGGCGACCGTCGTCAGGTCGCCGGCGATGCCGAAGTGCTCCATCGCGAACATGCGGCCCGTTCGCCCGGCCCCGCTCTGGATCTCGTCGGCGATGAACACGATGCCGTGCCGGTCGCACAGCTCGCGCAGGCGCAACATGAAGTCGCGCGGGGCGACGTAGAAACCGCCCTCGCCCTGGACGGGCTCGACGATGATGGCGGCGACCCGCTCCGGCTCGACGTCGCACTTGAAGATCTGCTCGATCGCGTGCAGCGAGTCGTCCACCGTGACGCCATGCAGCGAGTTCGGGAACGGCGCGTGGTAGACCTCGCCGGGCATCGGTCCGAAGCCCGCCTTGTAGGGCGCCACCTTGCCGGTCAGCGCCAGCGCCATCAGCGTGCGGCCGTGGAAGCCGCCCGAGAACGAGATCACGGCAGAGCGCCGCGTGTGGGCCCGCGCGATCTTGATCGCATTCTCGACCGCCTCGGCGCCCGTGGTCATCAGCAGGGTCTTCTTCGGCCCCGGGCCCGGCGCGAGCCGGTTGAGCCGCTCGCAGAGCTCGACGTAGGGCTCGTAGCCGGTGACCTGGAAGCAGGTGTGCGTCACCTTCTCGAGTTGCCTCCTCACGGCCTCGAGCACCTTCGGGTGGCGGTGGCCGGTGTTCAGCACGGCGATGCCGCCGGCGAAATCGACGTAGCGGCGTCCATCCGCGTCCCACAGCAGCGCGTTCTCGGCGCGCTCGACGAAGACGGGGTGGGCGAGCGACACGCCGCGGGCGACGGCCGCCTCGCGCCGCGCCAGCAGCGATTCATTGCGCGACTTGTCCATCATGTACTCCGGGGCCGCCACGCCGGCGGCCGCTTTGGATGCAGCGGGAATTGTAGCCCAGGAGGGGTCAGGCCCCGCTGTGTCCCCGTCGGGGGGGCACGGCAGGGCCTGACCCCCCCGGCGGCGCCGGGGACACTGCGGGGCCTGACCCTGCCCGTTTGACCGGCAGTCGACCCGCCAGGCCCAGCGCCGTGACCGACACGGCCGCCCCGAGCAGGGCGAGGGCCATGTCCTTCTGCGCGTCCCAGACGTCTCCCTGGGTGCCGAGGTAGGCCTGGCCGAGTTCGCCGCCGAACAGCAGCGCGGCGCCCCACTCGACCAGTTCATAGATGACCGAGTGGGAAGAGACGAACAGCATGGGGAACAGCACGGCCCACACCCGCGGGTAGCGCCCGTGGTGTCCGAAGAGCTCGGCGGCCGCCGGTGTCACCAGCAGTCCGTAGAGCAGGTGGATCAGCCGGTCGTATTGGTTGCGTTCGAAGCCCAGGGCAGCATCCAGCGAGTGGCCCGACAGCGCGACCGACAAGGCGTCGTAGGGCACCAGCGAGTAGGTGTAGTGCGCGCCGATCTCGTGCAGCGAAAAGAAGACGAAGAGGCAGGTGTAGGCCAGGTTGCTGAAGCGCAGGCGGTGGCGGGTCGCGACGAGGACCGGCACCGCGACGACGACGAGCAGGTTCTCGAGCAGCCAGTCCTGGCGATAGTGCGGTGCGATTCCGAGCCCGAGAAAGACCGCGGCGAACGCCGCGAGCAGCAGGGCCGGGTACCTCCAGCTGGTCATCGCCCCGGGTTGCGCGCCTGCGGCCATCCCCTAACTTCCTAGGTAGTCGCCGCCGGGGGCTAGGCACAACTGAGACTGGTGAGCCTGGACCCCGCGGACTAGCCTGTTATTAGCGGGTATCGAGGCCCGCATGACAAGGGGTCCGGCCATGAAGGTCAAGCACATCCTCGTCGCGCTGGGCGATCCTGGCACCAGGTCCTCGGCCGCACTGGCCAAGGCCGCCGCAATCGCGCGCAAGACGGACTCGCAGCTGACGCTGTTTCACAGCCTCTACAGCCCGTACGTCGCCGGCGAGCAGTTCTACAGCCCCGACGCGCTCGAGAAGGACATCGAGGGCGCCGTCAACGCACGCAAGGCACAGCTGGCCCGGCTGGCCGTGCCGCTCGAGAAGGAGGGCCTGTCCGTCCGCGTGCGGGTCCGGTGGGACTACCCGGTCTACGAGAGCATCGTCCGCGAGGCCGTTCGCGAGGGCGCGGACCTCGTCGTCGCGGAGAGCCACCGCCACACCCGCACCGCGCGTGTCGTCCTGTCCAACACCGACTGGCAGCTGATCCGGCTCTGCCCCTGCCCGGTGCTGTTCGTGAAGACGGCGAAGCCCTACGACCGCGTACGGGTGCTCGCGGCGGTGGACCCGCTGCACGCCCACGCCAAGCCCGAGCAACTCGACCGGAAGATCCTCGAGGAGGGGCGCGACCTGGCGGAGACGTTCAACGGCCAGCTGCACGTGGTGCATGCCTACCTGCTGGCCACGCCCTTCACGTCGGGCGTGCTGATGGAACCCGTGCCGCTGCCGGTCAGCGTCGCCGAACAGCACCTCGCCGACGTCAAGAAGGCGTTCAACGACCTGCTCAAGCCGCTGGGTCTCGGCCCGCGCCGCGGCCACCTGCGCTCGGGCAACGCCAGCATCGAGATCCCGGCCGTGGCCGAGGAGGTGGGCGCCGGCGTCGTCGTCATGGGCGCCGTTTCGCGCAGCGGGCTCAGGCGCTTGTTCATCGGCAGCACTGCGGAGCGGGTGATCGATCACCTGGTCTGCGACGTGCTGGTCATCAAGCCCGACGGCTTCAAGACGCCGGTGCCGCGCCGGCCCGGCTATCGCCCGGTCGTGCTGCCGCCACTCTAGGCGGCTCAACTTGCGCTGGCCTGGCCCGGTAACCGCGCCGGGGTAGCCCGCTGCCCGTCCGACAGCTCGCGTCGCGGATGGGACAC
This sequence comes from Pseudomonadota bacterium, assembly GCA_018261655.1. Lineage (GTDB taxonomy): Bacteria > Pseudomonadota > Gammaproteobacteria > Steroidobacterales > Steroidobacteraceae > SG8-30. Next base: position 36,027 of record JAGTSG010000003.1, on the reverse strand, counting down.
GACCACCTCGCCGACCTCGAGGCCGGCCAGGATCTCGATCGCTGCTGCGCTTCGATGCCCGGTCGCGACATCGCGCAACGCCAGTCGTCCATCGGCGCCGAGGACGAACACCTGCGACTGGTCGCCGTGCGAAAACACCGCGGCGGCCGGCACCTGGAGGACGTCGTCGCCGCGCCATAATTCGAAGCGGACCATCACGCGATAGTCGTCGCCCAGCGATGACCAGGCCTCCGGCGGGTCGAGCAGGTCGAGCACCACCCAGACCCGCTGCTCCTCCACGCCGAGCGCCGACACCTTGGTAAAGGCCTGCGGCTCGACGCGACGCAAGCGCGCCTGCAACGGCACGGAACCGCCCCAGTCCTCGATCAACGCCCGCTGGCCGGCCGCCAGCGCCACCGCGTCCGCCGACAGGACGTCGGCGTGAATCTCGAGCGAGGCGCGGCAGCCGAGCTCGAGCAGGGGTTCGCCCGCCTGCACGACACCCTCGCTCTCGTGCGCGACCGCCAGGACGCAGGCCGCAACCGGCGCCCGGATGTCGATCGTGCGTTCCTCGCTGCGTGTGCCGCCGCTGACCGAGACCCGGGCCCGCGCCGCCGCGACGCCCGCGCGAGCCAGCTCCGCGCGGAACGCGGCGGCCCGCGCGCCGGCCTCGGCGGCGCGCCGCTCGGCGGCCGCGGCGTCGAGGTCGTCCTGGGTCACGGCCCCGGCGGCCGCGGCCTTCTCCAGCCGCTCGTAACGCTGCTTCGCCCGCTCTGCGCCGGCGGTGGCGGCCTGGGCGTCGGCCTCGGCCGAACGCGCATCCGCCTCGGCGCGGGCCAGGTCTGCGCGGGCCTCGGCGAGCGTCCTCGGGTCGAGCGAGGCCGCGGCCACGGGCTCCAGTTCGACCAGGGCATCGCCCGCCTGGACGGCATCGCCCGGCAGCAGGGAGACGCGCCTGGCAAAGCCCGTGACGGGCGCGGAAACGACATAGCGGTCCTCGATGTGCGTGCGGCCCTCCTGGTCCAGGGTGACGACCAGCGGCCCGCGGGACACCGCGGCCGTTTCGACCTCGACCGCGGGCTCGCGCAGCGACCAGGCGATGGCGGTCGCCATGGCGGCGAGGGCTGCCGACCAGATGAGTACGCGTTTCCTGAGCACGTTTCAGTCCCTCGCAGCGAGGGCCTCCTTGACGTCCAGTCGCGCGAGGTCCCAGGCGGTCCAGGTCATGGACAGCGCCGCGGCCGCGAGCAGCAACAGCGTCGCGCGCGCGTAGCTGTGTGCCTCGAGTATGACAGGGAGACGGAACAACTCGGACTTCATCGCCGCGGCCAGCACCGCGGCCAGCCCGTAGCCGAGCGCCAGGCCCGTCGGTATGGCCAGCAGGGTGACGATGGCGAGTTCCGCGACCAGGATGTAGGCGCATTCGCCGCGGGTCATGCCGAGGACCCGCAGGGTGGCCAGCTCGCGGCGTCGCTCGTCGAACACGGTGCGTGCCGTGTTGAAGACCATCGCGAAGGCGAGGGTGCCCGCGATGACCAGGAACACCATGGCCACGATCATCAGGGACCGGCCGAAGGTCTCCTCGAAAGCGACCACGCGCCGCGCGCTCGAGGAGACGCCGCCGACACGGGGCGAGTCCGCCAGTTCGGCCAGCAGCCGGCTGCGCTGCGACGGGTCCACGGCCAGCCATGCGCCGCTCAACGCATCCTGCTCGCCCAGCAGGCGGTGCAGTGCGTCGAGCCGCAGGTAGGCGCCGACGCCCACGTAGTCGTCGAGCAGGCCCGCCACGGGGACCACGAACTTCTGGCGCTCGCCCTGCATGACCTCGACGGCGACGCGATCGCCGGCCCGAACGCCGATCATGCCGGCCAGTTGCGCCGACATGAGCAGCCCGGACGTCGGCAACGCGACGTCGCGGTGCCGGCGATCGAGGAGCCTGCGCAGCCGGGCGCCGTCCGGCCACGCCTCGAGCGCGGTGCGATAGCTCGCGTGCCCGTGGCGCAGGCGGACCGCGACCTGGCGGAACGGCTCGACGGCGCGCACGCCGTCATGTCGCGACAGTTCCTGCACCGCGCGGCCCGGGACCGGTTCGAGGAAAGTCACCGTGAGGTCCGACCGGTCCTGCAGCTCGAAGTGGAACCGGGTCATGTAGGCGATGGCGTCGCCCTGGAAGCCGGAGAACGCCACCAGCCCACAGGCCAGCGCCAGCACCAGCACGGTCAACGCGGTGCGCACCGGGCCGCGCGCCAGGTGCCGCACGATCATCCTCTCCGGAACACCGATGCGGGCGCGGAGAGCGCGGGGAAGCCTGAGGCCGCGACCATAGGCAGGCGGCGCGGGCGGGCGCATGGCCTCGGCGGGAGGCAGCCGTATCGCCGCGGCAAGGCCCGCGAGGGTGCCGGAGGCGACTGCCGCCGCGGCGACCGCGAGTCCCACCGCCGTACGCGCCGGATCGATCGTGAAGTGGAAATCGGGAAAGCGGAAGAAGTCGACATAGAGCCCGGCGAGCAGGTTGCCGAGCCAGACGCCGAGCGCGAGGCCCATGGCAGCGCCGACGGCGAACACCGCGAGACCGAGCGTCAGGTAGTGCAGCCCGATGGCGGTGCTGGAATAGCCGAAGGCCTTCAGCATGCCGATGATCTCCCGCTCCCGGCGGACCCGGCGCGTCAGCACGAGGTGCAGGAGGAACGCGGCCGCACCCAGGAAGATGAACGGCACGACCGTGGTGTGGACCTCGAGTTCGTCGAACTCGTTCTCGATGAAGCGGTTCGACAGCTGCTCGTCGCGGCCGTAGGCGCCAACCCCGCCGTATGGCTCCAGCACGCGATCGACGGCTTCGATGACCCCGGCCTCGGACGCGCCGGGCGCGAGCGTGAGCGCGAGGTCGTTGAAGGCGCCCCGCATGCCGGCGATGGCCGCCAGCTGCTCCGGGTCGGCCCAGGCGACGGTGTGCCGCCGGTAGTCCGGCAGGATGTCGCCCGGCGCGATCGAGTAGACGAACTCCGGCGAGTCGCCGGTTCCGGCGATCGTCGCATTGAGCACGCGGCCGTTGACGACCATCCGCAGCGAGTCGCCGGGGTTCAACCCGTGGGCTTCCGCGAAGGCGGTGCTGATGACCACTTCCAGCGTGCCGGGCGCCGGCGCGCGGCCGGAACGCAGTGCCACGCCGTTCAAGCCGTCCCCGGGCCAGGACACGAGCAGCACGGTTCCGGGCTCTTCGAGCCGCGGGTCGGGCAGGGTCCCCCAGGACGTGACGCGTACAGCTACCACGTGCACGCCGGGCAGGGACGCCAGGCGCCGCGCGAGCGGCGCGGGCGCGCGCTTGAGCGTGGCGAAGACGTCGGCGAAGTGCCGCGCCGCGTAGAAGTCGTCGCGGGAGTCCTCCAGGGACACCAGCAGCCCGCCGGTCGAGACCTGGGCGGCGATGCCGATGGCGATGACCAGCGCGATGGCGAGGAACTGCGCGCGGTGGCCCATCAGGTCGTGCAGCAGCTTGTGGTTCAGCGTGCGCATCGGTCACCAGCGCAGCGCGGACGGCGGTTCACGCATCGTGTTCGCCTCGATGGAGGAGATGCGCCCGTTCGACAGGCGGATCACGCGGTCCGCCATCCCGGCGATGACCGCGTTATGGGTGATGATCACGGTCGTCGTACCCAGGTCGCGGTTGGCCCGCTCGAGCGCGTCCAGCACGATCACTCCCGTCTCGCAGTCGAGCGCCCCGGTCGGCTCGTCGCAGAGCAGCACCTCGGGACGCTTGGCGATCGCGCGCGCGATCGCCACCCGCTGCTGTTCGCCGCCCGACAACTGGGCCGGGAAATGGTCCATGCGCGCGGCGAGCCCGAGGCGCTCGAGGGCCTCGGCGGCCGGCATCGGCGCCGGCGCGAGCTCGGTCACCAGCTGCACGTTCTCGAGCGCCGTGAGGCCCGGCACCAGGTTGTAGAACTGGAAGACGAAGCCCACGCTGTTGCGGCGGAACCGCGTCAGCTCGGCGTCGCTCGCCGACACGAGGTCGAGCTCGTGGTAACGGACCACGCCGGCGGTCGGCCGGTCGAGTCCGCCCATGATGTTGACGAGGGTCGACTTGCCGCTGCCGGAGGCGCCGAGGAGGACGACCAGTTCCCCGGCCACGAGCTCGAGGTCCACGCCGCGCAACGCGTGGATCTCGGTCGCGCCGACCCGATAGCTCCGCGTCACGCCCGACAGCTGGAAGACGACCTGGCGACCTTGAGGCATCGGGTCAGGCATCCGCGTGCGTCATCCCGCCCTGCAGTTCGCGGGCCAGCGCGACGGTGTCCACCGCCTGGTCCGTGTCGACGCCGACCATGAACGGAGCCTCGTCCGCCCCGGGTGGCTCGAGGGCTGCGAGCTGGATCGCGAGGACTTCCGCGGTCGCCTCGGACGGGTCGTGCGAGATGCGGGCACGTTCGGCGATGCGGCGGTGCAGGGTCGCGGGGCTCGCGCTGGCGCACAGCAGGCGGAAGGGCACAGCGAGCCGCGCGGCCAGCTCGCGAAACAGCCGCCGTTCGCCCGAGCGGAGGCTGGCCGCATCGACGACGACGCTGAAACCGTCGCGCAGCGCTGCCTCCGCGAGCGTGGCGAGCCGGTCGTAGGTCCGCCGGTTCATTTCGCCGGAGTAGATGCTGCCGTCGCTGCGCGCTTCCGGGGTCAGGCCGGCGAGTCGCTTGCGCTCCACGTCGGAGCGCAGGCGCACGGCGCCGAGCGGCGCCAGCAGCTGTTCCGCCAGCCAGCTCTTGCCGGAACCCGACAACCCGGTCGTCAGCACGAGGCGCGGCCTGGCCGTTGCGGTGGCCCGCTCGGCGGCCGCGACATACCGCGCCAGGTCCAGCTCGAGCGTGTCCCGCTGCGCCGGGGCCTGCCCCAGGCGGATGGAGGCGACCTTGGCGCGCACGCAGGCGCGGTAGACCTCGTAGAATCGCAGCACGCCGAGCGCGTCGAAGTCTCCGGAGCCGGACAGCCAGCCGTCGAGCAATGCGCTCGCCAGCTCGCCGTGGTCCCGCGCCCGAAGGTCCATCCACAGGAACGCCAGGTCGTTGGCGACGTCGATCCAGTGCAGCCCGGGATCGAACTCCAGCGCATCGAAGGCCCACAGTCCGCCGTCGTGCCACACGACGTTGGCGCAGTGCAGGTCGCCGTGACACTCGCGGAAGCGCCCTTCGGCCCGACGCTTCGCCAGCCGCGCTGCGAGTTCCAGGTATTTCTCCTCGGTCCAGTCCCCGAGCACGATACAGCGCGCGCGCAACCCCGGGTCCCCGAGCCGCCGCAGCTCGTGGAAGTTCTCGCGGCAGGCCGCGAGCGTCCTCCCTGGCTCCGCCCAGGGCTGTCCGGCGCCCGCGGCCGGCGACTCCCCGTGCTGGCGCGCCAGCCTGGCGCCGAATTCCGCGAGCAGGGCGCGGTCGACGCGGTCGCGATCGAGCAGCGAGTCGAGTTCATCGCGCCGGTCGAAGCGACGCATGCGCACGGCGTGATCGACCACGCGCCCAGGCCCGTCCACCACGAGCCCCTCCGGCGTCTCGACGATCTGCGACAGCCCGAGATAGAGTTGTGGCGCGAAGCGGCGGTTGAGCCTCAGCTCCTCTTCGCAGAAGTGCCGCCTGAGCGCGGGTGTCGAGAAGTCGAGGAAGTCGAGCCTTACCGGCTTCTTGACCTTGTAGGCGTGCTCGCCCACCAGGAAGACCCACGAGATGTGGGTCTCCACCAGCTCGATCCGCCCGGCACTCCCGGGCCAGGCACGGGGCGAGAGCAGCGCGTCCGGCAGCCTCGCGTCAGGGCCGGGCAAGCCTCTCGATGGCCTGTTCATGCCTGAGCGAGCCTGCCACCGCGCCGAGCTGCAGCGCAATGTGGTCGAGCACGTCGTCGATCGAGAGGACGCCGACCACGCGGCCGCCGTCATCGACGACGGGGGCCCGGCGCACGCCTGCCGTCCTCAGGCTGTCGAGCGCTTCCTCCAGCGAGGTGCCGGCCATCAGCGTCACCGGGTTCGCGGTCATGGCGTCACGGACCACGACCTGGTGCAGGGGAACGTCGCTGGCGACGGCCTCCAGCACGATGTCGCGGTCGGTCAATACGCCGAGCGGCCCGGCGCCGTCCGTCACGACCAGAAAGCCCACGTGGCACTCGCGCATCAGGCGCGCCGCGTCCACCAGGTCGGCCGTCGGCCCGATGGTGACCGGGCGATACCTGCAGAGCCCTCCGACTTCCATGTTTACGCCTCCTTGGGCAGCGGATGATGAGCCGCAGGCAGCTGCCTCAGTGGTGATGTCTGGCGGGCCGCGGGGGTCGCAGTGCGGGCCTGCGCGACGGGGGCTCGGTCTCGAGGTCTTCCTCTTCCCCGACGATTTCCTCCCAGGAGGTGACCGCCTCGAGCTGCTCGGTACCGCGTTCCTCGAAGGAAGTGTCGCTGTAGCCCCGGTCGTCCGGCTCGAGCTCGTCGACCGGCCCGGTCCAGTCCTCCGGCGGCGCGGCTGCCTCGATGTTCATCTGGCGCCACTCCTCGAGGTCGATCTCGTCGAGATCGCCGTCGAACTCCTGGATCTCGATGGTGCCGGACTGCTCGTCGAGCGCGACGACCTGGAACAGGTCGCCCTTGTCGAGATGGTTGTACCAGAGGCCCACCACCGGCCGAAGGCGATTGCTCATCTTCAATCCCTCCGTGTGAGCAGCTCGCGATTCGATGCTACGCCTGCAACGCTGCACCGCCATTACGTATCTTCCCGCTCAGGACATCGTGCGGTACAGGAGTTCCTTCGCCCTGGCCAGGGGCAGCGTGTTCAGCACGTTCGCGGCGCCGAGCCAGCCGCGACGGGCCTGCGTCACGCCCCACTCGAGGCACGCGAAGTCCTCCGGGCGGTGCGCATCGCTCGCGATGGACACAAGCACGCCGTGCTCGGCGGCCAGGCGGCAGCCCGCATCGTCGAGGTCGAGCCGCTGCGGCTGCGCGTTGAGCTCCAGGAAGCAGCCACGCTGGGCGCAGTGCCGGACGACCCGCTCGAGGTCGACGTCGATCGGCTCGCGTTCGCCGATCAGGCGCGCTGCGGGGTGCGCGAGGATCGAGAAGTGCGGGTGGTCGAGGGCCCTGAGAAGCCGGTCCGCCTGCCGTCGACGACCCAGCCCGAAGTGGCCATGGACCGCGCCGATCACGAGGTCGAGCCGCCCGAGCACGTCGTCGGGCAGGGCCAGTGAGCCATCCTCCAGGATGTCCACCTCGATGCCCTTCAGGATCGTGAGACGTCCACCGGCGGCATTCAGCCGGTCAATCTCGTCGAGCTGCGCCGCGAGCCGGCCGGCATCGAGCCCGCGGTACGCGCCGAGGTAGCGCGAGTGGTCCGTGCAGGCGATGTATTGGAGCCCGGCGGCGCGAGCCGCTCGCGCCATCTCCGTCAGCGTGGCCGTGCCGTCGGTCGCCGAGGTGTGCACGTGCAGGTCGCCACGCAGGTCGGCGCGCTCGACCAGCGCCGGCAGGCGGCCGCCGGCGGCCGCCTCGATCTCGCCGTTGTCCTCGCGCAGCTCCGGCGGGATGAATGGCAGCCCGACGCTGGCAAACACGGATTCCTCGGTCTCCCCGGCGATCTGCTCGCGGCCGCGGAAGACGCCGTACTCATTGATCTTGAGTTTCCGGCGCTGGCCCATCCTGCGGACGTGGATGTTGTGGGCCTTGCTCCCGGTGAAGTAGTGGAGGGCGGCACCATAGCTGGCGCGCGGCACGATCCGCAGGTCGACCTGCAGGCCGCTCGCCAGACGGACGCTGGCGCGCGTGTCGCCGGCGGCCAGCACCGCGCGGACCTCGTCGTAGCCGGTGAACGCCTTCATGACGGCGGCCGGCCGCCGGCTGGACACGACGAGGTCCAGGTCACCCACGGTGTCACTTCCGCGCCGGAAGCTGCCGGCCACCGTCACCGTCTCGACACCCTCGACGCGCTGCAGCTGCGCGACCAGCGACGCGGCGTACCGGGCCGCGGTCGCGCGCAGCGCGCGCTTGCCGGTCACCGGGTTGGCGATGGCCTCCGCGAGCCGGGCCTGCAGCTTCGGCCCGAAGCCTCTCACCTCGGTGAGCCGGCCCTTCTCGATGGCCGCACGAAGCCTGGCGAGGCTCGTGATTCCGAGTTCGCGGCGCAGCAGGCGGACGCGGGCCGGCCCGAGTCCCGGCAGGTGCAGCAGGTCCTCGAGCCCTTCCGGTACCCCCCGCTTCAGCTTGTCGAGGGCCGCGCAGCGCCCGGTGCCGAGGATCTCTACGATCTTGGCCGCGAGGTCGTCACCGATGCCGGGAAGGTCCTGCAGGGCCCTGCCTGAGGCGACCCGTTCGGCAAGTTCCCGGGGCTGGGACCGCACGGTCTGCGCCGCACGGCGATAGGCGCGGATGCGGAACGGGTTGGCCTGCTGCAGCTCGAGCAGGTCGGCGATCTCGTCGAAGATCGCTGCGATGTCCTGGTTGTGCACCGGCATCGACGCTGCCTCGCTTCGCAGTGCCCGGGTTCGATGCTAGCGGCGCCACGCCCGCCGGCGCGTCCGCGATAGGCGCAGCTGCGCGCCTTGTCGCCGCCCCCGCGGCCGGCCTAGGCTGTGCGATCCGCCTCGACCGGAGAAGCGACCCATGAACGCAGCGACCCTGATCGACTTCCGCGATGGCGCCACGACGGAGGTGTCCGCCCCTGCGGCCGACAGGCTCATGGCCGGGACGCCGCAGACGGCAGTGACCAACCGCTACAGCGACGACAGCGGGCAGTTCTTCGCCGGCGACTGGTCGAGTTCGACCGGCAAGTGGCGGGTCGAATACGCCGAGCATGAGTTCTGCCACCTGCTGGAAGGCCGCGTGGTGCTGACGGGCGACGACGGACGGGCGTGGCACTTTGGCGCCGGCGACGCCTGGGTCATCCCGGCCGGATTCAAGGGAACGTGGGAGACGGTCGAACCGGCACGCAAACGCTACGCCATCTTCGAGGCCGCCCGCCGCTGACGCGACGACGCACGCTCCTGGTGCGCGACCCGGCGCTCATGCATCAAGTTGGCGCGATGCGGGCGACGGTGGGTGTGTTAACTCGTTGATTTAACTAAAAACCTACGCAGGAGATGCACTGGCACGCCGACTGCATATATATTGCGCGTGGAATCGCGTGCCAGATTGTTGCGCTTCTACAACAACCGTCTGGACCGGAGTTGCGGCCTTTATGCCGAGGCTCCGTGGAGTTGGGTACTGGTCGGTCGGGCTGCGTGGCGTGGGAGTCACAAGCTGAAGCCGCCGGGACCTGGATTGGATTGTCGGTTGGACCAACAAGGGGACTGCAGATGAAGAACGTCAAGTGGCTGGTGGCGAGCGTCGCGCTGGCCGTTGCGGGGGCCGCAAACGCCGGTGACTTTTCGATGACGGTCACGGCGACCTCGGACTATGACTTCCGTGGCGTGACCCAGACGGCCCAGGACCCGGCGCTGCAGATGAGCGTCGACTGGGCGGCCGACAACGGCCTGTACGTCGGCGCGTGGGGAAGCAACGTCGACTTCGGCGATTGCTGCGACGAGAACGTCGAACTCGACCTGTATGCCGGGTTTGCCGGCGGCGACGAGGAAGGCCTGACCTTCGATGTCGGCGGTGTCTATTACACCTACCCGGGTGCTGACGACCTCGACTACCCCGAGATCTGGGCGGGCATCGCCTACGGCATGTTCGACGCCAAGCTCTGGTACTCCTGGGACTTCTTCGCGCTCGACGAGGACGCCTTCTACGTCGAAGGCAACGTCAACGTGCCGCTGCCCGCGGAATTCGGCCTGGTGCTGCACGCCGGCTACAGCGATGGCACGGTGTTCGAGGACTTCGAGGGCTACGAGTCCTACTTCGACTACTCGATCGGCTTCACCAAGTCGTTCGGCGGCTTCGACTTCGAACTCAAGTGGGTCGACGGCAGCGACTGGAAGGCACTGGACGGCACGGAAGGCGACGTGTTGTCGAGCGAGGCGCGCGTGATCTTCTCGGTCAGCACCACGCTGCCCTGGGCGGAGTGACCTGAAGTCGTGGCTGCCGCCGTCCGGGCGGCAGTCACGAAACAAGAGGGGTCAGGCCCCGCTCTGTCCCGGGAGGAGCCAACCCCCACCTGGGACATAGCGGGGCCTGACCCCTCCTCATTTCACAGCGTCTTCAGCACCTCGGCGATCGTCCCGAAGAGCTGGTCGACGTGCCCGCGCTCGATGATGAGCGGCGGTGACAGGGCGATGATGTCGCCTGTCGTCCGCACCAGCACCCCGCGTTCGAAGCACTTCAGGAAGGCATCGTAGGCGCGCGCCGTCGGGCGTCCCGGGATCGACTCGAGCTCGATGCCCGCGATGAGCCCGTAGTTGCGCAGGTCCACCACGTGCGCCAGCCCTTTCAGGGAGTGCACCGCGTCCTCCCAGTAAGGCGCCATCTCGCGCGCCCGTGACAGGAGTCCTTCCGAGCGGTACACGCCGAGCGCGGCGAGGCCGGCCGCGCAGGCGACCGGGTGCGCCGAGTAGGTGTAACCGTGGAACAGCTCGATCGCCTGCTCGGGACCGCGCATGAAGGCGTCGTAGATCGCCTTGCGCGCGATCACCGCGCCCATGGGGACGGCGCCGTTGGTCAGTCCCTTGGCGCAGGTGATCATGTCCGGCAGGACGTCGAACTCCTGGGCGGCGAACGGCGAGCCGGTGCGCCCGAAGCCGGTGATGACCTCGTCGAAGATCAGCAGGATCCCGTGTCGGGTGCAGATCTCGCGCAGCCGCTTGAGGTAGCCGACCGGCGGCATCAGCACGCCGGTGGATCCGGCGATCGGCTCGACGATCACCGCGGCGATGTTCGACGCGTCGTGCAGCGCCACCAGCCGTTCGAGCTCGTCCGCAAGGTGCTCCCCCCAGGCGGGCAGTCCGCGCGAGTAGGCGTTGTGGACGGGCGCGTGGGTCGCCTGCAGGTGGTCGGTACCCGGGAGCATGGCGCCGAAGAACTTGCGGTTGTTGACCATGCCGCCCACCGAGATGCCGCCGAACCCCACGCCGTGGTAGCCGCGCTCGCGGCCGATGAGCCGCGTGCGGCTGCCTTCGCCGCGCACGCGGTGCCAGGCGAGCGCGATCTTGAGAGCGGTGTCCACGGCCTCGGAGCCCGAGTTCGTGAAGAAGACGTGGTCGAGGTCGCCCGGGGCCAGCGCCACCAGTTCGTTGGCCAGCCGGAATGCCGTCGGGTGGCCCATCTGGAAGGGCGGGGCGTAGTCCATGGCGGCGATCTGCGCCGAGACCGCCTCGGTGATCTCGCGCCGGCCGTGCCCGGCGTTGACGCACCACAGTCCCGCGACCCCGTCGAGGATCTGGCGGCCGTCGGCCGTCCAGTAGTGCATGCCCTCGGCCCGCGTCAGCAGCCTCGGGGCCGCCTTGAACTGGCGGTTGGCCGTAAACGGCATCCAGAAGGCTTCGAGTTGCTGCCGGTCGAGCCCGGCGGCGTCGGTCACTGCATTCATGGTTCTGTGCTCGTGAGGGCTGGCGGGGCCCGGGCCGCGAACGCTCCCGGGCCGGAAGCGGCCGATTTTACGCCCGCGCCGTCGAGTATCCTAGGCACCCTCCACGACACCCCGGGGACAGCCCGGGGCGCAGGACCCAGGAATGCGCTCATGACCGGTGAATCCCCGACCCGCGACTGGCACGAGGAAGCAGCCCGGCTGCGGCCCAGGACCCAGGCCTACATCGACGGCCGCTACGTCGATGCGGCCAGCGGCGGGACCTTCGAGTGCATCAGCCCCGCCGACGGACGGCTGATTGCGGACGTTGCGTCCTGCACGGCGCCGGACGTGGATCTCGCAGTCGCCGCGGCGCGCCGCGCGTTCGAGTCGGGGGCGTGGTCGAGGACGGCGCCGGCCGCGCGCAAGCGGGTGCTGCGCCGCTTCGCCGAGCTGATCCTGCAGCACCGCGACGAGCTGGCGCTGACCGAGACCCTGGACATGGGAAAGCCCATCGCCGATTCCCTGTCCGTGGACATCCCCGCCGCCGCGCGCTGCATCGAGTGGTATGCGGAGGCGGCGGACAAGGTCTACGACGAGGTCGCGCCCACCGGGCACACGACCCTGGCGACGATCACGCGCGAGCCGGTCGGCGTGGTCGGCGCGATCGTGCCCTGGAACTTCCCGCTACTGATGGCCGCATGGAAGCTCGGGCCCGCGCTGGCGACGGGCAATTCCGTCGTGCTGAAGCCCTCGGAGAAGTCGCCGCTGACGGCGCTCAGGGTGGCGGAGCTCGCGCTGGAGGCGGGGCTCCCGCCCGGGGTGCTCAACGTGGTGCCGGGCTTCGGACAGACGGCCGGCGAGGCGCTGGCGCTCCACATGGACGTGGATTCCCTCGTCTTCACCGGATCCACGAAGATCGGCATGCGGCTGCTCGAGTGCTCGGGCCGCTCGAACATGAAGCGCGTCTGGCTCGAGTGCGGCGGCAAGTCGCCCAACATCGTCTTTGCCGACGTCGCCGACGTCGGGCGCGCCGCGGCCGCCTCCGCGGCCGGCATCTTCTTCAACCAGGGCGAGATGTGCTCGGCGGCCTCGCGCCTCGTGGTCCACGAGAGCGTCCGGGAGGAGATGCTGGAGAAGATCATCGCGGTCGGCCGCGAGATGGCGCCCGGCGACCCGCTCGACCCGGCGACGCGGCTCGGGGCGCTGGTGGACAAGCTGCAACTGGAGACCGTCACCCGCTACATCGAGTCCGGGCGCGGCGAGGGTGCGACGCTGGCGCTCGGCGGACGGCGCGTCCGCGCGGAGACCGGCGGCTACTTCGTCGAGCCCACGGTGTTCGACGGCGTCCGCATGGACATGCGCATCGCCCGCGAGGAGATCTTCGGCCCGGTGCTGTCGGTCATCAGCTTCCGCGACGAGGAGGAGGCCGTGCGCATCGCCAACGACTCGGCCTATGGCCTGGTCTCGGCGGTCTGGACCCGCGACCTCTCGACGGCCCATCGCGTCGCGAAGGCGATCCGCGCCGGCACGGTGTACGTCAACTGCTACGACGCGGACGACATCACGGTGCCTTTCGGCGGCTTCAAGCAGTCGGGCAACGGCCGAGACAAGTCCCTGCACGCGATGGAGAAGTACACCGAGCTGAAGACGACGTGGATCGACCTGTCGAACTGAGGGAGTGGATGCGCAGATGAGAGTCACGGTCGCCGCCACCCAGATGGCCTGCAGCTGGGATCAGGACGAGAACATCGCGAACGCCGAGCGGCTGGTGCGCGAGGCTGCCGGGCGCGGCGCCAACGTCGTGCTGATCCAGGAGCTGTTCGAGACGCCGTACTTCTGCAAGGACCACCTGGCGAGCCACTTCGAGCTGGCGAGCCCGGTGGAGGAGAACGCAGCGGTGGGGCACCTCGCGGCGGTGGCGCGCGAGCTGGGGGTGGTGCTGCCGCTGTCGGTGTTCGAGCGTACCCACAACGCCTACTTCAACACGCTGGTGATGGTGGACGCCGACGGCGCGACGCTCGGTATCTATCGCAAGTCGCACATTCCGGAGAGCCCCGGCTACCACGAGAAGTTCTACTTCTCGCCGGGCGACACCGGCTTCAAGGTGTGGCCGACGCGCTTCGGCCGCCTCGGCGTCGGCGTGTGCTGGGACCAGTGGTTCCCGGAGTGCGCGCGCGCGATGGCCGTCATGGGGGCGGAAGTGCTGCTGTATCCCACGGCGATCGGCTCCGAGCCCCAGGACAGCTCGCTCGACAGCCGCTGGCACTGGCAGCGCACCATGCAGGGCCACGCGGCGGCCAACGTCATGCCCCTAGTCGCGTCGAACCGCATCGGCACCGAGCAGGGAGAGAAGTGTGCGATCACCTTCTATGGCCACTCGTTCATCGCCGACCACACCGGCGAGGTGGTCGCGCAGGCGGACGACCGCACGGAGTCGGTGCTGACCGCGACCTTCGACCTCGATGCGGTGCGGCGCTATCGCCACGCCTGGGGCGTGTTCCGCGACCGCCGCCCGGACCTCTACGGGCCGCTGCTGTCCCTCGGCGAACCGCGGGCCTGATGCCGACGCTGCTCGACCAGCCCATCGCCTGCGTCGACCTCGAGACGACGGGGGGCAACGCGCTCTACAACCGGGTGATCGAGGTCGGCGTCGTCCTCATGGAGGGGGGCGAGGTGGTCGAGGAGTGGAGCTCACTGGTGAACCCGGGTTGCCGCATCCCGCGCAACATCGAGGAGTTCACGGGCATCAGCAACGACATGGTGGCCGGGGCGCCGGACTTCGCGGCGCTGGGGCGCGACGTGCTCGGGCGGCTCGAGGGCCGGCTGTTCGTCGCGCACAACGCCCGGTTCGACTACGGGTTCCTGCGCAGCGAGTTCCGGCGACTCGACGTCCGCTTCCGCTCGCCGGTGCTGTGCACGGTCAAGCTGTCGCGCCGGCTGTACCCGGGCACGCACGGCCACAACCTCGACGCGGTGATGGAGCGCCATGGCCTGTCCTGTTCGGCCCGGCACCGGGCGCTCGGCGACGCGCAGGTCCTTGCGGCGCTGCTGGCCCAGCTGCGCCAGCGCCGCGACCCGGGTGAGCTGGATGCCGTCGTTGCCGGGCTGGTCCAGGAGACGAGCCTGCCGCCCCAGCTCGACGCGGGCCTGGCCGACGAGTTGCCCGAGGGGCCCGGCGTCTATCGTTTCTACGGCGAGGGTGGCGCGCTGCTCTATGTCGGCAAGAGCAAGAACCTGCGGGCCAGGATCCTCGCGCACTTCGCCGGCGAACACCGGTCCGGCAAGGACCTGAAGCTGTCGCGCCAGGTCAGGCAGGTCGAGTGGACCGAGACCGCCGGGGAGATCGGCGCGCTGCTCCGGGAGGCGCGCTGCGTGAAGGAGCTCGAGCCGCTGTACAACCGCCGGCTGCGCGCCAGCCCGCAGAGCTGGACACTGGTCCTCCGCGGGGAAGAGGACCTTCGCGCGGAGATCGTTCCGCTTGACGCGGTCACGGCCGATGCGGGCGCCTGTCACGGCGTTTTCCGCAGCCGTGGTGACGCGCGCAAGGCGCTCGAGGAGCTGGTGCGCGGGCACGACCTGTGCCTGCGCGTCCTGGGCCTCGAGGACGGCGAGGGTTCCTGCTTCGCCTTCCAGGTCGGGCGCTGTCGCGGTGCCTGCTGCGGCCGCGAGCCGCTGGCCCTCCACGCGGTCCGGGTGCGGCTTGCCTTTGCGCGGCACAAGCTGCGCGACTGGCCGTTCGCCGGGCGCATGGGCATCCGCGAGCGCGACTGGCGCGGACACGAGGAGGTGCACGTCTTCGACCGCTGGCGCTACCTGGGCACGGTCCTGCCCGGCCAAGAGAGCGACCCGCTGGCAGAAGCCGACGCCGCCGCATTCGACATCGACTGCTACCGCATCCTGTGCCGTCTCCTCGACCGGCCGCCGGCGCGCGTTCAGTGGCTCGAGATGGACCGGCCATGACTGCGACGGGCTTCTTCGTCACGGCGGCGGCGGGCACCGCGGACCTGCTCGCCGCCGAGCTCGAGTCGGTCGGCGCGACCGGGCTGCACGAGTCGCGGGCGGGCGTCGCCTGCACGGGCACGCTCGAGACTGCCTACCAGGCCTGCCTGTGGTCGCGCGTCGGCCTGCACGTGCTCTGGCCGGTGGGGCATTTCACGGCGACGGACCCGGACAGCCTCTACGAGGGAGTGCGGGGCATCGACTGGTCGGCCCATCTCGGCCCGGACGACACGCTTGCGGTGGACTTCTCGTCCCACGGCGGCGCCCTCACGCACAGCCGCTATGCCGCCCAGAAGGTCAAGGACGCGATCGTTGACCAGTTTCGGGAGCGCTGCGGCTCGCGGCCCTCGGTGGACATCGTCGCGCCGGACCTGCGCATCAACGTGAGACTCGACGGGCAGGCGGCGACGGTCAGCGTCGACCTGGCCGGCGAGAGCCTGCACCGGCGCGGCTATCGCGAGCGGCAGCTCGTCGCGCCGCTCAAGGAGAACCTCGCCGCGGCGATCCTGCTGCGCGCGGGATGGCCGCGCATTGCGGCGGCCGGCGGCGCCTTCGTCGATCCCATGTGCGGTTCGGGCACGCTGCCGATCGAGGCCGCGCTGATCGCCGGCGACATCGCGCCTGGTCTGTTGCGCGTCCGCTTCGGCTTCACGCGCTGGCGCGGCCACGACGCGGCATGCTGGCACCGCCTGGCCGTCGAGGCGGAGGCGCGGCGGTCCCGGGGCAAGCTCGCCCCCGGGCGCCTCTTCGGCTTCGACGCGGACCCGGCCGCGATCCACGCCGCCACGGGCAACCTGGCGCGGGCGGGGCTCGCCGGCGTGGTCCAGTTCAGGCGGTCCACGCTCGACACGCTGCCGCCGGCGCCGGCGCCGACCGGACTGCTCGCCACCAACCCGCCCTACGGCGAGCGCCTCGGGCAGGCCGACGACCTGCGGGCGCTGTACGAGTCGCTTGGCACGCGGCTGCGCGAGGGTTACGTGGGCTGGCAGGCCGCGGTGTTCACGGGCAACCCGCCGCTCGGCCGTGCCATCGGCATCGAGGCGGTGCGCACGCACCGCATGATGAACGGGCCGATCGAGTGCCGACTGCTGCGCCTCGACGTGTCGCCGGGGCGTTTCGACAGGAAACGCGAGCCCGGCCGGCCGCCACCGTTCGACGCCGCCGCCGCGCGCGCCCGCCCGGGCGCGCAGATGTTCGCCAACCGGCTGCGCAAGAACCTCCGGGAGCTGCGCGCCTGGGCCAGGCGCGAGGGCGTGTCCTGCTACCGGCTGTACGACGCGGACATGCCCGAGTACGCGTTTGCCATCGACCTCTACCAGGCGGATCCCGATGGCTCCGGCGGGGCCTGGCTGTACGTGCAGGAGTACGCGGCGCCCGCGACGGTCGACCGCGCACGCGCCAGGGCCCGGCGCGAGGAGGCGCTGTCGGTGCTGTCGGAAGTCACCGGCGTCGCTCCGGACCGGACCTTCATGAGGACACGCCGGCCACAGCGAGGCGCCTCGCAGTACGGGAAGGTCTCCGAGCGGGGCGAGTTTGACGTGGTGGCGGAAGGCGGCCTGCGCTTCCTGGTCAACTTCACCGACTACCTCGACACCGGCCTGTTCCTGGACTACCGGCTGGTCCGCGCCCGCATCCGTGAGCTGGCGCGCGGCCGGCGCTTCCTCAACCTGTTCGCCTACACCGGCACCGCGACCTGCTACGCCGCGGCCGGCGGCGCCGCGGCCACCCTGACCGTCGACATGTCCCGCACCTACCTCGATTGGGCGCAGCGCAACCTCGCGCTGAACGGCCTGGCGGGTCCGGCGCATGCGCTTGTACGGGCGGATTGCCTCGCGTGGCTGTCGTATGATGACGGCCAGCGATTCGACCTCGTGCTGCTCGACCCGCCGACGTTCTCCAATTCGAAGTCGATGGAGCGCGAGTTCGACGTCCAGCGGGACCACGTGGGGCTGATCCGTGCCGCGCTGTCGCGGCTGGGGCCGGGGGGGATGCTGATCTTCTCGAGCAACCTCCAGAGCTTCAGGCTGGATGCCGCCGGGCTGGGTGAGGTCGGAGTCGAGGACTGGAGCGCCGCGACGCTGCCGCGGGATTTCTCGCGGCGGCCGGGGATACGCAGCGTCTTTGCGATCACGCCTCGCGGTGGCGACTAAGGCAGGTATCGGTCTCATGCATGGTGCCCCGAACGATGCGCCGCTGTGGAGCGGCAACACCCTGACCGCAGGCAACCTCCGCAGCGCGCTGCTGGACCGCCTGACGCGCAGCCTCGGCAAGGACCCGCAGACGGCGACACCGCGCGACTTCTACGACGCGCTGTCCCTGGCCGCCCGCGAGGAACTGACCGCCCGATGGCTGGCGACGCAGCGCCGCGTGGCGACGAGCCACGCCAAGCGCGTCTGTTACCTGTCGGTCGAGTTCCTGCCGGGTCGTTCGCTCGTCAACGCCTTGTCGAGCCTGGACGGCGACCTCGTGCTCGAGGCCCGGCGGGCGCTGTCCGAGTACGGTCTCGACCTCGACGCCCTCGCCGCGCTGGAGGTCGACCCGGGACTCGGCAACGGCGGGCTCGGGCGCCTCGCGGCCTGCTTCCTCGATTCGCTCGCGACGCTGCAGTACCCGGCCACCGGCTACGGCATCCGCTACGACTACGGCATCTTCACGCAGACGATCGGCGAGGACGGCGGGCAGCGCGAGCTCGCGAGCAGCTGGCTGCGCCTGCGCAACCCGTGGGAGATCTCGCGCAGCGACGCCTCCTACACGGTGAAGTTCGGCGGGCGTTGCGAGGCCGACCGCGGCGCCGACGGGCGGACACGGCACCGCTGGGTCGGCACTTCGGACCTGCTGGCGGTGGGCTTCGATCACCTCGTGCCGGGCAACCGCAGCCCGACCGTGAACCACCTGCGGCTCTGGTCCGGGCGCAGCATCACGCCGTTCCACGTCGAGCGCTTCAATGCCGGCAACTATGCCGGCGCCGTGGAGGAACAGGTCAGCGCGAAGAACGTCTCGCGCGTGCTCTATCCCGACGACTCGACGCCCCAGGGCCGCGAGTTGCGTCTCCGCCAGCAGTACTTTTTCGTGAGCGCCAGCCTGCAGGACCTGCTGGCCGGCCACCTTGCCGAAGGGCGCGGCCTCGCGCGGCTGCCCGACTCGGTGGCGATCCAGCTGAACGACACCCACCCGGCGCTGGCGATCCCGGAACTCATCCGGCTGCTGGTGGACGAACACGGCATGGACTGGGGGCAGGCGCGCGAGATCGCCACCGAGGTGTTCGGCTACACCAACCACACGCTGCTGCCCGAGGCGCTCGAGACCTGGCCGGTGGCGATGTTCGAGAAGCTGCTGCCGCGGCACCTGCAGATCATCTACCTCATCAACCGCGAGTTCCTCGACACGGTGAGCGAGCGGTTCCCGGGCGACCATGACCGTCGGCGTCGCATGTCCATCATTGACGAGGGCGCCGGCCGCCAGGTCAGGATGTCCCACCTCGCCGTGATCGGCAGCCGGCGCGTCAACGGCGTGGCGCGGCTGCACTCGGGCCTGATGCGCGAGACGATCTTCGCCGACTTCGCCGAGATGCTGCCCGAGCGCTTCACCAACGTGACCAACGGCATCGCGGTGCGCCGCTGGCTCAAGCAGTCGAACCCCGGGCTCTCCGCGCTGCTCACGGAGCGGCTCGGCCACGGCTGGGAGAACGACCTCGAGGAGCTCGAGCGCCTGCGCGACGCGCCGGGCGAGCCGGAGTTCAGGCGCCGCTTCCGCGAGGTCAAGCAGGCCAACAAGCGCCAGCTGGCGGCGGTCGTCGCGCAGCGCGCAGGCGTCGTCATCGACCCGGACTCGATGTTCGACGTCCAGGTGAAGCGCATCCACGAGTACAAGCGGCAGGTGCTCAACCTGCTGTCGGTCATCACCCGCTACAACCGGATACGCGCGGGGCGGCCCGACCCGGTGCCGCGCACCGTGATGTTCGCGGGCAAGGCGGCTCCCGGCTACGCCATGGCCAAGGCGATCATCCGGCTCATCAACTCGGTCGCCCGCGTCGTCAACGCCGACCCGCTGACCGCGGGACGCCTGCGCGTGGCCTTCCTGCCGGACTACGACGTGTCGCTCGCCCAGCAGATCATGCCGGCGGCGGACCTGTCGCAGCAGATCTCGACCGCGGGCATGGAGGCCTCGGGTACCGGCAACATGAAGCTCGCGCTCAACGGCGCCGTGACGATCGGCACGCTCGACGGCGCGAACATCGAAATCCGCGAGTGCGTGGGGCCGGCCAACATGGTCATCTTCGGGCTCGACGCCGAGGGCGCGAAGTCGCTGCGCCGGCGCTACGTGCCGCAGGAATTCGCCGTGGCCGGCGGGGAGCTCGCCCAGGCGCTCGAGATGCTGGATGCCGGGTACTTCACGCCGGACGACGTCGATGCCGCCAAGCAGGTCGTGAACAGGCTGCTCGGCGACGGCGAGCCGTATCTCGTGCTCGCCGACTTCGACGCCTACGAGGACGCGCAGCGCCGGGTGGACGCGCTGTTCGCGGACGCGGACGCCTGGACACGTTGCGCGGCGGTCAACGCCCTGTCCGTGGGGCGGTTCTCGAGCGACCGCAGCGTTCGCGAGTACGCCGAGCGGATCTGGAGGCTCAGGCCGGTACTGTGAAGACGCGGCGCATCCGGACCCTGTCGCTGAAGCCCGGGCACCGCCTTTCCGCGGCGGAGGCCGTGGCGCTCGTCGAGGCGCGCCATCGCGAGCCGCGGTCGGCGCTCGGCTATCACGAGTACCCGCAGCGCCGCGCCAGGCCGGCCTGCGTCGTGCGCGTGCTCGAGCCCGGTGCCGAGGCGGTGTCGGTCCATTGGGACGACGAGGACCCGGACGACGGCCGTCCGCTCAGGCGGATCCATCCGGGCGGGTTGTTCGAGGGACGGCTGCCGTACCGCCGGCCGCTGACGCCGTACCGGCTGCGCGTGAGGTACCCCGACGGCCACGAGCTGAGCCGCCATGACCCTTACTATTTTTCTCCGCAGCTGTCCGACTTCGACCTGTACCTGTTCGGCGAGGGCAACCACCATCGCATCTTCCTCAAGCTGGGTGCCCACCCGGGGCGGGTCGACGACCTCGACGGCACGCGCTTTGCAGTCTGGGCACCGAACGCGGAGCGCGTCAGCGTCGTCGGGGAGTTCAACCTCTGGGACGGCCGCCGTCAGGCGATGCAGGCTCGCGGCGGCAGCGGTGTCTGGGAGCTGTTCATCCCGGGCGTCGGGCCCGGCGCGGCGTACAAGTACGAAATCCGGACCCGGGACGGCCGCACGCTGCTGAAGTCGGATCCCTATGGTTTTGCCATGCAGCTGCGGCCCGGAAACTGCTCGATGGTCGCGGACCTGGGCGGCTACGAATGGGGCGACGGCGAGTGGCTGCAGTCGCGCGCGACCGGCGCCGCGGCGAGCCGCCCGGTCAGCGCCTATGAGCTGCACCTGTCCTCGTGGCGGAAGCGCGAGGGCCGGCATCCGCCGTTCATGAACTGGCGGGAGGCGGCCGACGAGCTCGTTCCCTACGTGCTGGATCTCGGCCACACCCACATCGAGCTGATGGGCGTGTCCGAGCACCCGCTGGACGAGTCCTGGGGCTACCAGGTCACGGGCTACTACGCGCCGACGGCGCGTTTCGGGTCGCCGCAGGACCTGATGTACTTCGTGGACCGCTGCCACCAGGCAGGGCTCGGCGTGATCATCGACTGGGTCCCGGCGCACTTCCCGCGTGACGAGAGCGGGCTGGCAGGTTTCGACGGCACCGCGCTCTACGAGCACGCCGACCCGCGGCTCGGCGAGCACATGGACTGGGGCACCAAGATCTTCAACTTCGGGCGGCATGAGGTGCGCAACTTCCTCGTCGCCAACGCCCTGTACTGGCTCGACCAGTACCACCTCGACGGGCTGCGCGTGGACGCGGTCGCTTCGATGCTCTACCTCGATTACAGCCGCGGGCCGGGCGAGTGGGTTCCAAACCGCCATGGCGGACGCGAGAACCTCGAGGCCATCGACTTCCTGCGGCAGCTGAACGGCACGCTGCGCCACTACCATCCCGGGGTGCTGACGATTGCCGAGGAGTCGACCGCCTTTCCCGGCGTCACGCGGCCCCTGGAAGAGGGCGGGCTCGGCTTCGGCATGAAGTGGAACATGGGCTGGATGAACGACACCCTGCGTTACTTCTCGCTCGACCCCATCTACCGCAGGCACGAGCACCATTTGATTACCTTCTCCTTCATGTACGCGTGGTCGGAGCGGTTCATGCTGCCGCTATCGCACGACGAGGTGGTTCACGGCAAGGGGTCGCTGCTCGGGAAGATGCCCGGAGACGAATGGCAGAAGCGCGCGAACCTGCGCACGCTGCTGGCCTACATGACCGCGCACCCGGGCAAGAAGCTGCTGTTCATGGGCGGCGAGTTCGGCCAGCGCCACGAGTGGCGCGATGGCGAGTCGCTGGACTGGGGACTGCTCGGCGATCCCGGGCATGCGGGCCTGCAGCGCTGCCTCCGCGACCTCAACCGCCTGTACCGCGAGTCCGTCGCACTGTACGGCTCGGACTGGGACCCGCAGGGTTTTGGCTGGCTCGAGCTGCACAATGCGGCGGAGAGCGTCTGGGGATTCCGGCGGGGGCGGCCCGGTTCCGGCGAGCCGCTGCTGGTCTGCCTGTTCAACGCGACGCCGGTGCCGCGCGTGGACTATCGCGTCGGTGTCGAGTCGCATGGCTCCTACGGCTGCGTCTTCAACTCGGATGCCGGCGCCTACGGCGGGTCGGAGCACCCGATGGCCCCCTGGCTGTCCACCGGGGACGGCGTGAACGGATTTCCGGCTAGCCTGACGCTGACGCTGCCGCCGCTGGCGGCGGTCTTCTACCGGCAGGCGGGCGGCTGAGCGGCATGGATGCGACGGTGTCATCGGCGCCGGGCGCAGCGGCAACGCCCATGACGCGCGGGCTGCCCGCGCCGCTCGGCGCGAGGTGGACGGGCGAAGGCGTGAATTTCGCCGTGTTCTCCGCGCATGCGGAGCGCATCGAGGTCTGCCTGTTCGATGCAGTCAGCGGTCGCGAGACCGGCCGTCACGCGCTTCCTGCGCGGACCGGAATGGTCTGGCACGGCTTCCTGCCGGCTGCGCTGGCGGCGCCGGGAACGCTCTATGGTTTCCGCGCCCACGGCCCGTTCTCGTTGCGCGACGGCCACCGCTTCAACCCGGAGAGACTGCTCGTCGATCCCGCCGCACGTGCGCTCGAAGGACCACTGCGGTCTTCGCCGCTGCTCGACGATGACCCGGAGTGCGGCCCGCGCGCAGGCGACACGGCCTCGTGCATGCCCAGGTCGTGCGTCGTCGACCTGGCCTTCGACTGGCAGGGCGTGCGCGCTCCCGCGGTGCCCTGGCGGGACACGGTTCTCTACGAGCTGCACGTCAGGGGCTTCACGCAGCGCCATCCCGACGTGCCGCCCGAATGGCGGGGCAGGTACCTGGGACTGACGGTGCCGTCGGTCATCGCCCACCTCAGGTCGCTCGGCGTGACGTCGGTCGAATTGCTGCCCTGCCAGGCCTTCGTCAGCGAGCCGTTCCTGCTCGAGCGGGGCCTGAAGAACTACTGGGGCTACAACCCGCTGGCGTGGTTCGCGCCGGCCCCGCAGTACGCCGTCCGCGACGCCGTCGGCGAATTCAGGCAGATGGTGCGCGCGCTGCACGCCGGCGGCATAGAGGTCATCCTCGACGTCGTGTTCAATCACACCGCCGAGTCAGGCGCCGGCGGCCGCACGCTCTCGATGAAGGGGCTCGACAACGCCAGCTACTACCGGCTGGCGCCCGGCGACGCGCGCATGTACGAGAACCACAGCGGCTGCGGCAACACGGTCAACGCGACCCATCCGGCGGTCCGTGAACTGATCCTCGAGTGCCTGCGCCACTGGGCGCGCGAGATGGGCGTGGACGGCTTCCGCTTCGACCTTGCCACCGCGCTGGCACGTGGACATGCGGGCTTCGACCCCCATGCCGCGATCTTCGGCGCCATTCGCTCCGACCCGATCCTGTCCTACGTCAAGCTGATCGCCGAGCCCTGGGACCTGGGGCCGGGCGGCTACCACCTCGGCGGATTCCCAGCCGGCTGGTCCGAGTGGAACGACCGGTACCGGGACACCGTGCGCGCATTCTGGCGCGGCGACCCCGGGCGCGTCCCCGCGCTGGCCGAGCGCCTCGCGGGCTCGAGCGACCTGTTCCGTGCCGGCGGGCGGCGCCCGCAGGCGAGCATCAACTACGTCACGTCGCACGACGGCTACACGCTGGCGGACCTCGTCAGCTATGCCCATCGCCACAACGCGGCCAACCTCGAGGGCAACCGCGACGGCCACGGCGACAACCTGAGCTGCAACCACGGGGTAGAGGGTCCGTCGGACGATCCGGCCGTCGTCGAGTCGCGCGCCCGGCACATGCGCAACCTCCTGGCGACGCTGTGGCTGTCGCAGGGCGTACCCATGCTGCAGGCAGGCGACGAGCTCGCGCGCAGCCAGGGTGGCAACAACAACGCCTATTGCCAGGACAACGAGACCAGCTGGCTCGACTGGGACCCGGCAGCTGCGCCGCAGGGTCATGACAACTGCGGTTTCATCCGGTCGCTGGCGGCGCTGCGGCTGCGTCGTCCGGAGCTGCGGCGCGACACCTTCTTCAAGGGCTCGCCGCGGGAGGGACGCCAGCCGGACGTGCGCTGGCTGCACCCCGCGGGCCGCGACATGCTGGGAGACGACTGGGCCGACGAGGGACTGCGCTGCCTAGGCGTGCTGCTCGGCGCCGCGGAGGACCAGCCCGGCGACCTGATGGTGGTCCTCCATGCCGGAATCGAGGACATCGAATTCCGCCTGCCTGGCGACGTACCCGGCCGCTGGCGGGCCTGCCTCGATACGGCGTCGCCCGGCCAACCTGCGGACGGGCCCGCGACCGAACACCCGATGAGGCTGCGCGGCCGCAGCCTCGTCGTGCTGGAGCGCATCGGATGATCCACAAGGACCTGACGGCCCTCGCCCAGGCGCGCGGGCTCGGACACAGCTACCTCGACTTCCGGGGCGAGCCGCGCGAGGTGAGCCTGCGCACCCGCGCGGCCATCCTCGCGGCGATGGGCATCGACGTCGAGGACGCCGCCGCGGTTGCGGCGGCGCTGGAGGAAGCGGCCGGCAGGCCCCCGCGCGACGTCACGACGCCCTCGCGCTGTCACAGGCCGGAGTTCCTCGCGGCGGGCGCCCGGCCCTGGGGCCTGTGCGTGCAGCTCTACACCCTGCGCTCCAGGTCGAACTGGGGCGTGGGGGACTTCGGCGACCTGGCGCAGCTTGCGCGCGCCGCGGCGGCGCGGGGCGCGGACTTCATCGGCCTGAACCCGCTGCACGCGCTGTTCGCCGCCGACCCCGCGCAGTGCAGCCCGTACAGTCCCTCGACACGCCATTGCCTCAACGTCCTCAACATCGCGATCGACGCGGTGCCGGACCTCGTGGACTGCCCCGAGGCGCAGGCGGCGATCGCGGCGCCGGCCTTCCAGCAGGAACTGGCGCGGCTGCGCGCCCTCGACCTCGTGGACTACCCGGGCGTCGCGCGCTGCAAGCTCCCGGTCCTTCGCCGGCTCCACCAGCGGTTCCGGACGGCGGAAGTGGCCGGTGGAACGCCACGCGCCCGCGCGTTCCGGGAGTTCCTCGCGGAGCGGGCGGACACGGTCGGACGCCATGCCCTGTTCGAGGCGCTGGACGCGGAGATGCGCGCGACGCACGACGCGCTGGGAGGCTGGCCGAGCTGGCCCGAGCGCTACCAGGACCCCGACTCGACGGCGGTCGCCGCGTTCGCGCATGACGCCGCGGAGGAAGTCGAGTTTCACGCCTGGCTGCAGTGGATCGCGGAAAGCCAGCTGGCCGGCGCGCAGCGCGTGGCCCTCGAGGCCGGCATGCGGATCGGCCTCTACGGCGACTATGCCGTGGGCTCGGACCCAGGCGGCTCCGAGACCTGGTCGAACCGCGCGGCGTACTGCGAGGGCGCCAGCATCGGCGCGCCGCCGGACGCGCTGGCGCTCAAGGGCCAGGACTGGGGACTGGCCCCGCCGGATCCCCGGGTGATGTCGCGCGACGAGGCTCGCGGATTCGCGCGGATGATGCGCGACAACATGCGGCACTTCGGCGCGCTGCGGCTCGACCACGTCATGTCGCTGTACCGGCTGTGGTGGGTCCCGCGGGGCTTTGCCGCGAGCGAGGGCGGCTACGTCCACTACCCGGTCGGGCGGCTCTTCGACGCGGTGGCCACGGAGAGCCGCTGCAATGGCTGCCTGGTCATCGGCGAGGACCTCGGCACCGTACCGGCCGAGGTCGGCCGGGCCATGGCCGACAGCGGGGTCTATGGATACACCGTGCTCTACTTCGAGCGGGATGCCGCGGGCGGCTTCAAGTCGCCGGCGGACTGGCGCCCCGACGTGCTGGCCTCGGTGACCACCCACGACCTGCCGAGCCTGCGCGCCTGGTGGGAAGGCAGCGACATCGAGTTGCGCGCGCAGCTCGGCATGTACCCGGAGGGGCAGGACCTCGGCAGGCTGTTCGCGGAGCGCGAGCTCGACCGCCAGCGTCTCGTGGACGCCATGGCGGAGGCCGGCGTGCGTCCGCGCTGGCCGGTCGATCGCTTCGAGCCGGATTTCGCCGCGGCCGTATATGCTTTCCTGGCCTCGACGGCCTCCGCGCTCGTTGCGGTGCAGGCCGAGGACCTGCTGGGCATGACGGACCCGGTCAACGTGCCGGGCACGTGCAGCGAGTACGCCAACTGGCAGCGCAAGCTGAGCGTCGGTGTAGAGTCCCTGCTGGAGGAGCCTGCGGCAGTGCCGGTGCTGGAGGCGCTGAGACGGCTGCGGCCGCGCTGAACGCGGGTCCACCGACCACGGTCCAGTTCATCTCGCGGAATTCACGGGGTCAGGGCAATGTCCATGAGCAAGGTCTCGAAGGCCGGCGCAATGGTCCTGTCGACGGTCATCGGCAGCAACGCGCTGGCGGATCCACTCGTCCACACGTATTCCATCGTCGCCCGTGACGCCAGCACCGGGGAGATGGGCGTGGCCGTGCAGTCGCACTGGTTCTCGGTCGGCTCGATCGTCACCTGGGCGGAAGCAGGGGTCGGGGCGATCGCGACGCAGTCGTTCGTCGATCCCGGCTACGGCCTGCGCTCGCTGGCACTGTTGAAGGAGGGCAAGGCCGCGCCGGACGCGCTGCAATCCCTGGTCGAGGCGGACCCGCAGCGGGACGTGCGGCAGGTGGCCATCGTCGATGCCCAGGGGCGCGTGGCCGCGCATACCGGCAAGACCTGCATCCAGCATGCGGGCCAGCGCGTCGGGGCGCAGTACTCGGTGCAGGCCAACATGATGGCCAACGATCGTGTCTGGCCGGCGATGGCGGAGGCCTTTGAGAAGGCGGGCGGCGATCTCGCCGAGCGCATGCTGGCGGCGCTCGAGGCCGGCGAAGCGGCCGGCGGCGACGTCCGCGGACGGCAGTCGGCGGCGCTCCTGGTCGTGAAGGGGCAGTCCACCGGGCGGCCGTGGGCGGGGGCAGACCGGGTGTTCGACCTGCGGGTGGACGATCATCCGCAGCCGTTGCAGGAACTGCGGCGGCTCGTGCGACTGCAGCGCGCGTACAACCACGCCAACCGCGGCGACGAGCTGATGGCTTCGAACGCGGTCGATGACGCGCTGCAACAGTACGCGCGCGCGGCGGGGCTCGCGCCGGAGGTCCTCGAGCTGCCCTTCTGGCAGGCGGTCACGCTCGCATCGATCGGGCGCGAGGCCGAGGCGATGCCGATCTTCGCGAGCGTGCTGGCGAAGGAGCCACAATGGGCGGAACTGCTGGTGCGCCTCCCTGCGGCCAGGCTCTTGCCCGACGATCCGGCGCTGATGGCGCGCATCCTTGCGCAGGCGCCGCGAAGGAATTAGCAGCCGGGCCGCGGAGCCGGGGCCGGCGCGTGCGCCTGGCGCGGCCACGCGTCCGCAGGCGGTCCTTGCGCCTCCTGCCCGTGAAAGCGCTGGATCTCCCCCGGATCACCCGCGTACCGTATTGCATCCTGTCGTGACCGGGGCACCGATGAGCGCAGCGAGGCGGGGCGAGGCGTGGTTCGGGCGGCGCGACCGGCGTGGCCGGGGCGCTTCCTGGTTCATGGCCGTGCCGCTGGCCTGCGCCGCCCCGGCGCTGGCCGCGCCGGATCCGGTCGAGACCCTGGCCACCACGGTCTGCCAGGCCTGCCACATGTCCGACGGCAACAGCGTGGTGCCGCAGTTTCCGAAACTGGCCGGCCAGCAGGCGACCTACCTGGAGAAGCAGCTGGCCGACTTCCTGGAAGGACGGCGCCGCAACGAGGTCATGGAGCCGTTCTTGTCGCAGGTCAAGGCACGCGACATCAAGGAGCTGGCAGCCTATTACGCGGCCCAGGTGCCGGGCCCGGGCGTCGTACTGGATCCGGAACTGGCCGAAGCGGGCCGCAGGATCTATGAGGACGGCAATGAGGGCGCCGGCGTGCCGGGCTGCGAAGCCTGTCATCAGCTGCAGGGCGAGGGAAACGTGCGCTATCCCCGCCTTGCAGGGCAGCACCAGGCCTACACCATCCAGGAGATGCTCGACTTCAGGTCCGGCCAGCGCGCCAACGACAAGGGCGGACTCATGCGGCGGATCAGCGAGCGGCTGACGGATGAAGAGATCCGGGCCGTGGCCGAGTACATCGCCGGACTGTGAGCGGCCGGCAACGACCGGCTGCGAGAGGTGCCGATGAAGACCCGTCTGCTCGTGGTGTCGCTGCTGGCGCTGCCGGTCCTCGCCTCGTGTGCGGAGTCCGGGCCGCCGCCACGGGCCGAGGAGTCCGGGCACGGCGGCCAGGTCTGGAACGAGATGGAAGGCGAGAAGCTGCAGGCACTGGGCGCTGCCGGTGATGCCGCGAGAGGGGCGATCACGTTCGAGGTCTGCGAGGGCTGCCATCGGAATGGCGGCGCCGGGCGCGTCAACGGAAGCTACCCGCGGCTTGCAGGGCAACACGCCCCGGTCCTGATCAAGCAGATCACCGACATCCGCGCCGGACGCCGCACCAACCACAAGATGGTGCCGTTCTCGGGCGCGGACGTGATCGGGGCACAGGACATCGCCGACATTGCGGCTTACCTGGCAGCGCAGCCGGTCACCCCGGACAATGGCAGGGGCCCGGGCGACGACATCGAGCGGGGCGGGCAGCTCTACGCGCGCGACTGCGCAACCTGCCACGGCGAGTTCGGCAAGGGTGCCGCGGCGAGGTTCTACCCGCGCCTCTCCGGCCAGCACTACCTGTACCTGCTGCGGGAGGCCAGGGCCATTCGCAACGGCGAACGGGGCAACTCCAACCCCGAGATGGTCCAGGCGATCAAGGCCTACTCCGACGCCGACCTGGAGGCGGTGAGTGACTTCGTCTCGCGGTTGCCGCCAGGCTGACGCGCCACGACCAGCGGGACGGCCCGCCCGCATCCAGCCACTCAACGCCACCGGCCGCGCACCGGCCGGCCGATGCCGATGAACACCGCGTAGTCGCCGGACTCGCCGAAGCCGAACGAGCCGGTGACTGGCCCGAAAGGCGTGTTTCCACCGAGGAACAGCTGGCCGCCGAGGCGCGTATCGTCCGGGTCCTCGCCGAGGACCCGGGTCCACATCGCGCCCGCCTCGAAGGCCGCGCCGGCGAACAGCGTCATGCCGAGCAACGAGTCGAGTCCCGGCACGCGCCAGCCGAAGCCGAGGCGCGTGTAGACGAAGTCGGTGCCGCGCAGCTCGCCCCGCTGCAGGGCCGAGAGCTGTCCCGGCCCGCCCAGGCGGAACGACTGCTGCAAGGCCGGCGAACCCCCAAAGGCGGTGCCGCCGGCGAAGTCGGCGAAGAAGAGGGCATTCCGGCGCCAGACACCTGACTCGTTCCACTCGATCAAGGCCGTCTCGTAGGCGTCGGTCGCGCCCAGCGCGGGTTCCGAGACGATCACCTCGAGACGCTGCCGCGAGCCCCGGGTGGCCCAGACATCCGAGTCCCGGGTGTCCCGCTCGAACTCGAAGAGGTAGCCGCCGTCGTCGTAGCCCTTCTCCTCGGGCAGCTGCGGCACGCCGATGTTCAGGACGGTGTCGTCCTGGCGCCGGAAGACGCCGGCCTGGACTTCGCCCCAGGTCCCCATCTCCACGCCGAAGCGCAGCTCGCCGCGGGTATTACGGAACTCGTAGGTCGCGATGCGCGAACCGTCCAGGAAGAAGTCCTCGAGTTCCGACATCCACGCCAGCCTCGGCATGACGAAAGTCCGCCGCGTGGCACCGAGGGGCACCCGCAGGTCGGTTTCAAGCTTGCTCTCGGCGCCGAGCTGCGCGAGACCGCGCCACTCGGCCCCGCCCGTATCGGGCCACGTCCGGCGCACGAGGGCGTTGACCACCACCTCCGCCCTCGATCCCGAACCCGCCTCGATGCCGTAGTCGAAGGCGAGGAAGCTGGGTCCCCAGGACTTCAGCACCGGGGTGAAGACGACCGTGGCAGGCCTGTCGCCCTCGACCCGGTGGGCGACCGACTCGTACTGCCCGGAGGCGTAGATGCGCAGCGCATCCTCGGCAATCTGTGTCTCGTCGAGCGGTTCCCCGGGCTCGGTCCGTATCAGCGAGGACAGCCAGGCCGCGGTGTCCTCGTCCACGCCTTCGAAGCGGACGCCGGCCACCATGCGCTGGGCAGGCACCCCCGCTGCAGCGCGCACGGCCGACTTCCAGCTCGAGTAGTCGGCGTCCGGCACGGACAGCCGTCCCAGTTGCGAGGCGATCTGCCAAGCAGCCCGTTCGCCCTGGGTGATCGCCTCCCTGGCCTTCATGAAGTCCATCGAACCCACGTCCTGCAGCACGATGCCGAGGCCCACGTCGTCCTCGCCGAGGGAGGCCATCGACGCGTCCTCGTTGCTCTCGATGAGGATGTCCACCATGCGACCGACCGCGCCGGTGGCCGACTTCATCTCCTGCACCGTCGGCTCCGGGGTGTCCACGGACACCGCGATGACCACGTCGGCGCAGGACTCGCGCGCGACGTCCACCGGCAGGTTGCGGGTGATGCCGCCATCCACCAGCAGCCAGTCGCCGAGTTCGAGCGGCGCAAAGGCGCCGGGTACGGACATGCTGGCCCGCAGCACGACCGGCAGCTCGCCGGAGTCGAAGACCACCATCCTGCCGGATTTCAGGTCGGTGGCCACCGCGCGGAAAGGGATCGGCAGCCGGTCGAAGTCCGTGACCCCCGCCTGGCTGAACACCATGTTGCGGATGGTGGACTCGATCTGCTGCGTCTCGATCAGGCCGCCCGGTGCGATCAGGCCATCCTCACCGAGGCCGAACTCGAGCTTGTTGGAGACGGTCTCGTTCTCGCGCTTGACGCTCACCGGCTGGAAGCTCCGGACCTGCTGCGTGCCGAAGACGCCCTGCCAGTCGATCGAGGTGACGAAGCGCTCGAGCTCGGCGGCCGACATGCCGCTCGCGTAGGCGCCGCCGACCAGCGCGCCCATGCTGGTGCCCGCGATGCAGTCCACCGGCACGCGCAGCTGCTCGAGCACCTTGATCACGCCGATGTGCGCGGCGCCCATGGCGCCGCCGCCGCCGAGCACCAGGCCGATGCGCGGGCGGTCGGGAGGGGCCGCTGGTTGCGGTGGATCTGCAAGCGCTGCCGAGGCCATCGCGCCCAGCAAGACGCTGCCGGTCAGGAGGGGCAAACGAGTGGGTGACATGCGGCATTCCCTGCGGTTCGTCCGGGCCAGGCGCACAGTGTACGTCGTGCCCGGCCGGTGCACGGTTTGCCGGGCCGGCTACAGCAGGTCGCGCATCCTGTACCAGAGCATGCCGAGCACGAGGGCCGGGCGCCTCAGCGCCATGCCGCCGGGGAAGTCCATGTGCGGGATGCGCTCGAACAGGTCGAAGCGCTCGGCCTGCCCCGCGATCGCATCCGCGACGAGCTTGCCGGCCACCCCGGTCAGCGCCATGCCGTGGCCGGAGAAGCCCTGCAGGAAGTAGACGTTGGAACCGAGCCGGCCGAAGTGCGGGGCGCGGTTGACGGTGATGTCCACGTAACCGCCCCAGGCGTAGTCGATCCGCACATCCGCGAGCTGGGGGAACACCTTGAGCATCCGCGCCCGCGTGGCGCGTTCCGTGCCCAGCGGATCGAGGCCCGAATAGCTCACCCGGCCGCCGAAGAGCAGGCGGTGGTCGCGCGACAGCCGGAAATAGTCGAGCACGAAGTTGACGTCGGCCACGGCCAGGTTGTCGCGGATGAGCGACTCGGCCCGCTCGCGACCGAGCGGCTCGGTCGCGACGATATAGGTGCCGACGGCCATGATCTTGCGCTGCAGTTCGCGAACGAGCCCCTCGAGGTAAGTGTTGCCGGCGAGCGCCACGAACTTCGCCCGCACGCGTCCCTGCGGCGTGTGCAGCGTGGCCACCGGCCCGCGCTCGATGCGCGTCACCGGCGTGGACTCGAAGAGGGTCGCGCCGGACCGTTCGGCAGCACCCGCCAGGCCGCGCACGTACTTGAGCGGATGGCAGTGGCCGCTGTTGGCATCGTGCAGCGCCGCGCAATAGCGCTTGGTGGCCAGCAGCGACTCGACTTCCGGACGTTCCAGGAAGCGCACCGAGCGGTAGCCGTAGTCACGCGCCAGGGATTCGCATTCCTCCTCGAGGTCGCGCCGCTGGCGCTCCTTGACGGCCACGTGGAGCTGTCCCCAGGACAGCTCGCAGTCGATGCCGTGCCGGTTGACCACCTCACGCACCAGGTCGAGCCCGTCCGCCGTCACCTGCCACAGCACCCGGCCGGCGTCGCGCCCGGCCAGCTTCTCGATCCTGTGCTGGCCGCAGGCGTAGCCAAAGATCAGCTGCGCGCCGGAACGGCCCGACGCGCCGAAGCCGATGCACCGGGACTCCAGCAGGGCGACCTTGTAGCCGCGCTCGGCCAGGTGCAGCGCGGTCGAGCAGCCTGCGATGCCGCCGCCCACGACGGCCACGTCGAAGGACTGCTCGCCCTGCAGCGCCGCGCGGCGCGGTACGGCCGGGGCCGACTCCGTGTAGTAATTGTGGATGTTCTTTTCGCCGAGGGTCATAGCGGGGCCAGGTACCACGCGTATTCGAGCGGCGAGACGTACGACCCGAAGTCCTCGAGTTCGCCGCGCTTCAGCGTCGCATAGTGGTCCACGAATCGGTCGCCGAAGTAGCGGCGCATCACGGCGCTCGACTCGAAGCGGCGGATGGCCTCGGCCCAGTCGATGGGCAGGGGCTCCGCGTCCAGCGTCTGCGTGTACGCGTTTCCCTCGAGCGGGGGCGGCGGCTCGAGCGAGTCCTCGATGCCGTACAGCATTCCCGCCAGCACCGCGGCCGTGAACAGGTAGGGATTGACGTCGGCGCCCGCGACCCGGTGCTCGATCCGCCGGTCGGCTGCGCCGGAGAAAGGCACGCGCACCGCAACGCCCCGGTTGTTGTACGCCCAGGTCGGGTGCAGGGGCACGTAGGCTTCCGGCCGCAGGCGCCGGTAGGAATTCGCGTTCGGGGCAAACACGGCCATCGAGCCCGCCATGCTCGCGAGCAGGCCGGCGACCGCCCGACGGAGCAACGGATTGTCGGTGCTCCCGTCGGAGGCGAAGGCATTCCGGCCCTCCGGTCCCACGAGGCTGACGTGAACGTGCGTGCCGCTGCCGGCCATGTCGCGGTAGGGCTTGGCCATGAACGTCGCCTCGACGCCATGCCGCAGCGCGACGCCCTTCACGATGCGCTTGAGGCGGACGGCGTGGTCGCAGGCCACCTGCGCATCGGCGACGTGGCGGAGGTTGACCTCCCACTGGCTGGGTCCGTACTCGGCCAGCGCCGTTCCGCCCGGGACGTCCTGCGCGCGGCAGGTGTCGACGATCTCGCGCAGGATGTGCGAGACCGAGTCGAGGTCGATCATCGAGTTGATCTGCGTGCGGTGCTCGCGCCGGCCGGTCAGCGGCGAGGGGGGAGGTTGTGCATGGCCCTCGGGGGTGCGCTGCCGGTCCACGAAATAGAACTCGAGCTCGACCGCCACCACGGGGTTGAGGCCGCGGGCGCGAAGGCGTTCCACCATCCTGCCGAGCAGGTGGCGCGGGTCCCCGAAGAACGGGCTGCCGTCGTGCTCGAACATCTGTACCTGCAGCTGGGCGACTTCGGGCCCGAGCCACGGGCAGGGATGCAGGCTGCCCGGGACCGGCAGGCACGGCCGGTCCGCGTCGCCTTCGTCGAAGCCGAGGCGGGTGGCCTGGACGGTGCCGCCGAGCGCGTCGAGGGCGAACATCGATCCCGGCAGCAGCAGGCCCTTGTCGTAGACCTGCCGCAGTTC
This sequence comes from Pseudomonadota bacterium, assembly GCA_018261655.1. GTDB lineage: Bacteria > Pseudomonadota > Gammaproteobacteria > Steroidobacterales > Steroidobacteraceae > SG8-30. The sequence continues at coordinate 2,243 of JAGTSG010000003.1, read as the reverse complement.
GCCGATCTCGACCCGCTTGCCGCGCAGGATGCCGTTCATGTCCGGCAGCAACAGGTCGACGCAGCGCACCTCCGGGTGGGCAGCGATGAAGCTCTCCGCGTTATCAAAACCCTCGCGGATCAACGACATGGGACTCCAATAGGCCGCGAAGGCGCCGGCGGGGAGGGGCTGGTGGCGCAGGATACGCAGGGTCACGAAGCGCCGGCAAGGTGCCTGTGCGGTTGGCGGCGCGGGCCCTGGCCGTCCGCCTGATGGCAACGGCCGCCGCCGCAGCAGAAGCCCCCCGGAGTGTGCCAGAATAGCCTGCGATCACCGAGGGAACGGCCTCAGAGCCGTTCAGAATCAACAGCATGCGTTCGCGCAAGCCCGTCATCGGGATCCCGGCAGACCGACGCCTGCTGGGTCCGCACTGGTTTCACTGCGTCGGCGAAAAGTACATTGCAGCCGTGGCCGAGGCCGCCGATGCGGTACCGGTGCTCGTCCCGGCGCTGGGCGAGCAGCACCTCGGGGAATGGCTGGACAGCTTCGACGGCATCCTGTTCACCGGGAGCCCCTCGAACGTGGAGCCGCACCGCTACCAGGGCCCGCCGTCGGACCCGGACACCTGGCACGACCCGCAGCGCGATTCGACGACGCTGCCGATGATTCCCGCGGCGATCGCCGCCGGCCTGCCGGTCCTCGGGATCTGCCGGGGCTTCCAGGAGATGAACGTCGCCTTCGGCGGCTCGCTCTGGCAGAAGCTGCAGGAGGTGCCCGGTCACCAGGACCATCGCGAGGACAAGGACGCGCCGCTCGATGAACAGTACGGGCCCGCGCACGACGTGGACCTCGTCGAGGGCGGGCAGCTGCGCCAGCTCGCCGGCGAGCCGCGCATCCGCGTCAACTCGCTGCACTCCCAGGGGGTGCAGCGGCTCGGCGCCGGCCTGGCCGTCGAGGCCGTCGCCGGCGACGGCGTGATCGAGGCCTTCCGGGTCGCCGGCGCGCCGGCGTTCGCCATCGCGGTGCAATGGCACCCGGAATGGAAGGCAATGAACAACCCGTTTTCACGCGTGCTGTTCGGGGCGTTCGGAGACGCCGCCCGGCGGCGCGCAGCAAGGCAGTGACCCATGAGCACCATCCAGCAATTCCTGCGTGACCACGCGATTTCCGAAGTCGAGGCGATCATCCCGGACATGGCCGGCGTCGCGCGCGGCAAGATCATGCCGGCCGAGAAGTACGCGGAGGACGAGGGCATGCGGCTGCCGGAGGGCATCTTCCTGCAGACCGTCACCGGCGAGTGGCCCGAGGACGACAGCGTCATCAACCAGTCGGAGATCGACATCGACCTCGTGGGCGACGCCAGCACCATGCGGGTCGTTCCCTGGGCGGCCGAGCCGACGGCCCAGGTCATCCACGACTGCTTCTACGACGACGGGCGCGTCGTGCCGATGTCGCCGCGCTACGTATTGCGGCGCGTGCTCGAGCTGTACGCGGCGCGCGGCTGGAAGCCGGTGGTCGCCCCGGAACTCGAGTTCTTCCTGGTCGATCCCAACACGGACTCTGACTATCCGCTCAAGCCGCCGGTCGGGCGCTCGGGCCGGCCCGAGACCGGCCGCCAGTCCTACAGCATCGCGGCGGTCAACGAGTTCGACCCGCTGTTCGACGACATCTATGCCTTCTGCGAGGCGCAGAACATCGACATCGACACGCTGATCCACGAGGACGGCGCGGCGCAGATGGAGATCAACCTCATCCACGGCGACCCGATCGACCTCGCGGACCAGGCCTTCCTGTTCAAGCGCACGGCGCGCGAGGCGGCGCTGCGCCACAAGATGTACGCGACGTTCATGGCCAAGCCGATGGCCGACCAGCCCGGCAGCGCCATGCACATCCACCAGAGCGTGGTGGACAGCAAGACCGGCCAGAACGTGTTCAGCACCGCGGAGGGCGGTCCCTCGCAGCTCTTCTTCGCCCACATCGCCGGGTTGCAGAAGTACCTGCCCGCCGCGATGTCGCTGTTCGCGCCGAACGTCAACAGCTACCGGCGCATCACGCGCTACAACATGGCGCCGATCAACGTGCAGTGGGGCTACGACAACCGCACGGCCGGGTTGCGTGTGCCGACCTCGTCGCCCGAGAACCGCCGCGTGGAGAACCGCCTGGGCGGCGCGGACGCGAATCCCTACCTGGCGATCGCCGCGTCGCTCGCCTGCGGCTACCTCGGCATGATCGAGAACCTCAAGCCGAGCGACCCGATCGCCGGC